>NZ_JADYVD010000025.1 GCF_020193575.1 Ensifer sp. IC4062
GGTCGCCGAAGCACTCGTCAATATCCGAACCTATTTTATGCCAAAGCGGGCAAAGCAGAAATTCTGAAAGACAGCGCTATTGCCATTCCGTCAACGCCGAAAGCCGTGGGCTGTTCGTCGCGCTCACGGAGGATCGCCGTGTCCGCTATTGCGGCTGCATCGCGCATTACTTCGATCTCAAGGTCCGACTTGACGATCCGGATCCATGTGACGGCTGCGGAGCAGTCAACAATTGAGGCCGCCGGGAGCCGTTTTCTGAATTTTTCTACGGCCTGTACTGAAAGGCTGTTCGCCTCAACTCCTATGCCGCGTCTAGCAAGGCCGTTTTCTTCCAGATACTCGATAATGCAGTCGTATCCGTCCCTTTCAGGATTGCCGATAAGCGCTTCGGGGTAAGCAATGATCTTATCTCGCTCCATGTAACATTGGTAAATGGCTGCTATGGCATCCTGGCGACGCAAGATAAACGCTGGCTCCTCGCCATGCACTGAAACCACCAAGCCTTGCGGTACGTAAGCAGAAAGCGCAGTGTAGCCGGTAAGATAGGTTATATTATGCTGGTCGGTGATGACGAACGCGTCGATCTCGCGCCGTGCCATTTCGGATTTCACCAAAGCAATCCGGCGCAAGTATTCGCTTCTTGGAAAGGGCTGCGGACCTCTAGCGACTACCATCATTTCATTCCTTTCTAATAATTATGAAGTTTGTTCGTTTGTTCCGCCAATGACGGGTGGTTTCGGGTACGCTTAAACTCCCGGTCCGTCCGCCGTCTGTTCAAGCTGAGGTTTAAATCCTGATCACGCTGCTCGCCGCCTTCCTACTCAGCGGGACGCAGCCGAAGCAACTCGCCCCAGGGATGAAGAGCGCCACCAAAGGGCATAGAGGACGATCAGCCACAAGAAAGGAAGAAGCATCAGCAACGACGCAACGGCGGCGATCGTCGGGTCGAGCTGGTGGCGCATATTCTCCCACATTTTCAGAGGCAGGGTGCGGATGGTGAGCCCTCCAACCAGGGAAGTGATCACAACTTCATCAAAAGAATGAAGGAAAGCGAACACTGCGCCACCGATGATACCGGGCCTGATCAGCGGTAACGTGATCCGTCTAAAGGTCTGCCACGACCCTGCCCGCATGCTCTTGGCTGCATTCTCGAGTCGCTTGTCGAAGTTAGCCAATGTCGCCGATATGACCACAATAACGTAGGCAACGGCGCCGGTGGAATGAGCGAGAATAATGCCGAGCTCCGTGCCGATTAACCCGAGTTTGACCAGTCCGAGATAGGTCGCAATGCCAACAACGATGACAGGAAGAGTGATCGGGCTCAGAGCAGCCATGGTCAACGAGCCGCGTAACCGGGGAAGGCTGCTGTTTAGACCGTAGGCCGCAAGCGTTCCGACCACGGTCGACAATAGAGTGACCACAAGCCCAATCCGGATGCTGGTCCACGCGGCAGTCGTCCAGGACGGATCACCAAAAAACGACTGGTACCACTGCAGCGAGAACCTCGACGGTGGAAACTCCAGAAACGTCCCGGCGCCGAAGGACATGACAATGACGACAATGCCCGGAAAGAGCAGGAAGAACATGACTACGGCGAGGAAGATTCGACCAGCTAGCGACTCCCATGCCAAGCTACCACCCGCTCGATAAAGCTGTGCCGTCCAGAGTTTCGCCCTCCGTGGCGCAAGAAGCTCGGCTAGATGTCGTCTGACCCCGGCGGATCTGGTCAACCGGCTCAACCAAGAGCTCCCGCCCTTTTGTGTTGCTTGGCCCCGCGTTCCCGCGGGATCGAGGCCAACCATCGAAAGTACTACCATGGCGGCCGCGAGGAGGATGAAGGCCGAAGCGGCCGTCGGCGCAAGGTTTGTGGAACTCCTGACTTGCGATGCGATGAACGTAGACAGCATTGTGTCGCGCAGGCCACCCAGAGCTGCAGGCGTGATATAGAAGCCGAGGCAGATCACGAATACCAACAGCGCCCCACTGCGGACGCCCGGCAGGCTTAGCGGCAAGAACACCCGCCAAAAAGCGGTGGACGGCCGCGCGCCCATGCTGCGGGCCGCTGCCACAAGCGACTTGTCGATCCCCATCATCACGCTGATGAGCGGCAGGATCATCATCGGCAGCATTACATGTACCATGCCCATGTAGACCGCGAAGCGATTATAGATCAACTCAAGTGGGCTCGAGATCAGTCCTAGGTCGAGCAGCATATTATTGATCAATCCCCTATCGCCGAGGATCACGATCCAAGCATAGGTGCGCGCAAGAAGGCTGGTCAGATAAGACACCATCACGAGTGCGATGAGCACGAGACGTGCGCGGCTCGAGGCGGCCGCGATGAGATAAGCGCTCGGGTAGCCTATCAGGATGCAAAGTGCAGTGACGAGGACGCTTATCTCAAGGGTTTGATAAAGTACGCGAACATTTGCCGGCTGTGAAAAAAAGCCACATAGCTACCGAAGGAGAAGGCCGGCGCATGAATACTTAGCAAAAACAAGAGAAAGATCGGGATACCAAACACCGCAAGCAGCATTGCAAATGCCGGTATGGTCAACACGATTGGCAAGCGACCGAGTTTGCGAAACAAGTCCATCTATTTTGCCCTGTCGGTGTTTAGATCTTCACGAAGCGGACATCAGACCGCAGCCAGTCAAGGCGCACTTCTTCGCCCGGCTTGAAGACTGTTTGTCCCGTGGCGCAATGCTCGCGCACGATCAGCTCGCCGCTTCCCACGCGAACATGGTATTTTCGCAAAGGACCGGCATAAATCATGTCCTTGACGCGTCCCGTTACATGCTGACGCTTTTCCGTATCAGTTCCCTTCTTCGCAGTCAGAGCTGAGATGGAGATGCGCTCCGGTCGTATCATAGGAACAGTGGCGGACCGCGACTCGACCGTTGATTCAGCCTTGAGGTCAGGAATGTGGAGGATATTGGCCTCACCAAAAAGTTGGCGACAAAGGACGTCGCGGGTCGATCGTACAATGCTTCCGGTGTGCCGGTCTGCTCGATCTCACCTGCGCGCATGACTATGATCCGGTCAGAAAGTGTAAGGGCCTCCTCCTGATCGTGGGTGACGCAGATGGTGGTGATCCCAAACTCTTGGTGCAGGCTTTTCATCTCGATCTGCATCTGCTCGCGGAGGTTTCGGTCCAATGCACCGAGCGGCTCGTCAAGCAGAAGGAACGGCGGGTCGGCTATTAGCGCTCGGGCGAGCGCTATGCGCTGCTGCTGTCCACCGCTCAGCTGCGAAGGCAGACGATCACCGAAGTCTTTCAGATGCACACGCTCGAGCATACGCTTCACCCGCGGCAGTCTCTCGGCAGCCTTCATACCGCGCATCTCAAGCGGAAACTCAAGATTTTGACAGACCGTCAAGTGCGGAAAAAGTGCGTAGCTCTGAAAGACAATGCCCTGGTCGCGACGGTAAGACGGAACCGCCGCGACCGACTTGCCGGCGATCAGGACATCACCCTGAGTAGGCGCCACGAAGCCGGCAAGCAGCATCAATGCTGTTGTCTTGCCCGAACCACTGGGACCAAGAATGGTCACGAATTCGCCGCGACCGACCGTCAGCGACAAATCCCTGACCGCCGTGACCGCACCATACATTTTCGTTACGGTACGAAACTCTATATGTGCTGGGACGTCGGTTTCTTTCGACGCATCGGCCTCGGCAAGTGAGGATGGAAGTTTAACGTTCACGGCTTGTAATGCTCCTCCTATAGTGACTACGAAGCTCGCTCACGGATTTCGCAAGTCGCAACGTAGGCTGCGCCTCCCGCGCAACCAAATGTGATAGCGATAATGAATAGCTGGTTGTGAGGCGAGGCGCTTTGCGGCCGAGCTACCGTGCTAGGTTTTTGTCGTGACAGACGGCGCGTCGCCTCGCCTGATGCGTTATTGAAGAATCCACTCGTTCCAGCGTTGGATGAGCCGCTCAGTGTTTGAACGCCCATCTGATCCCACCTCAGCATACCACTTTACGTTGATTGGGATGCTTTGCGCCAAATGTTCAGGATGGGTGGCGAGCTTGCGGCCGAGTTCCTCCGGCATGTGTTTGAATGCGTTGGTGTTGGTTGGACCAGCGGGGTAGAGTTTCGCAAATGCTGCCTGTCTGTCGGCCCGAGTGGCGAATTCAATGAACCTCTGCGCATTCGCTGCATTTGGACTGCCTTTCGGGATAGCCCAAACGTCCCATGTCCACTTCGACTGGTTCCAGTTGATCTCGACGGGCGCGCCTTGATCGATCAAACGGCTAGCTCGACCGTCATAGCTCTGCACCAGATCGACTGCCTTGTCGTGCATCATTTGCTGGATCTCAGACCCGGTTCCCCACCATTTGCGGATATGAGGTTTGATCTTGTCCAAGCTGGCAAACACGCGATCGATGTCCATCGGATAAATCGCCTCAGGAGCCACCCCATCGGCCATCAGAGCTTCCTCCCACGCGCCTTCACTACCGTACTGGCCAGAGACGAGCGAGCGAACGCCTGGGAACTTGTCAACGTTCCAGAAATCGGACCAGGTCCTTGGCTGTGGATTGCCAGCCGCATACTTTTCCGTGCTGTAGGCCATCACGTAGGAATAGATGTCCATGCCAACACCATAGTCATCCCGTGTCTGCTCTACGATGGCATCGAGTTCTTCCTGCTTGTAGATTGAATAGTCGATCTTCTCGAGCAGGCCTTTTGCACTCGCAGTGGCCGCATCCGGAGCTGCCAAGGTGATCACATCAATCGAAACGTTGTTGTTGGTCACCATCAGTTCGATCGCAGCCGGGTCGGCTTGGTCCGTGATCGGGACCACCTTGATACCTGTCTCAGCCTCAAATGTTGTTACAAATGCCTCGATAGCCGCTTTTCCGAAGTCGCCACCGAGCACCGTTACGCGAAGCTCGCCTGTTGTCTGCGCCGAAGCGCGGGAATGAAGCGTATTCAATGCACCCATCATGAAAGCTGTTGAGCTAGCTTGCAAAAGGCGTCTGCGGCTTATTGGCATTTTCATGGTTCCCTCCTCATTATTAGTTGTTGCCTGAAACCTTCGAGTTTCAGCGTAGGTCTAGTCGACTGCCAGTACCGTCTCGACCAGATTTACCCAGTAGGCTATGCCATAAGGCATGGCTTCATCGTTGAAGTCATATTCGGGGTTGTGCACGGCAGCGGTTTGCCCGTTGCCGAGGTAAATGTAGGAACCCGGCCGCGCTTCAAGCATGTACGAGAAGTCCTCAGAGCCCATTGCTGGAGGAAACTTGTCGTTCACAGCGTCAGAACCCACAAGGGCGCGTGCTGCCTTTATTGCGAGGTTTGTCTCGGCGGTAGAGTTGACGGTGAGGGGTTCCAGACAACGATAGTTGAGCTCTATATCTCCGCCAAAGCCGCGCGCGATCCCTTGGGCTGCCGCATGGATTTGTTTCTCGGCTGATTCTCGAAGGCTGGGTGCCAGAGCCCGGACTGTGCCAGCGAGTTCAACAGTTTCTGGAATGACGTTGTAAGCTTCGCCGGCGCGCAACTTTGTGACGGAGACAACGAGAGACTTGAGCGGATCGGTTTGGCGAGACACCAAGGTTTGCAAACCCAAGATGATCTGAGCTGCAATGACAATTGGGTCAACAGATCGATGGGGCTCGGCAGCATGGCCACCCCTGCCCTTTACGACGATGTCGAATTCGCCAAGGGCTGCCATAACTGGTCCATTGCAGATCGCGAACGTGCCAACGTCCAGGCCAGGCTCGTTGTGCATGCCGAAGACCTGAGAGATGCCGAAGCGGTCCATAATTCCTTCCTGGACCATCCTTTCGCCGCCCCGCCCATCCTCTTCCGCCGGCTGAAATATCAAGGCAACGGCGCCTTTGAAATTGCGTGTGCTCGCAAGGTATTTGGCGGCGCCCAACAGCATAGCCGTATGACCGTCATGGCCGCATCCGTGCATCTTACCTGGTATCGTCGATGACCATGGCTTGTTTGATGCTTCCAGGATAGGCAAAGCATCCATGTCTGCCCGCAGCCCGATGGTGGGTCCGTCTCCACCTTGGCCATGAATGAGTGCTACGATGCCGGTCTCGGCGATACCGGTTTCAATATGGTTGATTCCGAACGACGCCAGTTTCTCCGCAACAAAGCGAGCGGTGTTCTCCAGACGATATCCGAGCTCAGGATTTTGATGAAGGTAGCGGCGCCAATCTGCCGCTTCGCGCTTTAGATCATGAAAAATTTCTAGGTCCCGCATCTGTTCTTTCTCGCAGATTCTTCTCACGACGACTGGGTGCTTTAGTGCTTTTATGCACTCCATCGGGAAGCGCTGGAGGCCGTTCGTCCCGAGCTCAAGCACTCCGCACTGGCGATCCTTATCGATGACGTTGTTTGCCGACAGCAGCAACGTCTAGCGATGCATTCATGATGCCGAAGACTTCAGCTGGCGTAGCGTTGAAGGAGCCACCTTTGAGCACTTCGATCGGTCCGAGGGGCGCACCTGATAATGCAAGAGCAGGAGGAGAATTGGCTTCATTGAGAACGCTGACCCCTGTTTTAATTGACACAAGATAGCCGTATGCAGCAGCTGTGTACAGCTATTTTTCGGAAGTTTTGTTTTTTGTGCATCAACCTCTGCGGAAGCCGTAAAGTGCAGCGTCGAACAGTTATGTCCGCATCGTTCCGCCCTTTGTGGTTCACCCTGGCATTAGGTCGTAGCGAACTCGGCCGCGAAAGGGCGGCCGAGTGAAAAGCTGTAAGGTCAGATCACCCACCGTAACCATCCTCGGTGAACTTCGTTGGTCCCTTCCCGGCTCTTGCGTCTTCGATCGCGCTTTTCAGATCATCAATGAACGCCTCGACCGCATCGCCATGTGTGTAGTTGAGCAGGATATTGATGCCGATTGGATTTTCCAGCGGAGCAAACCGCCAGCTTCTGTCGATAAGACCTTGGCGGACTGCCTTCATGTCTGTCCCCGCAGCGCCCCCGATCCCAACAATCCCCGCGAGAGGCTCGCCAAGCACACAGACCTCTTCGAGTTGCCGC
The DNA here is from genome assembly GCF_020193575.1 of Ensifer sp. IC4062. Lineage (GTDB taxonomy): Bacteria > Pseudomonadota > Alphaproteobacteria > Rhizobiales > Rhizobiaceae > Sinorhizobium. The sequence goes on from NZ_JADYVD010000025.1 coordinate 7,020, forward strand.
ACTGCCGAAACGATCGCGCGGCGCGCTTCGATTATTTTCTGGGTGCGCTTCCGGTAGCCTGATCGGCCCAGGTACTTCATAACTGCCCAAGCAGATGCAACCGCGCCGCCGGGTCGCGATCCGGCGATGGTGAGAGTGGTAAACTGGCCAGTTGGCCAATCCTCAAGCACGAACCGCTGGTACTCCTCGTACCGCTTGTCGGAGAACAAGACGAGAGACGCCCCGCGGCTCGTATAACCGTACTTGTGGAGATCCGCCGACATGGATCGAACTCCCTTGACCGAGAGGTCGAACGGCGGGATCTCTTCAATCTCCTTTGCGAAGGGCAGGAAAAACCCGCCGACGCAAGCGTCTACGTGCAGCCACAGATTATGGGCGCGAGCCAGTTCAGCCAGTTCCGAGATCGGGTCGATGCATCCAACCGGATAGGCTGGCGCCGATCCAACGATCATGATTGTGTTTTCGGTGATGTGCTCTCGCATCATCCCGACGTCCACGCGGTAAGAGGACGTCGGGGGAAGGCGCACAATCTTCAGACCCATTAGATCAGCGGCTTTGTTGAAGGCGGGATGGCATGTGTAGCCGACAACAATTTCCGGGACTGACTTTGTAGGCCGCTCATTCCGCGCCCATTCTCGAGCGGTTTTCACCGCAAGGATGATGCTTTCGGTGCCGCCCGTGGTAATTGTCCCTCCCGCGCCTTGAGGTGCCCCAAGCATCTCGAGCGCCATGGCGACGACATCAGCCGACATTTCCAGCAGGCTTGGGTAGAGGAGCTTCCCATAGAGCAGGTTGTCGCCGTGATATGCTGCGTAGGTTTCCCGGCCGATCCTGAAGACGTCATCACCCGCCCAGTATGCCGCCTTCATGTTGTGTGGATCGTTCCAGACGAAGTCGTCTTTTCGCTGTTCCTCGAGATCCTTGAGCAGTTCACCCTCGGGCAGGCCATTCTCAGCAAAGCGCAAATTCTCGATTACCTGAACCACTGTTTTGCCTCTCATAGGTTGGTTGGCGGAAGCCTGCTCATCCAAGCCCCCGCGTTTTGAACACTTCCTCAACCGCGCTCGCCACGGTGAGAACACGCCGATCGTCGCCATTCTTGGCCATCATCAAGAAGCCGACCGGAAGGTCTCCAGTGGCCTGGCATGGAACCGTCGCTGCGCAGCAATCGAAGAAGTTTGCCAGCTCGTTGTTTCGGCCGATCATGAACTCAATCTTCTTTGCCTGTTCGGGATCGGAAAGAGATGAAACTAGAGGTGCGATCAAAGGGACCGTTGGCATCACCACGACATGGAACCGCGAGATGATGTCGTGCGCCTCTTGGGAAGCCCTGTTCCGGAACGCGAGGGCGTCGCCACGATCCTGAGGCGAAACTGTCTTGCCGTGCATGATGACACGCAATACGCCGGGCTCAATTAAGTCTGCGTTCTCTTCTGCAAACCGCCCGTGGCACGCGTGGATGTCGCTATGTGTGATAACCGGGAACACGTCGCGCCAGTCGGGCCGCTGAAGCTCGGCCCAGGAAAATTCCGTGACCGTGGCGCCAGCATCTTTCAGAATGCGCAGAGCGTTTTCAAAAGCAGCAGCGACTGGTCTATCCAACTCGTCGAGAACCAGATCCTGGAGTACTCCCAAGGAAACGCCGTGGAGCGGGTATTGGGGGAGCGGCCGCCATGGTGTCGCGCTAAGAACCGCGTCAATAATCCCGCAGCACTCGACGGAGCGGGCGATCGGCCCAACCGTGTCAAGCGTCGTTGATAGCGGCAGGACGCCCCTCGTCGAAACTCGTCCTTCCGAGGGCTTGAAGCCAACGAGGCCGCAGAGCGCGGCCGGCTGGCGTATCGAGCCGCCCGTGTCCGAACCAAGCGCTGCCACCATTGATCCGTCAGCTACAGCAGCTGCTGCGCCCGACGAGGATCCTCCACATATACGGGATGCGTCCAAGGGATTGCGCGGCAAGCCAAACACTCGGTTTGCGCCGGTATTGTCGCATGCGAACTCCGACATGTTGGACTTACCAACTATGATTGCTCCGGCAGCCCGCAAATGTCCAACGCTCTCGGCGTCTCGTTGCGCCGGCAGCGAATTGGCCAACGATCCAGATCCGGCTTGCGTGACATCGCCTCGGACATCGAAATTGTCCTTCACGACGATGGGCATTCCTGCAAGTAATGAAGCCGATGGCACCCCTTCATCGTGCAATCGGTCTTCGTGACAAGCAGCAGCCAGGGAGTCCTCTCGCCAGATCCTTGTAAGCGCATGGCTGCCCGCCTGCTTAAGTGCCTCGGCCCGATCGGTAGCCCGAATAGCCAAATCTGTGAATCGGAGGGCACCCGACCCGCGTGCCTTTGCGAGGTTGACGATCGTATCCGACGGCCCGAATGGCATATCTATCGACATTGAGTTCACCCGTATGCGAACGCGGTTATGCATCGTCGCCGCGCTGCCCCGACTACCTGCCAGCAGCAGATACAGAGCCTGTCCTTATCCAGAATTTGCCGGCAGGCGCATTTCCTGCCGGCAGCCTTCGCGGTTAGTGTTTATCTCGAGACGCCGACGCCAAAAGGCACAGCAGTTCGAAGCCAAGAAAGGCGGCGTTTCGGGCCGTCAGGTCCGCAATGTCGAGCGGGGGCGAAACTTCGACGACGTCAGCGCCAATAACATCAATTCCCTGCAGGCCACGGAGGATCACCATGGCATCGCGCATCGAAAAGCCGCCAGGCTCGGGAACACCGGTGCCGGGGCAAAAGCTGGCGTCCAGCCCGTCAATGTCGAAGGTGAGGTACGTGGGCAGGTCGCCAACGACCGAGCGCGCCTCTTCGATAACCGCGGCGCGACCTTTTTCTTCAAAGTCGTCCATCGTGATCAGCGTCATCCCTACGCTCCGCGCCCAGGTGTAATCATCCGCCGAATATGCCGATCCACGAAGTCCGATCTGAATGACTCGTTTGGGGTCGAGCAGACCCTCCTCGACGGCGCGACGGAAAGGTGTCGCATGGTTCAGCTTCGAGCCGCGGATTTCGTCGCTGGTGTCGCTATGGGCGTCAAACTGGATCATGCCGACTGCCCTGTCACGAGCGAGCCCCCGCAGCACCGGAAGCGAGAGCGTATGGTCGCCGCCTAGAACCAGGGGGCGGACGCCGTGATCACGAACCTGGTTGAACCAATCCGTGATGATCTCGAAGCTCACGTCGAGGCTCAGGGGGTGGACCGGCGCGTCACCCAGATCCGCAATCCGCGCTATGTCATAAGGGGCGGTCTTGGTGTGGAAATTGACCGGCTTGATTGTCCGTGATTGTTCTCGGATGCTGGCGGGGCCGTGGCGGCTTCCCATCCGGTAGACCGTGCCGAGGTCGAATGGAACGCCGACAATGCCGACATCGATATCGCCGACCTGCTCCAGCGGGATCGCCTTGGCGCGCATAAACGTGGCAACATCCGCATATCGAGGGACGCGGTTAGCGTCGGTCGGAGCGAAGTCACTGATTGGCTTTTCCATCTATGGTTGTCCCTTCTCTTGATGTTTGTGGGCGGCGTGTCGTTACGCCGACGATCCGGATCGATTATTTTACGTGGAGCGACGTTCTTATCGCCTGAGATTCGGTCAAACTCGGTTCCTGAGATATCGGTGCGGTCCGACTTCCGCGGTCCAACACGCTATTCGAGACTGGCTTCGATACGCCATGCATGTACGCCCGTAAGAACCTGGTGCCCCATTCGACGATCTGAACGAGGATGACGTAAAAGATGCCGGCAGCAATGAGCGGTGTGAGGTTGTCGGAAAAAAGCGTGCCGATCCGTTGGGCTTCGCCAAACAAGTCTCGAACGGTGATGATGCTGGCCACGGCCGAGGCTTTGATCGTGAAAATCACTTCGTTTGCGATCCCGGAGAGGCAGTTCCTCAAGCCGAGCGGCAGCACAATGCGTTGGAGCACCTTTCGGCTGGACAAACCGAGCGCGTGGCCCGCCTCGATCTCTCCTGGCTTGATTGCTCGAATGCCGCCTCTCACGACTTCTGCCAGATAGGCCGCATTGTTGAGGCTGAAGGCCAACACGCAGGTAGCAAACGGCGAACTGAACAGGTAGGTCCAGAGCGGCCCGTGTCGCAGTAGCGAGATTTGCGGGACGCCGAAGTACAGGAAGTACAACAGGATCAGCAGAGGAACGCCGCGGAAGAAGAACACATATGTTCGGGCAAACCATCGTGCTGTGGTACCGCCGAACTGGATTATCAGGGCGAGGACGATGCCTCCGATCAATCCCAGCACCGCGGAGAGGATCGTGATAGCAATAGTGACACGAACGCCGCGAAGCATTCCGAGCCAGAGATCAGGCATGAGAAAAACGTCGGACATCATGGCTAGGCAACACTCCGTCCAAAAGTCGTGCGTCGTTCTATGTAGTGCTGCAATGCGGTCGCAAGAGCCGTCACGATCAGGAAACAAATGCCAGCGACCGCAAAGGCACCGAATGGTTCTTTAGTGGTCCCTGCGACGACCTTTGCCCGCCTTGTGACTTCTTCCAGTCCTATAACAGAAGCGAGGGCCGACACTTTCAGGATGACGAGGAAGATGTTGCCGAGAGCCGGGGTGGCGTTGATGAACATCAGCGGAAGAACGATGCGGGTTCTAACCTTCGTTCCCGAAAGCCCAATTGCTTCGCCCGCTTCGATCAGTCCACCGGGAATAGCCGTCCTGGCGTCTCGAAAAATCTCTGCGCAATACGCTGCGAACTGCATTGCCAGAGCAATCGTTACCGCAGCAAATGGAGAAATCTCCAAGGGAGCGATGCCAATGCGCGCCGCGAGGGCGCGCATTGCAATATCCAAACCGTAGTACACGATGAAAACGAACAGCAGTTCCGGCAATGCACGGAACACCGTGACGTAACCACTTGCAACGTATCTCGGTAACGTGTTTGACCCGACGATCAACGTTGACAAAGTGGCGCCGATCAGCAAAGCGCCCGCAAATCCAACGAGCGTTGCTCCAACCGTCACCATTAGCCCTTCAACGATGTAGCCCAGGAATGGAAGAGTAGCGAGCATGGCAGGATTCCCAAGACCTGTTACTTGGCCGGCATCTCGGCACCGAACCACTTCTTGGTCAGCTGAGCATGGGTACCATCAGCAATCACCGTCGCCAGACCTTTGTCGAACGCAGCGGACAGCGTCTTGTCGTCCTTGGGGATGGCCAAACCTTTTCCCTGTCCCGAGTAGGTAGGATCGGAAATCGGTTCTCCGACGATCTTGTAGACGCCCGGCTTCGCCTTGATGTACGCGACCTGCAGCGCGATAAGCTCGCCAAACACGGCATCAGTTCGACCAGAATCGAGGTCGAGGACTGCAGCATCCCAACTATCGTAGGTCGAGACGTTTATTGTCCCAGCCATGTTGGCATTAAGATACTTCTCCATCGCCGAGGCAGCCACGGTTCCGATCGTCTTGCCCGACAGTCCTTCCTTGGTTCCATCAAGCGTGCTCGATGCTGGGGCAATATAAGCGAAGGGGCTGCTGAGATAGGGCCCTGGCATCGCGTATTTCTTCAGCCGCTCCGGGGTGATGTTCAAACCGGCCGCGACGACTTGAGTCTTGCCGGAGTCGAGCGCCGCAAAAATTCCGTCCCATGGAATGTTCTGAATCTCGCACGTCAGCTTTTCCGCGGCGCAAATGGCGTTGACGAGGTCGATATCAAAGCCTTGCAGTGCGCCGTCGGTCCCGACGGAAGCGAAGGGCGGGTTCGATGCATCTGTCCCAACGAGGACTTTTGTCTCGGCACTTGCCTGCCCACTTAGAATTGCAGCCAAACTGATAGCGGCGAGCAGGAGCTTGTAAGATATTTGCTTCATTTCCTTTTTCCCTCTTTTGTTGTGAACTTCTGCCATTCTTCGTCGGCAGCACGCTATCGAGCGTCAGGCTCGAATTTCATCCCGCTCAAAACGAGCTAGAAAGCTCCGAAGGCTGTCCGAACGGGCCTCACCGGTGAGGACCTCGTCAGGATGTCCGATCTGCTCGATTTGGCCCTGGTTCATGAAGATAACCTTGTCTGCTACATCGCGCGCGAATGCTATTTCGTGGGTAACGACGAGCATTGTGCGCCCTTCTTGGGCAAGCGATTTCATGACAGCGAGTACCTCACCCACGAGCTCTGGATCGAGCGCGGAGGTTGGCTCATCAAAGAGCAGAACCTCGGGGTCGGTCGCCAGCATCCGGGCAATCGCCACACGCTGTTGCTGACCTCCGGACAATTCGGTGGGATAAGCATGCGCCCGATGAGATAACCCCACCCGCGCAAGCAATTCCAAGGCTTTGCTTTCAGCTTCCGCCTTGCTGCGACCAAGTACGTGGATAGGTCCTTCCATTACGTTCTCTAATGCGCTTCGGTGCGGCCAGAGATTGAACGACTGAAAGACCATTCCCATCCGGCGGCGCAAACCCATCAGCCTTGCGCGCGAGCGACGGCCTGTGCTGGCGAATTCCGTCGCCTCGAAAACCTCGTCGCCGAGCGCCACTTTTCCGGACGTCGGATTCTCCAGGAAATTCAAGCATCTAAGGAGCGTGCTCTTTCCAGAGCCCGACGCCCCGATGATGCTGATCACCTCTCCTGGGGCCGCTGCGAACGACACGCCCTTTAGAACCTCGATCGGCCCAAAGGACTTGCGGATATCTGATACTGTAAGGGCAGGACGAGTTACGGCTTTCATTGGAAAACGATTGAACCCCTGTTATTTTTTTGAGATGATAGCGGTATGCAGAAGCTGTGTACAGCTATTTTTTGCGCATGAACTTGGAGGCGTCGGTGCTACGCACGCTTGACGAGAATGCGCTAAGACGAAGGGACGAAATGTTGAAGAACGATAGCAAGAATCTGAAGACATTGGAGAGCCGACGGGCCAGCATGCTCGAGATCTCAAATACATTGCTGCTTAGACTCTGCAGCCTAAGGTATTTGCCGTCACAAACGTTGAGTGAGGCGGCATTGGCTGAAGAGTTTGGCGTCAGCCGCACGCCCATACGTCAAGTGCTCCAACAGCTTGCGCTTTTTGGATTGGTCGAATCTCGCAACGGTGTGGGGACAGTCGTAACCGAGGTGCATAACGAGCGTGCGTTGGAATTGTTTGGAATTCGGAAGCACCTGGCGCTTCTCATGAGTGAAATGGTCGATCCCTCACGTTTTCCGAGGGCGAAAGAAAGAATGTCGGACCTGGAAAAGGTTGCTGTCGCTCGCAGTCAGGAGCGCGACATTCAGCAGTTTGCGACGATAGGGATAAGAATACAGAAAATTATACTCGATACGATATCGTCCGTGGAGTACAGGCGGCTGTGGGAGGAATGCTACTATCGCTCTTGCCGCATTTCCTACAGCATAGTTGAATCAGACTGGATGCTGTCCACGCGGCTTCAGCTTGAAGAAATCCGCGATTTGGTGGCCCTCTTCGACAGCGGTGACCCAAAGGAACTAGCGAAACTCTGCAACCGCGCTATTGGCGAATGGATCGTGTTTGCCAAAAGGATACACGCGGCTCAAACTGCTGGCCGCAACGACGAAGGCTTTAAGGAGCTCCTCCACGAATTCAGTGCACGCGATTGACCGCACATTGCAAGAAATCGCAGCGCCAATCGCGTGAATGGTCTTAAGACTTGGAGCCTCAAGCTATGCGATAGGGCAAGCGGCCCCGCTTATGGTGTTCTATTTCACCAGTTGGTTCTTTAGAGGGGGAAGGGCTCGGCTATGCGTTGGCAACTGCGGCATGCAATACCGATATGGTGAAAAGCTGTACCATTCCCGAAATCCCTACTGTTCGCGTAAACGACCTGATCTGCGTAAGAGACCTCGCAGCCGAGCGCGAGCGCACAGTGTTGACGGGGAGCATGAAGCCCTGATCGCCCTTCGTGATTTGTGTCGCGATACAGAGATATCCCGCGCCGTTGGGGGTTTCGGCGAGCTCACGGAGTATCCGTCTCGGCGCCTCGAAGGCTCTGTCGGCGTTCCAAAGCGGACAATCCGCACCGAAACGGGCAAACTGCAGTTTCGCCGCGCTGTATCGTTTAGTGATGTTGGCGGCACGATCCATGCAAGCAAAAGAAGATAGGAATTCCTTTTTGGCCGGGTCTCTGCAAAGTCGACAGTCTATGGCAGACCTGCTCCCGACTTGCGCCACACTTCACTGATAGCAACTCAAGATCGTGGCGGACTTCTCGTGCCGCTTCCATGAACTTGCGATAGGGTGGGATGGCGCGGGTCCGATATGCACTGCTTCGTCGGCCATCCTGTGCGGATGACCTGGGCAAAACCTGCCAACAAGGCGACGCCTTCCTGGATGCGTGATGCGTGCGCCGCCGGAACCGTTTAGGCCGATCCCGTGCGGCCATATCTATGATCTTGCAAATCTTCTAGCCATGCGTTTCAAACAGCGAGCCACCGAGAACCATGAATTCCTGCGAAAAGACATGAACCTACCGACCGTTGATCGTGCCCCAACCAGTTACGCACCATCGCCCGGCACCTTTCACCCATGCCGAAATCGGTGCAGCGATGTGTGACATACATGTCGTATTCTTCGAATGAACCCTCCTCGAGAAGCACGTCCAGCCGCTCGCGGGCCATCAACTTGCCCTTCGCATGTTGGCTGGATACCCGGGAAATTCCCACCACCAAACCGTGCACCATGACATGAAGGAGTTGGAGGCCCAAGAAGGCATCCTCGCTGATGCTTAGGACCCACTGCCAGACCTCGCGCGTCTCGCTTGCCGAGCAGGATCCATACGACAACATCGTCCGCACCGCCTTCGAGGCGATGTCGGCGGTGCTCGGCGGCACACAGTCGCTCCACACCAATTCCTTCGACGAGGCGATCGCGCTGCCGATGGATTTCTCCGCCCGTATCGCCCGCAACACGCAACTGATCCTGCAGCACGAGACCGGCGTCACGAAAGTCGTCGATCCGCTCGCTGGTTCCTATCATGTCGAGAGCCTGACCAACGAGCAAAGAGCCTGGGCGCTGATCGCGGAAGGTGAAACGCTGGTGGCATGACCAAGGCGGTCAATGCCGGCCTGCCGAAGCGGCTGTTCGACGCCGTGCTCCCGGCAAACAGCCTTCCACACCTAAAGGGCACTTGAGAATGTCGTATTAGACGACGGTCTTACTCTTGAGCCGTGTAGATCCGTCTTGCAAATTCGATCCATTCGCCAATGGCGTGATTGCAGAGTTTCGCCAATTCGGTAGGGTCTCCGCTATCGAACACGCCAGTCAAATCACGAATTTCCTTGAGCTGCAGTCGTGTCGATAGCACCCAATCGAACTCTACAATACTGTAGAAAGTACGACAGGAGCGGTAGTAGCATTCCTCCCATAGTCGCCTAAACTCAGACGATGATATCGCTTCGAGTATGATCTTCTGTATAGTAATCCCAATGGTAGCATACTGCTGAATGTTACGCTCTTCACTACCAGCGACCGCAACTTTTTCAAGTTCAGATATCCGCTGTTTGGCCCTTGGAAAGCATGATGGGTCGACCATTTCGCTCATGAGGAGTGCCATGTGCTTTCGAATTCCAAGCAGTTCCCAAACCTGCTCGTTGTACACCTCAGTTACGACCGTGCCGACCCCGTTACGGGATTTTACCAATCGAAAAGGTGCAAGCTGTTGAAGTACCTGCCTTATCGGCGTGCGGCTCACGCCGAACTCCTCTGCCAGTGCCGCTTCACTCAATTTCTGTGACGGTAAGTATCGCAAGCTGCACAGCCGAAGCAGCAACGCGTTTGAAATGTGAAGCGTACTGACCCGCCGGCCTTCCCGGCCCTTTGAGGTCAAGTGTTTACCGTCCCGCATCAACAGTTCGCCCTTTCATTTCGCGCGCTGTCTTAGAATGCGGGGTGATTGGTGGTTTCCCGCATACTCGCGAGCAACAAAAATATTCTACACAGCGGCTATACATGGCTGTCATCTCAACCGGTTAACCGTGAAAGCTGAGTTGTATTCCCCTCATCCTGCTCTTGCGAGCTTGCTCAATCGTCACTAGGCTGTAAGAGATCGAGGGACAGCACCACCTCAGTGGGATGCCTGATATTGTCGAGCACCGGACAGCAACGCCCCATGATCTCCAGTAGTTTCGAGATGGCTTCCGGCTCTGCGTCACTGGCAATTTTCACTGTCGCGGAGATCACGGGAAAGCCGGCTCGAACACTTGCATCCAGTCCGAAGAACCCCTGACTGTTCATTTCTGCTGTCAGTTCCACGCCGATCGACTTCACCTGAATTCCCAAAAAGTCGGCATAGCATCTGATCGTCACTTCGATGCTGGCGCCAAGCGCAGCCAACATCGCCTCGGCAGGATTCGGTGCCGTTCCCGTCCCGCCCCAGTTGACCGGTTCATCAATTGTAAGAGTGAGATGACCGAACTGCGATTCTGAACGTAGTCCGCCCACCTGCTGTGTCCTCCCCGACATTGTTTCGAGGCAGTCACGCGGGTTGCCAGAGGAAGATGCATCACGGAGCTGGGCAAAGAGGTGCCCTAGCTTCGTTGAGGGTTGTCTGTTATTCATGTCCATATCCACATGCATGAGGGCGGAATATCCGGTGAGAGTTGCCGGAGCGAAAGCCTGCTCATGGCTGGAAGCCGGTCAGCTGGTAGCGCCGCGCCGATCGTGTTATACAAGACTCACTTCTTCGAGCTCCACCCCTGCACCAGTCAGCTAAGAGCAAGCAAATGCTGTGCCAGCGCGGTGGCTAAAGGCAAATGGCGTTGCGCCAACCTGATGCAGGCGTTTGAGGACCGTTGATGTTGGGGCGCTTGCGCCAACAATGTCGCGTTTGTTCTTGAGTTGACGGTTATGCAACACGCTCTGCGCTGCGGCGGACAGGGGCAATCCGGCCGTCAAGTACTGCTCAGCGTCCCGCTGTTCTCGCCGCGCTCTGCGCGGTGAGAACAGCGGACAGTATTCTGTAATGTACGCCCATGAAGGCAATCGGATCACAGGTCTAGTACCGTGGCTTGATGAATTTGACTCACGGGATTCCGGAATTGGCCAAATCATGCGTCAACATGGCGTAGGGAGATTTTGCCGTGGGAACAGCGTTGGCAATTCGGGAAGACCATATGGCTGATGACCTTCGTCGGCTTGCGAGGCAAAACTGGGGGTGGCGATTGGTCCCGGCGGCGGTTGGCTCTTTCGGTCATTTATGAGGGTGGGTCGCGCAGTCAGGCTATTGGCGGTGTCGGCTTGCAGATTGTCCGCGACTGGGCAAAGCCCGCCTTCATCGAAGCTTTCAACGGCCGCTTCCGGGTGGAATGCCTAAACCAGCACTGGTTCCTGACCTTTGCGGATGCCCGCGAAAAGATGTAGGATTGGTGTAGACATTATAATGAGTTTCGGCCACTTGGTGAGATCGGCAACCACGTGCTCATCGCGTAATGAATCCGGTAAGCGCAACCAGCCCGCCTCCCTGGATGAAGCCGCAAAACTCTAGCCACCGCCGGTCCAGAAACCTGGGGCGGTTCAAAGAGGCCATAAGTTTAAACTGACCGGATGTCCAGCAATTGGGAACAGTCAATGTTTGGTGGACACCTCATGCATCAGCTCACTCAAGACCAAAAGGTGCAGCGAAAATCGCGCTTACGATAGGGCGGTCATTTCGCCGAACGTGATACTCGTAATGTCCAGCTCAAGATCAAGAATAGCAAGTGCTTTCCGAGGAGGAATGACGAGTGCAGCAGCATTTTTGATAGCCGTCATGTCGGCTTCCGGGCAACATGAACACAGAAACGCTCCGCCTTGCGCGCCCGGAGGCCAGAACCACGACAACACGATCAAGCAATAGACTGGAGAGTCATCCGGCAGAGGGTTGTGATATCGTATACAGGTAGCCGCGTCATGCGCCGGATCATCGGCGTGGCTGGCGGAAATAATGTGCATGAAAATAGAAGCGCCGCGATTTCCGGATTTGCGGCGCGGAGGCGCGCGACGCAGGCAGCAATCTCAGTCTCGATATCCGCGATATCGGTCGGCTGTGGCGGGCACATTGCTTCGTTCTGCATCAACTTTCCGCCTTCGACGCCGCCGATGACGATTCTCGTCCGCTCAGTCGGGTCACTGAGATGGAGCAAATCTTCTCCGAAAACTCGTGCATCAAGGGTTATGACAGCGAGCTTTGTCGTCGGGGGCAGCTGGCGTAGCAGCATCGGCACCAATAGCAGGCTCGACGTCACTACCGGGACATTTACTGCCGCGGCCAGCGCCGCCTGATGCCGAATAGCGGCGCCACAGTACGAGCTGATTGCGACCGCGCCTCGCTCTACCAGCCGCTGAGCTGCCGCTACGTACGCCGGCTCGAGCGCAGGATCGCCGCGCATTACCACGTCCGCCCAAGCTCCCTCGACGGTTTCCGATATCACAGGCAAGCCGAAAGTAGCCGAACTCATCATTGAGCCCTGCGGCGGAGTCACACCTGGCGGCGAACCATATTCAAGGTCTAGGATTCCAAGATAGTTCCCGGTCTGCAACGTCATTCTGGCCTCCAAAGCTTCTGCGCGCCCAAAAACCGCGACGCCTTCATCATTCTCCGCTCCCGTTCCCCGTCAGAAAATCACACGGAAACTCTAACCAAGACGGTCCAGTTTGGGAGATGAGATCCCGCCATCAGAGCAATCGATGTGCACAATGATACCTTCTTGAAGACTTCCCAGGCCACTGAGCAGTCGTCGAAGAAGCTTCGCCGGCTGCTAGCTTTTTACCGGAGACGGATTTTCGCAAATCTGTCCTACACAATAGCTGAAAACAAACTCACCGTTTAACTCAAAGCTTGATTTGATAGCTGGGGCGTCGATGTCGTCCTCATAGGCTTCGATTATAGCGCGCGGAAGAGGTTGGACTCTACGATCGATCACATCGCTTAGCTTGCGCCCATGGAGCTTTAGCAAAGCTTCAAGTCTAGTCCACTCAATCAGAAAGTCTCTCTTACTCATAAAGGCTCTGCCAAAAAGATCAAAAGAGAGCTCTTGCGGTTCGATCAAGCGATCCCATCGCTCACAATCGCAGCCGACGAGAGAGATTCTTGAAGCGATGCAGCCGGCTAAACCCTTTGTATGTGTTATGTTGAAATGGAAGGAATCCTCTAAGGAGGTGAACTGTGGTTTCCCTGAGCCTGGATCGTAGACAATATGCATCCCGGTTACATCATAGCTGAGGGCTGTTCCGGCGTGATGCAGAGCCGCTCTACCCGCTATAAACTCTGCTCGCCGTTGGGAGCTCTGAAGACCTGCGAGCCAACTTTTATCGCCCTCTCCCAAAAAATCATCGTATGAACGCTCTGTGATCGCACTCCAGCTTTCGAGCGCGATGACTACTGTCCCCAACCGCAAAACAGCGGGAACAGGAATATCTAACGATGGAAAAGAGTATTTCATAATTCCAACTAAGAACCTGAACGGAGGATTTGCCAACTACCAGCTTTGGTAGTTATCGCACGATAGCACCCTTGGCTACATTGGAGCGTGCAACCGAACATACGAGGAGCATCGTATGATAATCCGCAAGCTTGAGAGTATCGAGGGGACCGAGCGTGACGTTGCCTGGGGCAATGGAAGGAGCCGTCGTTTCTTAGTCAAGGCCGATGGCGTTCCTTATTCGCTCACCGACACCATCGTAAGGGCCGGGACCTCATCCTTGCTGCAGTACCGCCATCACATCGAAACCTGCTACTGTATCGCCGGCAAGGGGCGCGTCCGCAACGACATCACCGGTGAAGAGCATGTTATCGTCCCCGGCACAATGTATGCACTCGACAAGAACGACGCTCACCATCTGATCGCCGACGAGGAAGACCTCCGTCTAGTCTGCATTTTCTTTCCCGCTCTGAACGGCGACGAAGTCCACGACCTAGCGGCTAAAGAGCTCTCGTCAACCTACTGATAGCAGAAGGACGGGACATCATGACAAATGCGACTGAGACCGGACACATGCCGCTTGCCGCACGCTGCCGCACTGTGTCGCAGGAGTTCATAGAGTGCGCACATAAATTTCCCCACATGATTGCAGTTCAGTGCGGTGACGAGCGCCTGACGTACAGGGAGCTATTGGGTCATGCCTCGCGCGTTGCGCAACAGCTTATAATGCACGGAGTTTGCGTCGGAGACATCATCTTGATGAATCCTGCGCGTCACCTCGATTCGGCAATCATCATCATCGGGGTTATGCTTAGCGGAGCGACAGTGTGTCCGCTCGACATGGGAGCGAGCGAGACGAGAATCCGGAACATCTTAGCGGCTTCCCGGACAAAATTCGTCGTTCTTACAGACAAGACCCCGGTTGATGCGAAAGCGTCGCAGCTCCTGCAGTCCTTCTGCATTGACACGATTCTTGTCGAGCGACGATTAAGCGACGAGATTTCCAACGTTGAGAACCTTTCGACTCCTGAAAGGGGCTGTTACCTGCTTTTCACCTCTGGGACGACAGGAACGCCCAAGGGCGTGCTCATGCCACACCGTGGGCTTGCCAACCTGATTCAATGGGATATCCGCTTCAGGGGATGTGAACCTGGCACGACTCACTTGCAATTCGCGTCCTTCAATTTCGACGTCGCATTTCACGAACTGTTTTCGGCCATCAGTTCAGGAGGAACGGCAGTTCTGGCTACGCAGGATCAGCGACAGGACGCTGGACTACTCCTGGAACTGCTCTCATCATGCCGCATCAAGAAAGCATATCTCCCCTACAGTGTACTCAATCAACTGGCGCTGGCGGCGCGGGCATTCGCTGAGCCACTTTACCTCACAGACGTAACGACGGCCGGCGAGCCACTGAAGATCACTGAACAAATCAGATCACTATTCAATCGCCTCGGCGCCACCCTCTACAACAACTATGGTTCGACTGAGGTGCAGGACGTGACGTCTCTGAGGCTCGCCGGAGACCCCGAGAGATGGCCGGATCTACCATCGATCGGCGCTCCCATAGCGGGAATGGAGGTGGGCGTGCTCACCTCTAAGGGGGTCACGTCGGAACCGGGCTCTGAGGGCCCAATTGTGGTCAAGGGGTGTCAGGTCGCGATGGGCTACATTCAGTCTGGTGTCGACGATCCATTGCCCCTCCCTTCTGCCTCGACAGGTTCAGCAGACGAGTACCTAACGGGGGATCTCGGCATCATCCTTCCTGACGGCAACATCGCCATCGCTGGGCGGGCCGATCGGGAGGTCAAGATCCGCGGCAAGCGGGTCGATGTCGCCGCCGTTGAGTCCGTTATGGAGCGTTCTCGGTACGTTAACCAAGCTGCCGTCGTCGCAACCGAGATCAGCGGGCGATCAGAACTAATCGCCTTCGTAATCTCGGCAGAAGACTCAAAGAGTGATGTGCTCAAGGAGGATATCAGAACCCTGATCACTGATGCGTTAGATGGAACCGCGGTTCCGTGCCAGACCTACACACTCTCGGCGTTTCCCGAAACGACTACAGGCAAGATTGACCGTCGCGCCCTCCAGTCAATGGCGGCCTCCGCCGTTAGGGCACCGGCTCGTGATGGTGGTCAGCGGAATAATGTCCAGCGGCGCGGGTCAGACATCTGGAATGAGGTCCTTCCCGGGGGGGACGGTCGGAGCTTCAGAGCGGCAGGCGGCGACTCGCTGAGCGCGATGCAACTTGTGACGCGCTTGAAGCAGGAATTAAAAGTCGAAGTTTACGTGTCCGATATCTCAAATGAGACCACACTGGAATCGCTCCTCAGGACTGCAAAGCTCCGTGGGGATCTCGGCGAAAACGAAGCGACTTTTACAACTTCTTTGAGGCGAAATGCAGTCGCCATCATCGGAATGGCTGGACGCTTCCCAGGCGCCGACTCCGTCGATGCTCTATGGGAAGGACTCATCAATAATCAGATCTTCTTTTCCGAATCCAAGAACGACCCGCCGGCTCTATCCATGTGTGAGAACTTTGTGAGGACGGGTGGTTTCCTTGAGCACCACGACCATTTTGACGCCGAATTCTTCGGCATCAGTGATCGCGAAGCTGCGCTGATGGATCCGCAGCAACGGATTTTTCTTGAGTGCTCATGGCACGCTCTCGAAAACGCAGGTTATGCGCCGACGGCGGTTCCTTACCGGACGGGTGTGTATTCGGCGAGCGGCGCGAGCACGTATCTGATCAACAATATCTTGCCATCAGTGATAGATGAATGCGGCGGCGCCTTTTTGAGCCATCGGCTCATTCGGAATGTCGGTGAAATTTTGATTGAACAGGGCAACTCTCCAGAGCACGTTTCGATGAGGGTGTCGAACAAGCTCAATCTGACGGGTCCCAGTCTCTCAGTAGGTTCCGCCTGTTCAGGTGGGTTGGTCGCCGTTCATCATGCGGTACAGGCAATCCGCTTAGGAGAAGCCGATATGGCGATCGCCGGCGGCGTTTCAGTTTCAACGCCGCAGCATGTAGGCTACTTTGCGCATGAAGGTGTAATCCTGTCACCAACCGGTTGCTGCAGACCGTTCGATGCGGCGGCCGACGGATCAGTGTTCGGGAACGGATGCGCGGTTCTCGTCCTCAAAGATTATGATCTCGCGGTTCGCGATGGCGATCAGATCATCGCGGTTATTGTCGGGTCAGCGGTCAATAACGACGGTGCGCGTAAACTGAGTTATACCGGACCGAGCGTGGAGGGGCAAATCGATGTCATCAACGCAGCTCTGGCAGATGCCGGTCTCACCGCATCCGACATCGACTACGTCGAGGCCCATGGGACAGGCACACCCCTCGGGGACTCGATTGAGATTACAGCTCTGGCGGCAACATATGGCGCAGCTGCCATCGCTCAAAACTGCCTTGTTGGATCCCTGAAGGCGAATATCGGGCACCTCGACGAGGCGGCAGGTGCCGCGGGCCTTCTGAAAACGGCTCTATGTCTTCAAAGGGGCAGGATTCCAGCCATTCCGACGTTTCGGAGCCCACATGAGCGGATGCCGCTGCGGGAAACCCGCCTGAGAATTGCCTGTGGGGAGGCTCAGGACTGGAATTATCGATTGGAGAGACCCAGGCGAGCAGCAATCAGTTCCTTGGGGATAGGAGGGACGAATTGCCACATGATCCTCGAGGGTGGGGACGCTCGTGCGGGAAGAGCGCAGATAGCTCGCGATCCTCAGCAAAATGAACTCTTTGTGCTGTCGGCGGGTAGCTCCGAGCAGTTGATGACTCTGTGCCGGGAGGTCCACGAACTCCTCGCTGCCTCCGGAACAGATCTCCGCTTGCGGGATGTATGCATGACCTCCTGCGTTGGGCGTCGCCCGGAACGGTTCCGGGTTGGTTGGACAGTGTCCAGCAAGGCTGAATTGTCCCAACTGCTCAACGATGTTGTCGTGGGGGCATCATCCCCCTCCGACAGTTTAGCCCCAAAGAAGATTGCTGGCCTCTTCACTGGTCAGGGCTGCCAGTGGACAGGAATGGGGAAAGAGCTTTCTGCCGCGTTTCCTGCCTTCAGAGAGTCGATGGAAGATTGTTTCGAGTGCGTACGGAGGAGTCATGGGATCGAACTCAAACAGGTGATCGAAGAAATACCCGATCGAGATCCAAGGCTAAATCGCACCGAGTTCACGCAACCGGCGATCTTCGCGTTCGAATACGCAATGACCCAGCTTCTTCGTTCTTTTGGGGTGCAGTTTGAGGAGATAGCGGGTCATAGCTTCGGGGAGATAGCGGGCCTGGTCGCCGCCGGTGCGCTACCCTTAGAAGATGCGTGCTTTCTTGTTTCTGAGCGGGGACGACTTTCCGCGGAACTTCCAACCGGAATGGGTGCAATGGCCGTGGCCACCGGGAACGCAGAAGATATTGCTCTTCTCGTCTCCGAGCTGGGCGATGGTGTTACCGTGGCGGCATTCAACTCACCGAACGCAGTCGTACTATCCGGTTGTGCTGACCTCGTGGCAAAACTCGCTGATACTGGAGAGGTCTCGGGCTGTACGGTCACTCAGCTGCCAATATCGCATGCGTTCCACTCAGAGCAGATGTGCCCCATCGTTGATAAATACAGGTCCGTCATCGCGAAACTGCGCTTTTGCGACCCGATAATTCCGGTGGTCTCCTCGGTAACAGGAGCACCTCTTCAAGAAAATCAGGATTGGGTCAAGTACCTCACAGATCAACTTGTGGGACCGGTTCGCTTCCATGATGTGCTTCACTATATGCTTGACGACCGTTCGAAGCTATTTGTCGAGGTCGGACCGAAGCCGATGCTGCTCGGGCTCGGTATGGACCTTGACCCGGAAGAGGGTAGGCCCTGGATTGCTTCTTGCCGTAGCTCCGACGAGTTAGGGACATTCCTCAGAGCCCTCGCCGAGCTGTTTAAACTTGGCATAAACCTCGACTTCAACCACCTCGCTCATCGCGGCGCGTGGCGCCGTGTCTCCCTGCCCACCTATCCGTTCCGCAAGACTCAGTATCTCTGTGCTCCACCGCTTGCCGCGACAAAACGCGCATCAGATGGAACATCTCCTCTCGGTGATGTTTCTAAGGTTGTCGCTCGCTCCAGAGACAATGCTTTATCTCAACAGTCTCTAGATTGTGGCCGCGCTGAACCTTCCAATAAGCTAGCTGCTAGTTCCAAACCGTTGAACATCAAGCCGACGATAGGTCCTGATCCAGAGAAATCCGAAGCGGTTCGTAGGATTGTCGCGCCATCCGGAGAGTATCAGGCCTATCAGTCTGAAGAGAAAGTTCTTTGGGACGTGCTTGAGCGGATTGCTGCGCTTCTTGGCAAACGAAGTGTTTCTACCGTCGATCCGGACCTAAAATGGAACGATCTTGGCTTGGATTCGCTGCTTCTCATCGAGTTACGAAACAACTTGAGAAAGTGCTACGGCAACTCTATCTCCATGACAATGTTTATGAAATGTCAGACGCCTCGCAGTTTGGCAAACGGAATTTATGAGGTTGCCGGTTTTGCGCAATCCGGTACCGAAGCGCGCGCATCTAAGCATGCTCGGCTTCTCCTAATACCTGGTATTACGGGAGAACCAATGGACTTTGTGGAACTTATTCCTTTGCTTGGGGGCATCTCCACGGAAGTACTTGAGTACCCACAGGGCATCGACCCTTGGCGAAGCGCTCCTACGCCGATGGATGTTATCTCCTCTATCACCAGTCAAGCAAAGAAGGCGGCAGGTGAGGATAACGTGGTTTTGCTTGGCTATTCCTTTGGAGGTAAAGTCGCGAACGAGGTAGGCCTTGCGCTCCTTCGACTAGGCACCGACGTCAGTCGTGTGATCATTATAGATGTTCCCCCAGGCGCTTTCTTGCCAGTGGCGCCCAAGGGGTCAATCGCTCGACCGTTGGGTCGAATGGAATTCGGAATGATGTTGAAAAAAGATCCTGCGAAGGCATTCAATGTGTTGGATCTTGCATGTCACAGCAATAAACTTGAGGCAGATTTCAGGCGCACCGCTTCAATTTACTGGACGAACGCTTTGATCGCCTCTCAATTTGAGGCAAGCAAGACATCCATTCCTCTAATATTTATACGGGCACGAGTAGCCGGAGCGCTTGATAACCTTTTGGCCGACGAAAGTCTATCTGCCGCCGATCCAACTTGGGGTTGGAAGACAGTTGCGAGCACCGTGGATGTTCATATCGTTGATGGAGATCATTTCAGCATCATGGAGCATGACAAAGTCTCTCAAATAGCTGATCTTGTAAAACGCCAATTTCTTGTCAGCTCTTGAGAATTGTGCAGGGATCCCCTTCGTCGGGTAAGAACAAGAGCTATGCAAAATCGTTACGTTAGGGTCGAATCAAGGATGAAGCGAGTTTGTTCATGTCTCTCGCGGCGTGTGACCCAAGTGGATAACCGTGACAGCAGGTTAGCTGCTGTTTTCACATCCAGTCAGCTCGGCAACATCCAACGGCAGCGGTGGCCAAGCCGAGGATCATCAAAAGCCCAGGATCGACGGGGGGTTCTTCGATATTCCACCTGATGAAGACAGATTGATCCGACGCTAAAGGAAAACACCATGACCAAAGTGGCAATTGTGACAGGATCGGCAACGGGTATGGGTGCGACTTGTGCCATCGACCTCGCTGCTCGAGGCTGGAACGTCACGATAAACTACAGCCGAAGTAAGAAGGAAGCCGACGAGACTTATGCCAAAGTCAAAGCGCAAGGTGTTGAAGCCATCGTTGTGCAAGCCGACGTGGGGCAGGAGGCAGATTGCCGAAAGCTGGCCGCCGAGACCCTGAGCGAATGGGGGCGCATAGACGGCCTTATCAATAACGCTGCCACCACAAAGTTCCAAAAAGCGGGCGACCTTGAAGACGTCACACCAGAGGATTTCGACCGCCTATTTCGCGTGAACGCCACAGGCGCTTTCATGATGAGCCGTGCTGTGTTTTCGGTCATGAGAAAACAATGGGAGGAAAGCAAAGAACGCGGTGCGATCGTGAATGTGTCTAGCAATGCCACCCTTACCGGCAACGGCAGCTCGCTGCCCTACGTGCTGTCCAAGGGCGCGCTAAATACTCTTACCCCCATGCTTGCACGTTGGCTGAGCCCCGCCGTTCGTGTGAACACCGTTTGCCCTGGCTTCATCCAAACCCGCTGGATCCGAAACGGCATCGGTGAAAGTGAATACAATAAAATGATATACGACGAGGAACAGCGTACGCCTCTACGCCAGGCAGGCACGCCGGAACAGATGTCTGAGGCTGCGCTGTTCCTTTTAACGGAAGCGTCAAACATTACTGGTCAGATCATTGTTGTTGATGCTGGCGACCATCTGGGTCCGCCGCCTAGGCGATGTTGAACGCTTTCTGCGCGTCCGAAAACTGCGATGCCTTCATCGTCCTCCGTTCTTTTCCCAGCCAGGAAATTTACCCTAAAACTCGAACCAAAACCGCCCAGTTTGAAGGTCCACCAGCACGCGGCCACGGGAAAAAAGGGGATGGAGACGATGGCGGCATCGGACGTTCCCCCGAGCACCGGAACGACCAAGGCAAAGCACCCATGGGCCAATGGCCAAGTCGAGAGGATGAACAGAACCAGCAAGGACGCGACCGTCAGGCGCTTCGCAGAACGGACACACGGCCAACCCAGTCCGCCATGACAGGCCGGGAGATGTCTATTCCCAGGCGGTCGCACATCTCGGAGAGACGGTAGAGCGGGACGTGATCGTCGAACTCGGCGACCATGATATGCGCGAGCAACCCCGGACCGGGCTTGCCTCGCTCGATCGGCAAGGTCGGCATCTCACCCGATACGGTCGTATCGCAGTCCCTGCAGACCATGCGCTTCTCGACATGCCGGACAATCTTCACAGAAGCCGGCACATGCTCCATCACCTCGACCACCTTGTCGGCCGCCTTCAGGAAGGACATGCCACCACAAGTCGGGCAACTGCAGGGCGCCGTGTACACCCGCTCTTCAGTTGGAAGGCCATCCGGCAGAGGTCTGCGTTTCGGCTTGTCGGGGGCATCATCCAGATCTGGCAGCAGGCCTTTTCCGGAACGAGCATCAGCCTCGGCGCGAGAGGTTTCGATTTCCTCGAGCATCAGTTCGAATTGCTCAATCTTCCGATCGATCTTTTCCGAGGATGCGCCGTGCTGCCGATGTCGCAGCAGTTCCAGCTGCGCGCGCAGAAGACCGATGATCGAGTCGCGTTTGTTGACTTCGGCTTCTTGCGCACTGAGTTTCGCCGCCTGTTCAGCGACGAGCGCGCGCAATGCCAATAGCTCGTCCTGACTGTCCAGCGGCGGTGCTTTCATGCCCAAAAACATAGCCGATTTGCCGCGGAAGCACTAGCGTTTTGCCCCGGATGTCCCTGTAAAATATATAGCTTTTGACCCGTGCGGCCAGGGGCGGAAGTCCACGCTGGTCGGCGCCAGTCAATCCCTTCAACAAGCATCAACAACTGAGCCTGCATCAAATGCGCAACACCATCTTTCGCCGTCGGCCAAGGAAAGTATCCGCGCTCGAGAATCTTGTAGAATAGGCAGAACCCTTGGCCATCCCCAGCAATTCCTCCAGCCCCTGCGGCCCGATCCGCTTGCGCCAGCGCGTCATCGTGCTCGCGTCGATCGGAGCTTCATGCGGGAAGAACTCAAAGCCGCTCAGCTACATCACCGACGATTTCCGGCAGTTTCCAATACTTCAAAACAGATGGGAATCCCTTATACGCAGGGCGTTGAGAGGTTTTTCAGCGTCGACCAAAGATCTAGCGCCGCCGACGCTGGTGTGGGGAGTTGAGGGGTCGCAAACTGTTGCTACTCGCTGACGGTCGGAAATGGAGCGATCGACCAATCGACTAAGTCGGCAGCATCATGGAGTATCGCCGCTGTCCGAGCACCGCTGGGTGAAGCGGCGATGACATGTCCTAAACAGTCTCGGTAATCACCTTTCCTGACGATCGGCGTCTTGGGTCCCTTGTAAAATTTGACCTCGACGACACCTGATACAGCAGCCGCCCTACTGTCGCTACCGATCCACTCAAGAATGCCATCGCGATCAGGAACTAGGTACCGCACGGCAGCAGTGTGCGAGCGCGTCCTGCGCAAATTCCATTCTTCGCCAATGACGAGCTTTATGTGCTCGTTGACGAGATCGATACCGTGCGCCAACTGCACGAGGTGAGGATCCTCACCTGCAAGACGCGGATTGACTTCGATCACGACCGGACCATGTTTCGTCCACCGAATTTCAATGTTCGCCGGCCCCCAGTCGAGGCCGAGCGCTCGCACACAGTTTTGCGAAATATCGGCGATATCCTTATACTCCTGATCAGCCAACATGGCCGGATAGGTGAACTCACGATAGACGAAATGCGGCGGGGGACCGAAGTCATTCCCCGTGACTCCAATGATCTGATTGCTCATTATATGAGATTGGTAGCTCGGTCCCGGTGCGAATTCTTCGACAAGTAACCTCGGCGACGACTGCCATTTGTGCCCCCCACTCAACAGATTAGTCGCATGTTCTGATACTTCTTCGACGTTGCGGCACAATCGGACACCGCTACTGCCGCTGCCTATGGTTGGCTTGACGATAACCGGTAGGCCGATCTCCGCGGCAATTTCCTTTGTTTCAGTCGCGTCAGCTGTCAAGCGGTAAACGGGCATTGGAATGTCTGTCTCCGCGAGGCGCTGACGTTGAGTGAATTTGTCGCAACATTGTTCAATCGATGCGGGATTTGGCCCCGGTAGACCGAAATGCCGGCAGAGCTTAGCGACTGTCACGTAGAGCGACTCATCGAGGCCCGTGAAACCGGTGATACCGCCAATGTCGTATCTCGCACTTAGCTGAGAACATTCCCGGATGATCGCTTCGAGATCATCTGTGTCGACGCGGACCACCTCAAGTTCTTCCGACGCTAGATAGTCGTAATTACTTGGATCAGCCGAGAAGGTTATTGGGTGAAGACCAAGACGCTTGGCCGCTTGAATATATAATGGGCCGTTATGCCTATGGCCCTCAACTAGGATAAGCGCTCTTTTTAGCATCGGTGTTGACTCCCTGTAGGATCTTCAGAATGTCAGCGTCTATTTCGTTCAGATGGGCGCGAGGATCGCCGGCATGCTTCCTCGTTGGGGTTAGAACCGGTCGCCATGGCGACGGCGGTCATCTGGGGGTTGGGCAGAGCCGTCATCGTGATCATCGTAGGGTCATTGCCATCATCAAGCTGTCCACGAATGAGCTCGCATGGTTTGCCTTCGAAAGCCTAACGCATCGAAGCGGTTAAAACCCGCTTCACCCCTCTTCTAGGCAAGAGGTGTGCCAGTAAGATACGTTTAAAGAGAACACTGAATTTCAACGCCTCCTTTCGGGCCAGTGGAGGCCATGTACGAAAAATGTCGCAACCGCAACGCGCTTGTCGGTCCGGGTCGTGCGGCCATCCTCCGCCCTTCCGGCCGCAGGCCGGTATTGCCCATGAACAGCACGAAGTCGTGCAACTGTTCGGCTTCCCACCGGAAATGCTTGTTCTTCGGCTCCTTTGCGTTACGCCTCATAAAGCTGCTTGTACTCGACCGGGCTGAACCATGGCCTGTGACTGACCTTGCATTGCGTCTTATGAGGAGGCGACAGGTCTGCAGATGGCTGAGCCGCATGTGGCGAATGGCCGTCTTCAACACCTGCCGCAAGGTGCCCAATTCATCCCGAAGAGCGGGATCATGTGAAGCCGCAGACGGATGCTGTGGCCTTCAACCATTTGGGGCTGCGCTCACCTTCGGTGATGATGGTTATTCCTCTTCGAACTTCTTGGCACGCTCCGCTAAGGTCTTTCGGTTTTCATCAATCCTGCGGCCAATTTGCCACGGAGCCCCAAATACCAATCTTCCGCAAACGCCTTCGCCTGCTCCAGTCCGGTTTCCTTGGTGCTGGCCAGGTACTGGCGGCCCTTTATAGAGGTGGAGCAAAGCCAAGTGAGGCCCCGCGCCGGTAGACCTGGACAATTCCTCCGAGGATTTAGTGGCTCGGGTATCTCTTGGTGATTAACTAGTCGACCCTGAACAAAGGCTAAATCATTGATCTTCTGGCGGTGGGAAGATCTGGGGGAGTATCCGATTTCGCCACGAGAACGGTAAGCGCGGCCGTGATGAAGGCACGCTGCTTTCGCCAGACGCGTGTAGCTCTGCCTCAGCTCGACGCTATGCTTCTTGGCGTGACGGATCAGCATCTGCAGAGCCTTCAGATACAGCCTACTGTCGGGCGGATGAGCGATGGCTTTCGGCTGCACCGTCGTGTCGACATTGACTCGCTCCAAAGATTCCGGCCTGGCCGTTCCCGTCTGAAGCGCCGCATCGACGCTGGCCTTCAGCAATTCCTCCAGCCCCTGCGGGCCCGATCCGCTTGCGCCAGCGCGTCATCGTGCTCGCGTCGATCGGAGCTTCATGCTGGAAGAACTCAAAGCCGCAGAAAAATTGCCAATACGGATTCTCCACCCAGCGCTCGACCACCTCCTCATCCGACAGGTCGTGGACATGCTTCAGGTAATGCAGCCCGACCATCAGCCGCGTCGGCTTGGCGGGTCGGCCAACCGGCCGATAGAACCCACCGAATGCCTCGTCAAATCGTGCCCATGGGATCACACCGGCCAATCGCACCAGCGCGTGGCGGGTTGATGATCGCGTCCAGACGGTCGCGAAAAAGATCATTCTTACCGGAAGAGCGACGACTTGGCCGCATACCAAAAACACCACAAATCAGCTACATCACCGACGATTTCCGGCAGTTTCCAATACTTCAAAACAGATGGGAATCCCTTATACGCAGGGCGTGGAGAGGTTTTTCAGCGCCGACCAGTTAGCTTTTTTCTCTTGGCTGCAACGGAAGACCATACGCTCGCATTTTGTTGTATAGGGTCTTTCGAGATATCCCGAGATATCGCGCGGCTTCACCCCGGCGAAAGCGGTGGCGCTGAAGCGCATCGAGGATCCATTCCCGCTCATCCTCCGGATGCGGATGTGGCGCGTCCGAGTTCGCGTCGCCGAGCGGCGGCAAATGCTCGGCCTTGATCCAGTCGCCTTCGCAGCGGATAGCGGCCGTTTCGAGCACGGATCTGAGCTCGCGGACATTTTCTGGCCAGCCATAGGTCATCAGAGCTCGGTAAGCCGAGTGGTCCACCGACAGCTTCCGGCTGCGTCGGTCCTTTCGGAGCGCTTGTAGGAAGTGTTCGGCGAGGAGTGGAAGGTCTTCAAGGCGATCGCGCAGAGGAGGAAGAAAGACGTGACCGGGAGCGAGACGCGACTCCAACGAGGGTATCAGCTGCCCGCTTGCGCCCAACTCAGAGAGCGGCCGTGTCGATGTCAGGATCAGGCGACCTTCAAACCGCCCTCTCTCGTTGTCGCCGAGGCGCCGATAAGAGCCGGTCTCAATCACTTCTATCAGACGTTCCTGAGCGTCGACGCATAGGCATTCGACGTTCTCGATCAGCAGCGTTGCTTTGGTATGGAATTGTAGCAACCCAAGCACCTTCCTCCCGCCTTCGCTCGGGGCGAAGCCAAAAAGCGATGCTCCACTTGCGTCTTCGGAGCTGATGAGCTTGCTGCCGGGACGTCTGGCGGCTTCATTAATGGCCCGGGCCAGAAGCTTCTTGCCGGTTCCGGCTTCTCCGGTAATCAGAACCGGTAGAGCAGAGGCGGCAAGCTTTTCGATCCGTTGCTTGATTTGCTGGATCGAAGGTGACCGGCCGACGATCGAGTATTCGCGCTGCACATGCTCGAGCTGCCGCTCCAGTTCATCAATTCGCTTTTGCAAGGTGCCGACGGATTTGAAAGCCGATGTAATCTGCTCCATAGAGGCTTCCAGTGGCACCCGATCGATAGTGGAGCCGCCAATGTATCCGTCTGCCTTGGACAGGGCGGACACCTCGTACATTTGGTCAGGGCTGACGATAGGGCCGCCCTCGAGGACACAAAGAGTACCCTCTGAGATCGCCCGTATCTGACGGAAAATGACCTTCGCATACTCAGCCGCTTGCCTCAGGCTGAGCTCTGTGCGGCTTCCGACAGTCCCTCCGACGTTCCAACCGAGATTGAGATTTATGATGTCTACGCCGGCGGTCGCGGCCTGCTGAGCTTCGGCCACGGTTCTAACATAGGCGAGCGTCGCCATATTTCTTCTCTGAGCGGCCCGAAGCATTTCAAGCTCACGCTGGAACCCCAGCCCTGCTCCCTCGATATCGGCCCGAAACCGTCCATCGAGAAAAATGGAGGTGGGGAAGTTTACAATTGCGCCAAAACCAGCATCCGCAATTCTTTCCAGTTCAGCTTCTATCGAACAGCGGGGATCGAAAGCGCTGGCGCCGAAAAAGACCGGAACTTTGGCGAAAGGCAGGATCTCTGACTGGGCGAAATCCAGGACAAAGTCATTGCTCTTGCGCAATGCGAGCAGGGAAAAGATAGAAGGGGCGCCCATGCTACGCAAACGCCCAGCATTGAGAGCGAGGATAAAGTCTGCGCCGCCCCGCGAGGCCGCCTGGGCGGCCATTCCCGTGCCGATCGCAGCACCAACGAGAGTCGTGTTTGGTTTGCCGAGCGTCGCCTTGAGTGTCGCGACAATCTCCGCTCTCGCGTGCACGGGAGCGGAGAATTCAGGGCGATGAACCCCAAGATGAACGATCGGATCAGCCATTGTGAGGCTAACCTACATCTTATCGTTACTCGATCGAAGCCCCCTCTCGGTAGGACTGGAGAAATTCCTGCACTTTCACCGGTTGGCCCAGCCGAACGCTTTCGATCGCTGAGAATACGAGCGCAACAGACTGCAGATTCTCCCAGACGCTCGTTGCCATGGGCGGGCCGCCGTCGAGCCACTCACAAAATTGCTCAATCAACAGTGCGTTCTGCCACTTCTTACCAGGTAGCAGCGACACCTGCTGACCTTTTCCTTGGCGGCTCGCTTGTCGCAGCCGCATCGGGTAGCGGCGAAATACCTCGATCTCACGATGGTCGAGGATAGCCGTCCCGCTTTCCCCCTCCACACGAACATATTCGAAAGCCCAATCGTTAAGACCCGTGGCTTGTGCCGAAGACCCTTCATAGACCCCATGAGCGCCGTTCGCAAAGTCCATCAAGACTATGGCATCTGTGTCGCCCTTGTAATCTGCCCATTCCGGCTTCCACGTGCGGGCATAGATCGACGTGCAGGGTGCGCCGGCGAGATCGGCCATGATATCCAGGTGATGGACAGCGCCCTCGATAAGCATCGGATGCATCATTTCGTGGCGAAAGCGCCCCCAGGAATCATAAAGGCGGAAGTCTCCGGCAAACCGACACGATACCGTATTGACACGGCCGATGGCGTCGGCACCGACGAGCGCTCTCAACGTCGATTTGTCCTGATCGAACCGGTGGCTCATCGTCACGCCCATGTTTAAGCCGGCCTTTCTCACTTTCTCAGCGATACGGACGGAGGCCTCCATGGTGTCGGCGATCGGCTTCTCGGACAGGATGTGCATGCCGCGCGCAAGGGCGAGGTCGACGATCCCCTCGTGCAGAGCTGGCGGAATGACGATGGTGCAAAAGTCGGCATCCACCATCTGGAAGGCTTGTGCGGCCGCGGTGAAACACTGTTCGGCCTTCAAGCCGAGATGCTTGCGGCCGATATCGAGCGCCTTGGCATCGATGTCCACGAGGCCGACCACCTCGATCGTCCCGTCCGCTACGTTCGGCGGCAGGAACGTGTCGCACCAGCGCTCTCCGAAGCCACCGGCGCCGATATGCAGGACCTTATAAGTCATTGATGTTCACCTCCAGGAGGACTTGGCGCACGCGACGGATCAAACCCGCTCGGGACGTACATCGGCAGGCCCATGCGTGTGCTCCCAAAGATGACCAAAGCGCTTCCTGCCTTCGAGCGTCGTCTCGAAATATGCGCCCTTCACATCGGTCCGCACATGGGGAAGATCATGATGGTGGCCCATGCCGATAGCGACGCAATCGCCGACTTCGACCTCGAAGCCGCGCGAGCCGACGACGACCGTCCCTGCCCCCTCGATGATCACCCAGTATTCGTCGCAGTCGTGATAATGGGAATCGAAGTTGGTCGACTTGGGATAAATGACCGGATCCCCCTTGACTGGAACCGGCGTGTCGGGGCCGAGCTTGAACACCCCGCATCCGCCGAGCTCGTTGCCCCATCTGCCATAAAAGACGAGCACCTGTGCGGTCCCGTCGCCGGCATCTGCGGTGAAGGGACCATCGGCCCCATCCATGTCAAGGAACTGGCCTTCACTCAGAACCTGCGCTCCCTTGGCGCTCCTCAAGCGGCAGGACCCGCGCGTGACGAGCAGACGCTGCTTGTCGGCGGCGACCGGAATTGGCAAGGGCTGATCGGTCAAGTCAATGAACTCGAAACCGGTGAGTTCGCACCAGCCCGGCGGCTGGTCTCCACTTCGAAAGACGGACATCTGCTTGTTTTCCCTTCTCACGGTCATGCCGACTTGCGACGGATCGCCTTGAAGGCTTGCGTCTGGGACTTGATGGCCTCCTCGGTCGGCAACCGCTCCATGCTGCTTGCTCCATAGAAGCCGTGGCAGCCAAGGCAGGCGTCGAGAATAAAGCGAGCGTCTTCCGGATTGGCGATCGGACCACCGTGGCAGAGAATGATGATGTCGTCGCGGATTTCTCTCGCCGCCTTGATGCACTGGTTGATGAGGACGACACAGTCCTCCATGGATTTGCCCGAGCGCGCCCCGATCGCGCCGCCAGTCGTCAGGCCCATATGGCAGACGAGAATGTCGGCGCCGGCCTTCGCCATCGCCACCGCGTCTTCGCGGCTGAACACATAGGGTGTCGTCAAGAGATCGAGCTTGTGCGCCTCAGCGATCATCTCGACCTCCTGGGCATAGCTCATGCCGGTCTCTTCGAGATTCTGGCGGAAGAGCCCGTCGATAAGACCGACCGTCGGGAAGTTCTGCACGCCGGCAAAGCCGATCTCCTTCAGTTCGCGCAGGAAGCTCGGCATGACGACGAACGGATCCGTGCCGTTGACGCCAGCAAGCACCGGCGTGTGCTTCACGACTGGCAGAACCTCGCTCGCCATGTCGACGACGATCTGGTTGGCGTTGCCATAGGCGAGCAGTCCGGCGAGCGAACCGCGGCCGGCCATGCGGTAGCGGCCGGAATTATAGATCACGATCAGATCGATATCGCCGGCTTCCTCGCTTTTGGCCGACAGGCCCGTTCCGGCGCCGCCGCCGATGATCGGCTCGCCGGCCCGGATCTTCTTTAGGAAACGGTCGATCAGTTCCGCACGAGTGGGACGCTTGACAAGAATATCAGTGCTCACGAAGGGCCTCTTTGAAGTTGGTGACGAGGAGTTCTGCAAATTGCGGATCGTTGATGTGAAGGGGAACGCGGATGAGTTGCCGCTTGGTCGTCCGGCGAAGCGTGCGCTCGAGCGCTGCGAAGAGCGCGCTATCTGCTTCGGGATCGTGGAAGGGCTGACCAGGCGCATCGATCGCCGAGACGCCGAGTTCGGGAATCAGGAAGCGGACCGGGCCCTCGCAAAGGTTCAGCCGTTCTGCAATCCATTCGCCGATCATGTTGCATTCCTCCGGGGTCGTCCGCATCAGCGTGACCTGGGGATTATGGACATGCAGGCGGCGCGATCGGAACTGACTGGGCACCGTGTCCATCGCTCCGAAATTGACCATGTCGAGTGCGCCGCAGGAGCCAACATAGGGCAGTCCGGTCCGGGCGAAGGCACCGAACCGATCGGCGGTACAGGGGAAGACGCCGCCGATGAGATAGTCGCAGACTTCCGTTGTGGAGACATCAATGCCGCCGACAAGCAGGCCGGAGTCGGCGAGCTTTTCGAAGGACTGACCGCCGGTTCCGGTGGCATGAAACACCAGGCAATCGAAGTCTACCTCGAGCGCCCGGGTGACCGCCTGAACGCAAGGGGTCGTGACACCGAACATCGTCAGGCCGATCGCCGGCCGCTCGTCCGCCGCAGCGCTCACTTTGTTGAGCACCATGCCGGCGATGGAATGAGCGGCATTGCCCAGCACCACCCGCGAGATGCGGTTGAGCCCGGAAACATCCGTCACCGAATACATCATGCTGATGTCGGTCGGTCCGACATAGGGCGCGACATTCCCGGAGGCGACGGTGGAAATGAGCACCTTCGGCACTCCGATCGGGAGCGCGCGCATAGCAGGCGCGATCAAGGCGGTGCCACCCGTTCCGCCCGCGCCGATGAGACCGTCGATGTCCTGGCGTGATCGGATGTATTCCACCAGGGCCTCAGACATTGCGGCGACCGCCTTGCCGCGATCCTTGAGCTCTTCGGGTTTTGGCGGGTTCGGATGGAAGCGTGCGACCTCCGACGGCTGGACGTCGACATCGTCGGCTTCCTTATGAAACTCCGAAACAGAAACATCGACCAGGACGGCGTCACACCCTGCCTGCCGGACAAGATCGCGTAGATAGCGCAGTTCGCTGCCCTTGGTATCGCAGGTTCCGACTACATAGACTGTATTCATCGTTTTCCTCCCGGCCCTTCTCAGTGAACCTTCCACGCCTGACAAAACCGTAGTTGCGCCCGCCGCGGCAAATCAATTGGCGCTGGCCGACGGTTTGGGTAGAATTGGGTAATCGTTCACGGGTATACGAGTGCACATGCCTTCCACACTCCCCTCCATTCCGATCGTGACGGATCTCGCCGCTATCGCGGGCGAAGAGCCGCAATCCGTGAGGCTCTATTGCCCCTCCTGCGAAGGATTGGACGGCAGCGCCTACGACAGCCTGGTGCTGCTCCCGATCCACGACGCCAACGAACGCCTTCTGGCCGAGATCCGGAACGGGGTTCGGAGCGAGGCCCAAGTTTTTGCGGGCGTGTTCGCCCTTGATCCTTTCCGCCGCCACGTCGACATCCTCAAGGCCCTCGGGGCCGCCGGCTGTCACAGGGTCGTCAACTTTCCGAGCGTGACCGCGATCGACGGCGAAATGCGCGTCAGCCTCGAGGACTTCGGCTACGGGGTCACCGCCGAGATCAATCTCTTGCGGACGGCGGTCGCGAAGGGCTTCAGCGCGCTTGCCGTCGTCGACAGTTTCGGCATGGCGCAGGAAGCTGTCGCGATCGGCGTCAGCGGACTGATCGCGGCGCGGCATGCCAACGACGCCATGATCGCCGACCTCTTAGAGCTTGCGCATGAGACCTCCCTGGGGCTGTTTCGACTTCCCGACGCCGTCGGCGGAACGTGAACGGATGTTCAGCCGGTAATCCGCGCGCCGGAGTTCGGGTCGAAAAGATGGGCGCTGCCTTTCCTCGGCCTGAGCCAGATTTTTTCGCCAGGCCGCACGTCGGCCCGGTCCCTGAGTACCACGACGACGTCGCGCCCTCCGACCGTGACGTAGAGCTGTGTTTCGGAACCGGTCGGCTCGACGACCACGACCTCTGCGGGAATACCGGTTTCGCCGAGCTCAAGGTGCTCCGGACGAATCCCGTAGGTCACCTCCGAGCGGCCGGTGAGCGTAGGACAGGCATCAACCGGCAGCTCCACGCCTTCCGGGGTCTTTAGAGCCGGACTGTTCGCTAAGGCGACCGTCGCCGGCAGGAAGTTCATCGACGGCGATCCGATAAAGCCGGCGACGAAGATGTTGGCCGGGCGGTCGTAAAGTTCGAGCGGCGTGCCCATCTGCTCCACCCGTCCCTCGTTCATGACGACGATCTTGTCGGCCATGGTCATTGCCTCGATCTGATCGTGCGTGACATAGACGGTCGTGATCTTCAGCCTCTGGTGCAACGCCTTGATTTCGGCGCGCATCTGCACCCTGAGCTTGGCATCAAGGTTAGACAGCGGCTCGTCGAACAGGAAGACCTGCGGGTCGCGCACGATCGCCCGGCCCATGGCGACGCGCTGTCGCTGGCCACCAGAAAGCGCGCGCGGATAACGATCCAACAACTTACCGAGTCCGAGGATAGCCGCCGCCTTGTCGACGCGTTCATCGATCTCTGCCCGCGGGCGTTTGCGCAGTTTCAGCGCAAAGCCCATGTTCTCGGCAACGGTCATGTGCGGATAGAGCGCGTAGTTCTGGAAGACGATCGCCATGTCACGTTCCTTGGCAGGGCGATCGTTGATCACCTCGGCTCCCATCAGGAGATCGCCACCGGAGATCTCCTCCAGTCCCGCCAGCATGCGTAAGAGCGTGGACTTGCCGCATCCAGACGGTCCCACCAGAACGACGAACTCCCCATCCTCGATTTTGAACGAAAGTTGAGGGATGACGGTCAGAGCGCCATAACGCTTGGTGACATTGCGGATAGTTACATCAGTCATATTCTGCCCGGCCTTTCTACTAAGATTGCACCGACCATGCGGGTTACTTGACGGAGCCCATGGTCATGCCTTGCACCAAGTAGCGCTGCATTATGAAGGCGAAGACGATGACCGGCGTCGACACCAGGAAAGCCGCAGCACCCACGGCGTCCCACTGTACGCCGTACTGGGTTCTAAAGCCGAGCATCGCCAAGGGCGCAGTCGGGCTCACGGACGTGGTCAGGATCAGGGCAAATAGAAATTCGTTCCACACTCCGATGAACACGAAGACGGCGGTCGCCAGCATCCCGCCAAGCACCAGCGGCAACATGATCTTTGTGAACACCTGCCATTCGCTGCAACCGTCCGAAATCGCTGCCTCGCGGAGCGTCGGATGCACCTCCATGAAGAAGCTGCGCATCAGCCAGATCGCGAAGGGAATATTGACAGCGACGTTGATGACGACCAGCGCTTGATAGGTGTCGAGTTGGTGGAGGCGTGTGGCGATCAGATAGACCGGCACGCCGATCGCAATCGCTGGAATGATGCGCGCAATAAGGATCGCCACCAGAAGAGCACCGCCCCGCCTGCTGACATGGGCAAGCGCGTAAGCCGCAGGCGCGGAAACCCCGATCACGAGTACAACGCTCACAATCGTCACCACCGCACTGTTGATGATGTATTTCTGAAACCCGGTCACTTCGAACAGGTGCTTAAAGCCGGCGAGCGTCGGCTCGAAGATGAAGCGGGGCGGCATCGAGATCGTATCGACGCCATGGCGGAAGCCGGTCAGCACCATCCACGTATATGGGAACAGATAGACGAAGGCGAGCACGCACCAGAAGAGTGTCCAGAGCAGCTTGCGAGTGGTGCGGTTGGTTTTGGATGAAGTAGCCATGCCTCACCTCCCCTAGTGGCGGTTGACGCTTGCGCCGCGGAACAGGCGCCAGATCAGCGGCGCGCTGATCGCGAGAACGAAGACGACATAGATCCACGAGATCGCGGTGGTTCTGCCGATATCGAAGACCTTGAAGCCTGTGTTGTAGGCGTAGACGCTGAGCGTCGTCGTGACGTTGCCGGGGCCTCCCAAAGTCAACAGGAAGATCTTGTCGAAGTCGGCCATGACGCCGATGATACGAAACGCCGCGGCAATCATGATGTAGGGGACGAGATGCGGCAGCGTCAGGTAGCGGAAGACCTGGAGCGCATTGGCGCCATCGGCTTGCGCGGCGCTCACCGTGTCCCGGTCGAGAGACTGCAGCCCGGCGAGGATGATCAGCGTGAAGAACGGCGTCGACTGCCACACATCCATGATGATGACGGAGGCGAGCGCAACGGTGAGGCTCAGCCACGGTACCGGCTCGAAGCCGAGCGTCCCCAAGAGATAGTTGAAGACGCCGGAATCCTGCTCATAGAGCAGCTTCCAGAAGATCCCGACGACCGCCGGCGTGATCACCATTGGGATCAGCATCAGGGAGCGAAAGAGGCCGCGGCCGAAAAATTCCAGGTTCAGAAGGACGGCAAACAGGATGCCGAGTGCGCATTCCAGGGAGACCGCGACCACGGCATAGATGAGCGTAACGCGGATCGACGCCCAGAACTCGCTGCTCCTCAAAATATCGGTATAATTGAGAAGGCCGATGAAGTCCTGATCGCTGCCAGGGACGACAAGGGACCAGCCGGTAAGGCTGTAGTAGAACGAGTAGACCAGCGGCACGCCAAGAACAAGAGCCATGATCGCTGCAGCCGGTAGCGTGAACCAGACCATCGTGCTGATGCGGATGCGGCGATGCCTGCGAACGGCGATGCCATCGCGTGGAACTGTTTGAGAGATCGTCATCAGGTAAGCTATCTTCGGATTTGCCGTTGTAAAAAGGAGGGGCAGACGGGGAGGAACGCCTGCCCCTCGCGGGAGCGCGACCTCAAGTTTTGAGATAGCCGCGGCGCCGCATGAAGGATTCGACCTTGCCTTGAAGGTCGCTTGCCGCTTGTTCCGGTGTCTTGATCTTCGCCACCGCCGCATTCACCTCATCATAGATCATGATGTGGATCTGCTCGGCTTCCTTGATCGGCGGATATTCGGCGACGTCGCCCTGAAGCCCGGCGAGCACGGCCGGCCGGTTGGGAGCCTGCTTGATGAGTTCCGCATCCTTGAGCGCCGAGATGCGGGCGGGAGCACCACCAATCAGACCCATGCGGCGAACAATATCGGGTGACGTCAGCCATGCCACGTAGAGCTTGGCGGCGTCCTTCGACCGAGAGGAATCGTTGACACCCATCGACCAGCCACCCAAGAGGGATGCCTGCGGCATCGGTGACCAACCGATCTTGTCGTGGACCTGAGACCTCTGCGGGTTGAGCAGATCGCCAAAAGCTCCGGGCCACATCATCGACTGCCCCGACTGACCGGTCGACAGGCTGTTGAACATCTCCGGGAAATCCCAGGCAAGATTGCCGGGAGGGCTGATCGCCGCCAGCTTCTCGACCAGGAACTTCATGGTGTTAACGCCCGCTTCGCTACCAAAGGTCGGCGCGCCGGACGCATCGAAGTACTCGCCGCCCATCGACTTGAAAACCATGATCCAGGTCACGGTCGTTTGAATGCCCTTGCCCGCCGGCATCGCATAACCGAACTGGCTGTTGCCGACGAGCTTGGCGCCGCGCTCAACCACTTCTTCCCAGGTTTTCGGTGCGGCCTCAGGATCGAGGCCCGCAGCCTTGTAGGCCTCCTTGTTCCAGACGAACAGCGTCACATCGCCGAGTGTCGGTAAACCGATGAGCTTGTTGTTGGCGCGCCCATAGATTTCGAGCGCGCGTTGTGGATAGTCTTCAAGCGCGAGATCCGGCGCACCCGGGATTTCCGCCGGAATATTGGAAAGATCGGCACAGTACGGTTCGATCTCGAACTTCCACTGATAGGCGAAGTTGAAGACGTCGAAGGACGCAGCACCACTGGTCAGATCGAGGATCAGTTTTTGGTATTGCTCGTTATAGGACAGGTTGACGTATTCGACGGCGACGCCGGTCGCCTCGGTGAAGTCGCGACTGACCGTCGCCATGGCTTCAAATGCGGCGCCGGTCGAGGCGAGAGCACGGATTTTCTGACCCGAATAGGTCTTCGGGAGCGAAGCGCCGGCATCTTGCGCGAATGCGCGGGTGAGGCTGGAGCCAAGGAACGGTAGAGCCACGAGCCCAGCAGTGAATGTACGACGTTTCATATCTCCTCCTAATTGGAGCCTTTTGCGGCCCCCTCGACCGCTTCTCCTCTCGCTCCATATGAGAAGTGTTACGGCAGCCCCAGAGCGCATTCAATGCAGATGAAGCCTCTGATTGGGTAAAATTGGGTAACCACTCAGGTGCAACTGAGGAGTCTCACGAGGACTATAGGCGGGCGTGGATAGAACCTAGCCCCGGCTAGCGCCGAGGCCAACGACGCTATGCGCTTAACTTCTTAATTGCCTTGAAATTTAAAGCTTGACCGTCAATTTGCACGTCAACCTGCCCGCGGAGGATATAAGGTGCGATCTGCCGGACGAAGCGAGACACGAAGTGATGCGACACTTTAAAAGCGTGCCAGCGCCCAGATCGAGCGCACTGATCATTGAACCAGTCGAGCGCTTGGAATCCGCCGACATTTTGAACCGGGCGCTGCACATCCCATCTGGTAGACTCAGGGGGCAGGCGATCCGAAACTCGGATCCTGACTCGATGTCGCGGTGAGGCTTTGACGGTTACCGGCGTGTGGGATCGAAGGGTGATGACTGTACCCATCTTGGTTTCCTTTGGCTCGGAATTGAGATGGGTCAGGAAACGGCGAGCCGACAGCAACCTTTAACGTTCGAAAACAGTCTGGTCGGCGGCCCGCCGTTGGTTCGGCAGATTCGGCTCTACCGCTACATTGCGAGCGAAAGCGGTGCTTGAAGTAAATTTTGCTTCGACCCCGATGCAATGACTCTATCGATCTTTCTGACTCTCGCACGGGCTAGACGTCCAGAACCTCCGGAGGCGACTTGAACGGATTGAGGAGCCGAACCCCACGCCCCGTAAAATCAGAGGTGTTGCGCGTCACCACAATGAGACCGTGGACGCGGGCGGTCGCGGCCAGAGCAACGTCCCACCGATCTTTGTTCTTATTGCCGAGAAGCCGCGTCCATTCTGCAACGACGGGCCCGTCAATCGGGATAATACGATCGGAGAACGTTTTTTCGAGCGCCTCGATACCATCAAGGATCTTGCGCGCGCGTTCCGGTTCGCGCTTCATCAGGGTTTCGGCTCCCCGACGTTTCTCGAACAGTGTGACCACACTCAGCCGGAGGTCCGTGTCATCTACCGTCGCAATCCACTGCTGCACATTCTTATGGCCGCCGCGTTTGAGCTCACGAAGAACGTTTTCATCAAGCAAATAAAGCGTCACGGAATAGCCCTTGGTTCGACATCACCAAGGTTTTCATCGTCATCGAACGCTCCGGCATCAGCCAAAGCTGCCAAAGTAGTCTTCAAGCTCTTGGTTGGATAAGGACGACCTCGCTTCGGATAAGCCTTGGCAAACTCTATGGCTGCCTCAACCTGGTCGCGCGTCAATGAAGGAAAATCCTTGAGTACTGCGTCCGGACCTTGGTCTCGCGCTAGAGCCGCGACCAAGTACGCCGTGATTGACGTTCCGCGAATAACAGCTTCACTCCGATCGCCTTTGCTATCAATCCTGCCTTTGATCGCCTCAAGTCTCGTCATCCGGTCTTTCAAGTCGTTGTCAATCTGCGCAAGGTCCAGTTGCAGCTGCCCGAGCTGGAGTTTGTGAGCATCATCGGGCAATTTACGCAATGCACCATAAAGTCTGCGCCGTCCTGCTGGCGTCAGATCCTTCTCAAGTTCATCGGCGAGACGCAGAAAGCGCAGTTCGGCTCGTCCGAGGAGTCTCTGGATTATGTTTCCGACCTTCCTTTGCCGCGCCTGAATGATGCCGGTGTCAACCGCCTTGTTCAGCGTTGCCGGAGACCGGCCCAGGACATACCCGGCCTCGCTCAGCGTGAAATTCTGACTTTGCGACATGTTCCGCTCCACTAATCTATCCCAATGTAGGGATGAATTAGTGGAGGCGCAAGGCCATAGCTTAAAAGGGGAACGCGCGCCGTTGCGTGCAAGCAAGCTTCCTAATAGTCTGGCTCACCCCAGAACACGGGCCTCGGATCAGTTCTTTTGTCTTATCCCCCACGCGCGAAAGCTTCCGCGTCCCATCACTTCCCGGACGCCAAGTTCAGCGACGAGATCGAGCGCCGCTCGATGGCTCACCTTCAATTCCATGATGATCATCGACGCGGATCCGATCGGTCGGACGCTGATCGCATCACGTTTTCAACGCCCCTTTGTCGCCTCGCGAACAAGACGTAGGTT
Organism: Ensifer sp. IC4062; assembly: GCF_020193575.1. Taxonomy (GTDB): domain Bacteria; phylum Pseudomonadota; class Alphaproteobacteria; order Rhizobiales; family Rhizobiaceae; genus Sinorhizobium. Next base: position 45,134 of record NZ_JADYVD010000025.1, read on the forward strand.
CATCCTCTCTACGAAAATGCCATCTTCATCTTCTCCTCATCCACAGCGTCGGGACCGCCAACATAGGGCGCTCCATAGTCGCGCCCTGCCGGCTTTCAACGTCCCTCGGGGTGGCGTTTCGCGGGGAGTTCCTTCGGCAGAGACAGGCAAAAGGCCCGTTTTCTTTCGTTCAATGGCTGGGAACGCGGATGTGCAGTGGCTAAGGCCCCTTTCGAGCCGTCCGGTACCGGCCCTCGCTTTCGGCAAGAAGCTGGCGTCTTCGTGGTTGTGGGTTGCTTCGGACGTCTGCAAACCATCATTGCAGAATCACCGCATGTGTGATGCATTTCCACTTATGCGGGAGCGTCGCTCCTTTGGTAGTGGGCCTATTGTGACATACGAAGAATTTTTGCGTATCGTGGCGCGGACCGGCGCCATCGGAAGGCTGCCGAACTCGGAGCAGCGCGTCTGCCTTGAGGCAGACCCTACAATTCCCACAATGATCGTTGCTGGTCCGGGAAGCGGCAAGACCACGGTTCTGGTGCTTCGCGTGCTGCGGCACATCGTTGTCGATCATCTGCGTCCTGAGCAGATTCTCATCACCACGTTTACCGTCAAGGCGGCGCGGGAGATACGCAGCCGACTGATCGAATGGGGTGAGGCCTTGTTCGAACAGGCCAGAACCGAGCCGATTTCGCAAACCGATCGAGAATTTCTGGCGCATGTGGACATCAATCGCGTGGTCACCGGAACACTCGACAGCGTCTGCCAGGAGGCTCTCGGTTCCGACCGGCATGCGGATGAGCCTCCCCTCGTCACATTGGAGAGCTTTGCCGCCAGCGTCATCCTGCAGAGACGCGGCGGGCTCGGCGCAAGCTTCCGGAACAATCAAGCCGTCCTCGGGGCATTTCTGTCTCCCTTCACGCTGGATGACGACCCGCCCACCACGCTGGCTGAAGCGGCCAACACCTTGGTGCCGATTATCGACCGTTTTATCCAGGATCGGGTGGACGTGGAGAGTTTTGGCGCTGCCGACCAACCGGAGGCTCACCGGATTATCAGGGAGATCGACTCGACATATCGTCGGTATCTGCGCGAGAACAACTTGCTGGATTTCTCCGGGCTGGAAGAGGCCTTGCTCGAGCGGCTTCGAGCCCGCCTGATACCAATTTTGCTTGCGGATGTCAGGGCGGTCCTCGTCGACGAATATCAGGATACGAACGCCTTGCAGGAGGCGATTTATTTTGAACTGGTTGAGGCGTGCCAGGCGTCGTTTACGGTCGTGGGCGACGATGACCAGAGCCTTTATCGATTTCGTGGCGCAACGATTGAACTGTTCCGTGCTTTTATCGACCGATGTCGTAACCGCCTGGGCAGAGCCCCAGCAGGTCCGCTTTATCTCGTCGAAAATTACCGTTCGACGGACGAGATCGTCGCCTTCTTCAACGCCTTTGTTCGCACCGACCCGAACTTCGGCCCGGCCCGCATCCAGCCGCCCAAGCCCGTGATCCGATCGAACAATGGCCAAGGCCAAGTACCGATTCTGGCGATGTTCCGGCCCGATTCCCAGACACTCGCCAACGATCTAACCGACTTCATCGAAGCTGTCTTCCGTGGCAGCGGCTATCGCGACCCTCAAGGCCGGCTGATCAACGGTTTGCGGGGGAACCGCGAAGCCGGGGATTTGGGCGATGCGGTTTTCCTCGCCTCCAGCGTGCTGGAAATGCAAAAACCGTATTTCGGCAATCCTCCGAAAGCGCGTTTTACCCACCATCTGCGCAACGCCATGGCAAGCCGCGACATGCAGATGTTCAACCCACGCGGCCGGTCGCTACGCGACATCGAGCATGTCGAACAACTTCTGGGGCTGGTGCTCCTCTCTATCGATCCGCCCGACCGGCCAGGAGGAAGCCTTTACTCTTCGATGGCGATTACCAATGTAGCCAAGTTCTTCATGAACCGATGGGTTGCGGCAGCACGACAGTTTCTGCAAACGAATCCTCCGCCAGTCTATGGCCGAACCCTGGCGCAAGAGATGTCTGAGTGGCGCGACTATTGCCTGCGCGGAACCGGCGATAAGGCATCGAGCCGCGACTGGCCGTTCCTCGACGTCATCTATGGCTTGATCCCATGGCTCGACTACTTCGAGATCGACCCGGAGGGCCAAGTCTATCTGGAAGCGCTGTCGCGCGCCGCCGGACAGGCTGCCGGCTTCTCCGCCTACCGCAGCAGGCTCGTGCGACCGCAAAATCCAGGCTCACCAAACGACCACGGCCGTCTCAGCATCGAGGCGATCATTCGCGACGTATTGACGCCGCTCGCCGAAAACGTGATCGACGTCGACGAGGAGATCATGCCAAGTGTTCCTCGCGATCGATTGAATGTGATGACGATCCACCAGGCCAAGGGTCTCGAGTTTCCACTCGTTATCGTCGACGTTGGTACCGACTTTACGACGAATCATCCGAAGAACCGCTTCCGGCGGTTCCCGGAACAGCCCTCCTCCACGGCGATGATTGAGGATCTGCTGGCGCCGTTCACGCCTGACCTCGGCGCCCTGCGCACGCAGCGCAATGGCCTGGACAGAAGTTTCGAGGACTTGATCCGTCTGTACTATGTCGCCTTCAGCCGGCCGCAGAGCGCGCTGATGCTCGTCGGGTGCGACAAGGCCCTCAGGTGGACCAGCAACATCAAGAATGTCGCGCTTGGCTGGCGCCAGGACGAGCGTTGGGCTTGGCGCGATCAATCACCGCGACCGACCGGGCGCCGACCGCCGGCTATGGTTAGCCCGCCGAATCTGCTTTTCGTGTGAGGAACGAATGGAACTGCCGATCAAACGTCCGGACCGCATCATTCCGGACTACAGCCTTACCGGTGACGTCCTGTCATTTTCGCGCTGTCAACGCAGCTACCGCTATTACAACGGCTCCTCCCTTCCGCCGTCCCGACCCGTGCAACTCTGGTATGGAGAATTTCTGCACGGGATGATGGAACGAACGTATCGGCTTTGGCAGGAAAACCAATCGCTGCCGTTCCCGCTTCACTGTACAATCCCCGAGGAAGGGGAACGTCCCGACGAACCGGTGGGCCTGCCCGCGCTCGACCTGCGCGTGATTGGCTGGCCGATCGAGCAGGCGCTTGCCCATCAGGGCAAGTTCGCCCGTAGTTCCGACGCGCGGATATCGGCTTATGAGCGCGCCGAAGCAGTGATCAATCAGCTCGGCCCGCACCTTTTTCCCTTGGTGGACGTTGCAGAGCGAAAGGTGATCGGCACCCGCCCGCTTCTGCCCGGTCAGAATCCAAATGTCGAGCGCGCCACCCGCTACATCCTGGAAGGGATCATCGACGTGCTCGGCCATACGCAACTTGATGATCAGCCGGAAGGCAATCCGCTGAAAGCGGCCATTGTCGCGGCGCAGCCGGACCTCAACGGAGAATACGAGATCATTATCGACTACAAGGGATCGCGCCGCCCGCCGGTCGACACTGACGAGCGAAGCGATTGGCAGTTGGGCGAGTGGCAGGTGCAAACCTATGCCTGGCTGAGGTCGCAGCAACCGGAGGCAAGGCCTGTCGCCGCCGGGATCCTTGTCTATATTGGCGAACTGGCGCCGGGCACGAACGAACTCTCAAACCTCAAACGCGAAATGCGTCGCGGTCGAACCGATGTTGTTCCCGCCAACGGCACGCCGGACTACTATCAAATCAATGCCTGGGAACCCGGCCGTCAAGTCAATCTTTCCGGCGATTTCAAGATGAGACGGGCGATCCGGATAATTCCGGTCACACAAGCATCGATGCAGGCTGCAACAGCGGCGATCGACCGCGTGGTTCGCGCGATTGAAGACAGAGTCGTCGACGAACGCACGAGCAACCATATTCGCCAAACCTGGCCCGCCGACAGCCAGGATGAAGCCACCTGCGTTGCCTGTGACTTCAGAGTCTCGTGCGAGCGCTATAACAGTCGCCCATGGCCGGAAACCGGCCAATAGGCGCTTGCACCAGCCTAGGAGCCAACATCTAGGTGGCGACAACGGAGCCAAGAGGAGCGAGCCGTAGCCATTTATCAGCGTGCCCACTATAGCGATGGCCGGACCGTGTTGATATTCCGCGCGAGCGTCTTGGGAGCGCTGGTTATCTCCCTCAGGGTTGAAGAGAACGACGCGGCCTCCGACCGCCTTCACCTGACGCGGGATTGTCATTCCGCTCGCCAGCACCTTTCGATCACCCAGCCGGATGCACGGGCGGCTATAGCCAAGGACCCATGATGACGATGAGCGCTCCGCCCACCGAGATCCAACCTGGATCGCTCAGGACAAACGCAAAGAACCACCGTCGCCGCAGCCCGCCAATTGCGGGATAAAATGCGCCCATTGTTCCAGCTTGGCGATAACTGCGGAAAGCCAAGTACGGTCCATATTAGTTCTCCCGTGCGGTGATGTGACCGCTCCGCAGTTTTCGCAGCAGGAATAAAGGCGGTCTGCAGTTTTTGGGTTGACGCTTTTGCGTCACTGCAGTTATTCCATGACCCGAAATTGTTTCCTGCAATTCGTGGCGGCTACGCACATTGGTACGATGATGCATTTGATCCTTACGACGTGCACGAACCGAAAGCGATACGATCACAGTCCCGCCCTCTCCGCGCGCGCGCTTCCGTGTGGCAGCCTCCAAGATGTGAGTGAGGAATGGAAAGCTAGGGTATTGGCGGCCCCGCAAGTCGCTTCCGCCGGAGATCTCTACTGCGGGCGTTCTTTTTCCGAGGCGACCGCGGCAGCCGGCGAAATCGGAGCACGCCTTTACGTCGCGTCTGCGGGGCTTGGATTTTTGACGGCTCACCAGCCCGTTCCGTCATATAACCTGACCGTTTCAAGGGGAACGCAGGACTGTATCTTGGATCGCATCACACCTTCCGCCTCGGAGGCGGAATGGTGGGGAACGCTTGTCGATCAAAATGTGATACGGGGGACACTTCGCTCGGCAGATGGGCTGATCCTCATCGCTGTCGGGAAAGCGTACCTTAAAATGCTTGTGCCCATTCTTTCAGACCTGCCGGAGGAGACCATCGATCGTCTGCGGATTTTCGTCGGACCGGACGTTTCTATGCTGTCAGCACGTCTCGTGGCTCAGACCCTGCCTTACGATGATCGGCTCGATGGCCCAGATAGTCCAATTCGGGGAACAAAGATCGATTTCGTCTCGCGGGCGCTTCACCACTTTACCAAAGCTGTCATGGACCAACATCCGACGGCTCCGGTTGCGAAACAGGCAAAGCACGTCGAAGAGTTATCACGACTTTGGGGCCGTCCCAATGTCCGTCCTGGTGCTCGTTGTTCTGATGCAGAAATCAAAGCTCTTCTGCGCCGGCACTGGGAACGTACAGGCGGATTGTCGACGAAGCTTCTCCGCGTTCTTCGAGATGAACTGGCCGTTGCTTGTGAGCAAAAGCGCTTCTCCCGTCTGGCCTCTGAGGTCCGGAACGAGGAGATGTCAACATGAGTATTGAAGATGACCTCGTTGTTCGCGCGGTGAAAACACAGCAGGGCGACGGCATCGATGTCTACGCCTTCTTTCTCTATGGCTCTGACCTGACCCGTATTGCCGATATCAGCCGCATTCACAGGGATGAAAAGGAGTTGAAGGGCTTTCAGCGCAAGGAGATCCGCAATCACGTCAATTCCATCGTCGAATTTCTCGACAGCGGTCCCGTGCTGTTTCCGAACGCTATCACCCTTGCCCTTTCGCCGGAGATCCACTTCGAACCCTCGCGCGGGCCGAAGCCCAACGGTCTCGTCGAAGTCGGTTTGTCGGGCACACTGACTATTCCATTTCGAAGCGAGGGAGATCGGGCCGCCTGGATCGTCGACGGCCAGCAGCGTTCGCTCGCTTTGGCCAAAGCAAAGAACAGCCGGTTTCCGGTGCCTGTGGTGGGGTTCGTGTCGAGGGATCTGCAAATCCACAGAGAGCAGTTCATCCTCGTCAACAAGGTGAAAGCGCTAGATGTTCGTTTGATCAATGAGTTGCTGCCTGAGGTCGGTTCGCTTCTTCCGAAGGATTTGGCGGTGAACCGTCTGCCCAGCGAACTATGCAACCTGCTCAACAGACAGCCGAAGTCACCATTCTACAAACTGATCAAGCGTGCCTCAGATACCGGCGATGACGCCAGTGTGGTCAGCGACACGGCATTGATATCGGCGATCAAACAGAACCTGCGCCCACCGCTGGGAGCGCTCAGTCAGTATAAGCACTCGCCCGAGACAGCAAACCCTGACGCCATGTACGAGACCCTGGTGCTTTACTGGTCGGCCGTTCGAGACATATTCCCGGAGGCCTGGGGCAAAAGCCCGACAGAAAGCCGTCTCATGCATTCCGCCGGAATAAAGGCCATGGGGGCACTGATGGATCAAATCATGCTTCGAGCCGACAGTTCGGAAATGCCCGATGCCGAAATTCGCGAGTCCCTAAAACGCTTGGCACCGCATTGCTGCTGGACCGAGGGTGTTTGGGGCGAGCTTGGCTGGGCGTGGGACGAGATACAAGGCACGCCCCAGCATATTGCCAAACTCGCCGACCATTTGATCCAACTCGATCGCAAGCTGTCGAGGCCAAGCAGATGAAGTTCATATTCGCCGACAGCCTCGACCACGTAGATCCCGGCTATGACTTTCTTCGGGACCGATACGCCGAGGCGCGGGTCCCTTATTGGGACGACGTATACCCGCACGAGATCATGGGCTACGCACCTTATGACGGCATGCTTGTCTCTCGCGGCATCATCGGTGGCGCAGTTGTTGGGGGCAAGTACACCGAAGCCCAAGCGATGCGTTTTCGCCGCGTAGGGGCGCGCGAGTTCCTGCGGCTTGACAAGCCGGGGTTTACCAATCTGCCTATCTTCGGGGACTGCGGCGCCTTCACTTATCATAAGGAGGACCACCCACCTTATACACCGGAGGATACCGCCGAATTCTATGACGACGGCCGGTTCACCCACGGCTGCTCGGTCGATCACATCATCTTCGACTTTGACGAAAGCCTTTCCGGTTTCGACGGCGGCACCGATAACGCGCGCCATCGCTTCGACATCACGTTGGAAAACGCCGCTGAATTCCTGAAGACAACGGCGCACATGTCGCGCCGGTTCACGCCCTTGGGCGTCATCCAGGGATGGTCTCCGGGAAGCATGGCTGAAGCTGCACGCAGGCTGGTTGCCATGGGATATAATTATCTAGCCCTCGGCGGAACGGTTCCATTGAAGGCAGCGCAAATCAAAGCGTGTCTTCGCGCCATCCGCGATGTGATCCCGTCGAACGTTCGCCTTCACATCCTCGGATTTGCGAAGGCCGACGAGATCGAGACCTTCCAGCCATTCAACATCACAAGTTTCGACACCACCTCACCGCTTATTCGCGCCTTCAAGGACGCCAAGTCGAACTACTATCTCCCGACACCAAGTGGGGCATTGACGTACTACACGGCTATTCGCGTTCCGCAGGCGTTAGAGAATCCGAAGCTGCAGCGCCTGGCGAAGCAAGGGGCGTTGAACCAGGAACAGTTGGTTTCCATGGAGCACCACGCTCTAAATGCGCTGCGGGCCTATGATCGCGGAGAGGTCGAATTGGAGGAAACTCTTGACGCTGTGCTCGCGTATGCCACCCCGGCATTGATGGGAGCGCCGATTGGCGATCTTCCGGGGGTGAAGGCTGTCGAGGAACTGCGGAGCCGCTACAGGCGCACGCTCACTGACAAACCGTGGAAGCTGTGCGGATGCCCCATCTGCACATCGCTCTCCATCGAGGTTGTGATCTTCAGGGCAAGCAATCGGAACAAGCGACGGGGCATTCATAATCTCGGGGTCTACGAAGCCCTTGTCCGCAATCTACCATGCAGAAGTGAATTTGATGACGATATTCAGGTTTCCGGCGATCAAGGCGCGGCAGAGCGATCAGCACACGGTGGTGTCGTTTGCAGCCCTTGCCTCTGAACTCCAGCAATTTGCCTTCATCGAGCGTGTTGCGCGCGACAGCGGCGGCCGCCTGAGCGGTTTTCAGCGTCCGCAGATCGCCGGGCATATCCGGGAGATCCGTGACTATCTGGAAAAGTCGGAAGCGATCTTGCCCAACCCGATCGTCGTCGCTTTCACATCAGGCATCGAGATCGAGGAAGCGGACGAGTTCGGGCGCTGTGTGGTCAGGATTTCCTTGCACGACGGTCCTCCGGGTTTCGTCGTCGACGGTCAACAACGACTGAGCGCCCTTTCGCAGCTACCCGATAAGGATTTCCAGGTGTTCATTTCCGGTGTCGTCTGCGAAGACGACGCCGAGCTTCGCCGGCAGTTCGTGTTGATTAACAACACGCGCCCCTTGCCGAAGTCGCTGATCTATGAGCTTCTTCCAACCGTTGGCGGCCTGCCAAGACGTCTTGGCGATCGCGCCTTCGCCGCGGAACTTGCGGCGCGGCTGAACTTCGATGGAAGTTCGTCCCTCAAGGGAATGATCCACCAGCATACCAATCCTGCCGGCATCATTCGTGATACCGCCATTCAGCGCGTCGTCATGAATTCGGTGACCGACGGAGTAATGCGGGAAATGATCCGTGAGCCGAATGGCGAGGATCTCTGCTTCCAGGTGATCGAGCAGTTCTATGCCGCTGTAAAGTATGTCTTCAAAGATGACTGGAAAAACCATACGCCGAAGACGTCCCGCCTTGTTCATGGTGCCGGCATCATGGCGCTGGGCTACGTGATGGAAGTCCTGGCCCTGCTCGATGGCGCACGAACGTGGCAGGAATTCTCGAAGGGCCTGGCATGCCTCGTTGGCAGGACAGCGTGGACGTCCGGAGAATGGGAGTTCGGTCCGGATGATCACCGCCATTGGAAATCAGTGCAAAACGTCAATCGCGATATTGTCACCTTGGCCCAGTATCTGATTACGATCGTGCGTGCCGATGCGAGAGCCCGTCGGGCAGCCCTCACTGAACCGCCGGACGGTTCACCGGAGGCAACATGACCTATGCAGTGAAGGAACTGTTCAAAACCCTCCAGGGAGAGGGTGCGCAGGCTGGGCGGGCGGCAGTTTTCTGCCGTTTCGCGGGATGTAACCTATGGTCTGGTCGGGAGGAAGATCGAGAGAGGTCGATCTGCCAATTTTGCGATACCGACTTCATCGGCACGGATGGCATCGGCGGGGGTAAATTTGCGCACGCGGCAATGCTTTCCGCGGCGATCGAAAAGACTTGGGGACCTGAAACGCGCGGACGCTTTGTTGTGTTCACCGGGGGTGAGCCACTGCTGCAACTCGATGCGGCATTGATCGAGGCCGTTCACGCCGCTGGATTTCAGATTGCCGTCGAGACCAACGGAACGATCGAAGCTCCAGCAGGGCTGGACTGGATCTGCGTTAGCCCAAAGGCAGGCTCCGAATTGAAACAGCGGCATGGAAACGAGTTGAAGCTTGTCTATCCACAGGTTGGTGCCGACCCGGACCAGTTCACGGACCTTGCCTTTGACCACCACTGGCTTCAGCCGATGGACGGGCCCCGGCGGCAGGAGAATACGGCATTAATCGCCGCCTATTGTCTCGACAACCCGCCCTGGCGCCTGAGCCTCCAGACGCACAAGATGATTGGTATCCCATGAAGATCACGCAAGCCTTTACATTCGAAGCAGCACATCGATTGCCGAACGTTCCGAGCACCCACAAATGCCACCGGATGCACGGCCACTCCTATCGCGTGGATGTCCAACTCTCAGGGAACGTCGATCCCCACACAGGTTTCGTGATCGACTTTTTCGACGTCGAACGCGCTTTTAAGCCGCTTCTGGAGCAGTTGGACCACCATACCTTGAATGACATCGACGGGCTCGAAAATCCGACGGCTGAAAACATCGCCATCTGGATCTGGGAGCGCGCAAAACCCCTTCTGGCGCAGTTGTCATCGATCAAGGTCTTTGAAACTCCTTTTTGCTCGGCGGAATATGATGGCGACTGAACGTCAGGACGGTGCACTGGTCCTTTTCTCCGGTGGTCAGGACTCCACCACATGCTTGGCGTGGGCACTCGATCGCTTCCAGCGCGTAGAGACCGTTGGCTTTGACTACGGTCAACGGCATAGAGTGGAGTTGGACTGCAGAGCCAGGCTGCGGACTGAACTTGGCAAGATTAATCGCAACTGGCCAAACCGCCTCGGTGACGACCATACGATTTCGCTTTCGGCGCTCGGTGAGATCTCGGACACGGCGCTGACCCAAGACATCGAAATCGAGATGGCGAGCACCGGAGTACCAAACACGTTCGTGCCCGGCCGTAATCTGATATTTTTGACATTCGCGGCCGCTCTTGCTTATCGCCGCGGGCTGAAGCACGTCGTTGGCGGTATGTGCGAGACCGACTTCTCCGGCTATCCCGATTGCCGTGATGACACGATCAAGGCGCTTCAGGTAGCTCTCAATCTCGGAATGGAGAGCCGCTTCGTGCTGGAGACGCCTCTCATGTGGATCGACAAAGCCGCGACCTGGCAGCTTGCAAAGAACCTGGGCGGGCAGCCACTCGTCAACGTGATCATTGAAGATTCTCATACATGCTACCTCGGTGAACGCGGCCATCGGCATGACTGGGGCTTCGGATGTGGTGTGTGCCCCGCATGTGACCTGCGCGCGAACGGCTACACTAAATTCATCGCCGAAGACGCGGGCGGAACGGAGAATCCCAATGGCTGAGCCAGATCGCACACGCCGCATTGAAGGCGCAGTGTTTCTGCTTGCATTCACGGCCTGCATCCCTGCCGCGAACTTCATGATCGGGAATATAGGCACATTCTGCGTACCGAATGGGCCCTGTCTGATACCCGTCGGGTTTGGACTAACCGCTCCAAGCGGTGTGCTTCTTGTAGGCTTGGCGCTGGTTCTTCGCGACCTGGTGCAAAGACGTCTTGGCTTGATGTGGTCTGTCGGAGCAATCCTGATTGGTGCAATTTTGTCCACCACATTCGCGGCTCCGAGCCTTGCGGTCGCCTCTGCTTCGGCATTTCTTGCTTCGGAACTTGCCGATCTCTTTGTGTTTACACCGTTGCAGCGCAAAGGATTGATTGTGGCGGCGCTCTGCAGCAGCGTTGTCGGATTGATCGTCGACAGCGCGATGTTCCTTTGGCTCGCGTTCGGTTCGCTCGACTTCCTGACGGGCCAGATCCTGGGAAAGGCGATTATGGTTTTTGTCAGCCTTCCCTTCTTGTTCTTGCTTCGCAAACATGACCGTAAACGGGGGCTCTATCCTGCATGACCAAAATCAACCCTGAGGATCCAGTCGGACCTTTTTAAGCAATCTTGCATGCGCTGCGCGGGTATCCGTTCGAACATTACCCGCAGGTTTCGCAGGACGGTGTTGTCAAACATCTTGAAACCGGGTTGGTGCTTGAACGGGCAGGCCGCGAACTGTCACAGTTGAAGACCGCGGTTGGCGGCGATGCTCTCGAAGCACCGCTAAAACTCGCTCGTCAGTCTCTCGACGAGGTTAAAGCGTTGACAGACTACCAAGACGGTAAGGCGACCAGACTGCTAACGATTGTCACGTTCCTCAGCGCCTTTTCAGGCGTCCTTTTCAACCGCTTCTCCGATACGTACCCGCTGCAATTCTTCCTGAATAGCTTGTCCCTCGATAACACGTCGACCTATAAGACGGCGCTCGTACCTTTGTCGTATGTGCTGTTCGCGGCGTTTGGGCTGTTGGCTGCATCCGGCGCGTTGGTGACCTTCCATGCGATCCGTGCCCGGTTTAGATATCCTCGGGTTGCAAGTGAGAAGGGCAAGCCTAAATCGTATGTATTTTTCAAGCCGATCGCCGAGGTCTCCCCAGAAGATTGGAGCAAGGCTTTTCTTGCTCCTGAGAATCCAGGGAAGTTAAATGAAGAACTACAGTTAAACTATCTTAAGAACTATATCACTGAGGCCTACCTGGTCGCGACCAAGGTCGCCGACAAGCTGCGCTATCTAGAACCCGCGCAGCAATTGCAGTCTTGGGCAATCAAAGCACTGATCTTTTGGCTTCTGGCGCTGACCGTCACATTTATCTTTGTAAACCCGCCACAAAAGGATTCTAATGGTATGATTCGAACGGCCATAGCCACCGACTGTGCCGCAGGTCAAAAAGATGCTTTACTCATCCCTAGCCAGCACTGCAGATAGGTCTCATCGCGACCGCACGACTCCAGTTGTATGCCTGGATGCTGATAATACGTTGTGGGACACAGACGGAGTGTTCGCGGCAGCACAGCTTCGGCTACTGGCAAACGTCATCACTGCAACAGGCATTGACATGGCGGGAGAGGATCGGCTGGCGTATGTGCGAGAGATCGATCAGGAGTTGGCGTCGCGCCATCACCTCGGTCTTCGATATCCTGCTCGTTTGCTGATTGCAGCGCTCTGCCACAGGCTGATCGGTGATGATCCGGCCCTTGCCGCCCGAAAAACCTGGAAGGATCCTTCTACAATCCCGCTGGCGAAAGAAGTCGCCGAAGCGATTGAAAAGCAATATCTTTCAGATCTGAGCGTGACGCCAAGACTTTTACCAGGAGTGCATACGGGGCTGGAGCGATTGCACCATGCCGACGCAATCCTCGTTCTTGTCACGGAAGGCGGGCGCGACCGCGTTGGAAAGCTGCTTCGAGCAAACAAAATTGCCAGGTATATCAACCGCGTTATCGATGCGCCGAAGCGCAAAGAACTGTTCGTGCGTTTAAGACGTCTCTTCGGTTCTAATGGCTCTGTTTATATGATTGGCGACCAAATAACCCGTGACATTCAACCGGCCGCCGAAGCCGGCCTTCGAACCATTCATATTCCAGGTAAGTTTCGGCCGATCTGGGAGACCGGCGCTGCCGCTCCGACAATGCAGGAAGTGAGTACCTTCGAAGACGCCGCGAACGCGGTTCTTGCGCGTGCCTGAGGCTCTACCGCTGCCTTGTCCTATGCTTTAGACGACTGATCCTCGTCAGGAGGCGAACCTCCCGCCGCACTATCTCTGCGTCGATCGCAGTACGGATAAAGCTGAGCCTGTCCTCGCCCTTCGCAGGTGTGCGTCCATTCGAGCCTTCGCGCCCTCCGGCAAGGTGAGATTGATATTTTCAGAAAACATCTTTTTGCGGCCCATGGATAGCCGGATCCCACGCACCCCCCACCTTGCGTATCCGGCCTTCTCGCCCATCATACTCCGTTGCGTAATGGAGCATGATTATGCAATCCTGCCCGGATACGCGGCCCTAGGCAACTGATTTCATTGCGTTTTCTGCCGCCTGTGCAACGCGTGCCCAAACGTTCGTTTGCGCAACGCTCAAATGCGCGTAGTATCCTCACGCCCGAGAAGCAGCGATTAGGTGTATGACTATGATGAAGGCGATCTGGCCAGAACCTTCGGACCCGGAAAGCATGATGGAAGCCGCGATTGACCTGTTCGGCGACGAGGCAGCGACTGCCGTGGCGCATTGCGGTCTTGAGGCCTGGACCGACGGGCGAGCAGACGATTTCGCATTCTGGGTCGACATTTTCCGCAGTCTGACTGGGATGACTTCGGCCGGCGCCGGAAATTAAGCGGACTGGTCGGTGCGACGCTTGTCCGTCGATAGCCATTGATTTTGCGCGATGCAGGCTGCTTCGGCTTCTTGCGGTGCAGCGCCCGCGGCATTATATCCGTTGTAACTTGTTGCATCTGCGTATGTGCAGAATATCTAATTGAGCTCGATTAGGTCTGATTGGCGCGCGTTGCGTCTCATTAGCGTCCATTTCCTGCGGCGTTTATCGTTTCGTATTGACTTGTGCGCATGCGTGGCGCATACATAAATTACTCCGGCGTGACCGATTAGATATTATGGTTGCGCCGGCATACAAAGGGCTCCCGCGGGAGCCCTTGCTACTTTTAGGGTTGGGGGATCTTTGGGGCGCTCTGCTATTTTCGTCGACGCGGGCTATCTGTTCGCGCAGGGGAGCACTGCACTCACCGGTAACAAAGTCGCTAGGGCGAAGTTGTCACTCTCGGCGAGGTCAGTCATTGAGGAACTGAAGGCGTTCTGTTCCACGAAAGCCCCTACTGGGTCACTGCTGCGCATTTACTGGTACGATGGAATAAGACCAGGTGCAGCGATGAGCGCTGATCAGACTGCAATCGCCGACATGGATGACATCAAGTTGCGCCTCGGTTTCATTAATGGGCAGGGGCAGCAAAAGGGCGTGGATTCGCTTATCGTGACTGACTTGATAGAGTTGGCACGGCAAAGGGCTATCTCTGAGGTGGTGCTGCTGTCTGGCGATGAAGATGTCCGAGTCGGCGTGCAGATTGCTCAGAACTATGGGGTTCGGGTTCATTTGCTGGGCATTCATCCGGCGCGAGGGTCGCAGTCGCCGACCCTCCGGCAGGAAGCCGACACCACCTCTGAATGGGACAAGCTCACCGTCGAAAAGTTTCTGTCGCTGCGGTCCGTTCACCAGCCTGCAATGACCGCTATAGCGGCATCGCCCGCCAAAGCGGCGGTACCCGCCGCAGAAACTGCCGATGATGATAATGGACTTATCATTGCTGCCGCGTGCTCTTTCGTCGCAGATCTCCAAGAGGCCGACCTTCAGGCAATTGAAATCTTCTGGAAGGATAACAGGGGAGTTCCCCCCGAATTCGACGGCAGGCTCCTGGCCCAAACGGCTGAGAAGATCAGCAGGCGTTTAGAGAAGGCCGAGATGAGAGTACTCCGTTCGCGGTTTCGAGAGGAGGTCTTAAAGCGACGAGAAGGGTAGAGTTGCCTGCTGAGAATATCACTGTGAATAAGCAGAAGGCGAAAATGTAGGTGTGTTCTGCTAGATTTAATACTCACACGGCAAATGCATCATCCGCGCCACACAATACCTCTGGGCGAATTTCTTTGCCTGCATCATCAAAGGCATAAAGAAGGGATACTCGGGCACCATTCCAAACGTAGCGGTAATGGACTGTCTGAATCGTTCGGCCAAGAACGTCGCCTCGGAGTACCGCAATGCAAATGGCTGAGGGCCGCTCCGGCGGATGATAAATCACGCCGTCCGCGCCTTCGGGCACCGAACCTCCCAATCTCCAGCGTTCCTCGCACGATAGATCGATCGGATACTTTCGAAAATCGATGAACCGCCCGCTCACCGGTGTCTTGAGCAATCGCATATCGAGGCCGATTGGCGCTTCCTTGGTTCGCGACAAGAAGGCCTGACGACGCTCGACAGACATAGCGAGGGCGGTCTGACGATCGTCTGCCAATTCCAGTGCCGGGCGACTACCGTCGAAAAAGCGGCTTCCCTCCGGGTTCAGGTACTTGAAGGGAGCCAGGTTCCAGTTCTGCAGCCTCGGCGCCCTCGGATCGGTATGAGCGGATAGCAGCCGGCTCTCCGACTGGAGACGCGGATTCGTCTTGTTCTCTATTTCGACAAGTGCCTCGATCTTGTCCTCGCTGACCAATCCTTCGTACACCGCGACTGGCGGGAACCGTGACGGAATTAGTCGATAAAACTCGTCCTGGATGGCGACCTCATCCATTTGTCACCCGCCACGCTGAGCATCGAGGTACTGGCGCACTCTGTAGATATCGACAACCCTCCCCTGCAGCATGGTGTCGAGTGCGCTTGCTCCATCGAAGAAATCGTTGGGTCGGCGAATCCAATCGTCGGCGCGCTCCTCTATGGTAAAGAGAATTCGCAGTGCCTTCCAAATGCTGAGAATGTGCGACAGGCGCTCAACCGTGTCGGCGGGCAACGTGCCGCCCTCCTTCTTCCACTTGAAGAATGTCGACCGACCTGGAGATCCCAACAGCTTGATCTGATCGTCGACAGACAGACGCCACCGGTCGGCGATGCGGAAGAACGCTTCGAGTTCTGCAGGGACCCGAGCAGAATCGCTGCTTGGAGATGACCCTCGAACTGGTTCTGTCATAAAAATCTGCTCCTAAGTCCAAGTGTGTACTTGAACAACGAATGAGTCCATTCTTATATAATCCATATCTGGACTCATCCAGAATTTTAATCCGGAATTGCGCCCCGTCAAGAACGGATGCCTGTATTGTAAGGAGATACTCATGTCGAATACGAATAAGCCGGGCCGGGAAGGCCATCCTGAACACCCCGACGTTCCGAAGGGGCCGCCCAGCCATACTCCGGGTCGCCCCGATGGCCCGCCGGTGCCCTCTCACCCCCCGTCCCACCGGCCGGTCGGCTGACGGAGGTGAACGTGCTGACGCGCGGCTCGGATCAGGACAATTGGTGGCAGGCCTACCCTGGCTTGTATGCCCGGGAGCTGGCGGCCTATGAGGAACATCGCGCATCTTACCGGCCGTTGATCCAACAGGACGGCACCCTAATCCTGGAGGTTCTGTGGCCGATTGAGAGTGGCGAGATCATCCGACTCAACGTCGGGTACTCGCCGCTGCATCCGTTCTGCCGACCTTTAATATCCGCGCCTGAACTGCAACTCGAGCGACATCAGAACCCCTTTACGAGGGATTTGTGCCTCCTGACGCAGGACTCTGCCCAGTGGCACCCTCATCAAAAGGTCGCCGATTTCATAGCAGAGCGGTTGCAGCAGGTGCTGCAGGTCATGAAACTGCGGCGGAAAGAGCAGTGGAGTGAGGCTGCCAGCCTCGAAGAACAAGCGCCCGACCCTGTAACGCCATATCATATGCACGTTGCAGAGGACTATTCAGCCGTTTTCTTTGATGGGCAGCAGCCCGTTCCAAATGCGCCCCTCGGAACCGCAGTTTTCCTGCTCCAGGATCGGATGGAGCGAGGAAGGTGTCCACCCTTTCAAGCCATTCTGAGCAAAGTGGAGCCATTGAGCGGCACTTGGATGGCGACGCCCTTTGATCTCCCGAAACGGGCCGGCTCATGGAAAGAAGTCATCGGGCGCTGGGTACGCCTAGAACCACCATTCCCCGAGTCGCCGGAGGAGATTTTGGCGGCGGCCGAGAAGGCGATCGAGCGACAATCGGCCCTCTTCCCCGCTCAACTAAAGAAGCTCGCGGCCATCGCCGACAACGATTTATCGATTACTGCCGTAGTTTTTCAGGAGGAGCTTTCCTACGGTCCTGATAACAAGGGCAACGGTTGGTTTTTCCTCGTCAGCCGGCGTGTGCCTGGTAGCCGCCGTCGACAGGTTTCCTTGGTGCGCGGATACCGTTTGTCGAGCGATATGTTCTCGCGCCTGCCGGTCGCGAGTGCTTTGAAAAGCAAAAAGGTCCTGCTCGTAGGGTGCGGAGCCATCGGCAGTTTCGCTGCAGTCGAGCTTGCGCGTTCAGGCGTCGGTCAGCTGACGATCATCGATTTCGATCTTGTCGAGCCGGGCAATACGGTCAGATGGGCGCTGGGTCGTTCGGTGTGGGGCCTGCGAAAGACGGCGGCGCTGCACGATTTCCTCTATCACAACTACCCTTGGACAAGTGTCGTACGTGGGAACGCCAAAGTGGGCTCAGCAATCTCGAACGTGGAGGACGTCCGCAAACTCGAGGGGAATCCCATGGGTCAGCTTCGAGGACTGATCGAGGAAGCCGACATTGTGGTCGACACATCGGCCTCGACGGAATGCCAGGGCGCCTTGGCAGACATGTGCCGTAGCATAGGAAAGCCCTACGTGTTCGGCCACGCAACAGAAGGCGCGGTCGGAGGCGTTGTGGCGAGATTCAATCCGGGAGCCCCGGGTTGTTATGTCTGCTTGCAGCAGCATTGGTCCGGCAAGACGCTCCCGCTCCCAACTATTGACAGCTCGGGCACGATAGTTCCGACCGGCTGCAACGCGCCAACGTTCACCGGAGGCGCCTTTGACCTGCAGGAAGTGTCGATGGAAGTTGTACGCAGCACGATCGGACTGCTCGCCCCGGACGTGTACGATTCGGGTGACTGGCAGCTTTCCATTCTTGATCTGACCGAAAATGGCCGGCGCATTCTCCCGCGGTGGAAAGCCGAGACGATCGCACCACATTCGAGCTGCAGCTGCGGAGCGTCACAGGGATGACAATTTGGTTGGGGCGCGACGCAGCTCAAGTAATAATCGAACAGGCCAACACATTCTTTCCGCTCGAGACCGGCGGTGTTCTCCTCGGTTGGAGAGATGGCGAAGATCGGGTTGTCGTTGATATTGTAGGTGCTGGCCCGAAAGCGCTGCATGGCCGCCATACTTTCATTCCGGACCACTCATGGCAGGTCGAGCAGATAGACGAAGCATTCAGGAACACCGCGGGCGACCTCGACTATCTTGGGGATTGGCATTCCCATCCGGCTGGGGTCGCCGCAATGAGTTCCGAAGATCGATCCACACTCAGACGCATTTCGCGACGAGTTCGCCACCCTATAATGGTGATCGCAGCTGGCCGGAATGCGAATTGGACATTCGGAGGTTGGATGCAGTTGCGGCCGCGACTCTTGCGCCGTTCCGTCGCGGAGTGTCAGCCAATTCAGTACTTTGCCGTGCCTTCTGAATGGCCGCGAGCTCCTATTTCAGCCGAGTGACGAGCATCCTCGGTTCTCCCGCTCAGATGACAAGCCGCGCCGCCCTACCCGCCTTGCGTTCGGCGTCGTTGTAGAAGCTGGCCGCTGGGTACCTACTTGTGCAGCGACTGCTGCATGGCGGACGGCGGAATGCCGCGGTTATCCAAGCTCCCTCGTTCCGCTCACTGATCACTCTATGGCGCCGGTTCCTTTGAACGTCAAACAACAGACACGCTGTCCATTCTGTCGTGTCCGCGACACGGCGCCCGCCAGCTTAAATTCCTGCCATCACGCATGCACGTCTTTGAACAATTTGCAGAAAGTGTCTTCCGATACATTTTTGCAAGCTGGCACAAATTTTGATGCTCGTCGGTCGCATGCGTCTGGAGATACCGGCCCCTATGGGGAGGGGATGACCTAGCGGTCGATGGAGAGAGGCAAAAAACAACATGTCCCCGTCAGCTCACATAAAAGAAAGCGCGTATCAGGCTCACCACCTCCCCAAAATACGCCGGCCGTACTTTGAACCCGTTTCGGGGCGTCCGGCTGGAGGGTGCTTCTAATGAAACCGCGGCAAAATGAAATGAAGGTCATTGATCTGGACTGCTTTGATCGTCAGTTGCCTTTAATTTGTGACTTGGATGGCACGCTGATAAAATCAGACAGTCTTCATGAGAATCTCTTTGATGCCTTCTTCCATTCCCCGCGGCAGTTGCTTCGCACCATTCCAAACTGGTTCAAAGGGCGCGCGGCCCTGAAGGAAGCTCTGGCGAACGTTCGTTCGATAGAGCCGCAGTCGCTTCCCTACCGCGAACAGATGCTGGAACTGATACGCCGCGCGCAATCTGCCGGGCGTGAAACTTATCTCGTTACCGCAGCTGATCAGAGCATAGCAAATGATGTCATTTCTTATCTTGGCAGTTTCGACGGTGCCAAGGGGAGTAATGGCTCGTTGAACCTCAAGAGCCGCCGTAAACTGCAATGGCTTCAGGAGAGCTTTCCCGAGGGCTTCATCTATGCAGGCGACAGTGCCGCCGACCTGCCGATCTGGGAGGCGGCGTCCGGAGCCGTTCTGGTTGGCAACGGAGTAAAGTTCGAAAATCAAGTCCGTGAGGCTGGCGTCAAGGTCAGGACGCTCAGTCTTGAAAAAAGATATCCGGTGAAGGATTGGCTTTCTGAACTCAGGATACACCAGTGGTCGAAAAATTTGCTGATCTTCTTGCCTCTTTTTCTCGGCCGCATTGTAGACGACTTCCATGCCGTACTGAAAACGACCGCAGGTTTCCTTGCTTTCGGCCTGATTGTTTCGGCAACCTATATTATCAACGATCTGGCTGATCTGGAGGCGGACCGGGCGCATGCGACCAAACGCTTCCGGGCAATCGCTGCAGGCCGAATCAGTGTCATAAGCGGCTTTCTGGCGTGTCTGTTTATGCTGGCTGCGGGCATTGGGATGGCCCTCCTTTTGGACCATCAATTCGCGCTAGTTGTTTCTGTCTATCTGGCGCTGACACTCGCCTATTCATTGCGCTTGAAGCGTGTTGCGTTACTCGATGTGACCGTTATTGGGGCGTTATTCACCTTGAGGATTGTCATGGGCCAGGTGTTGAACGGTCTGGCATTCTCCCCTTGGCTTTTGTCGTTTTCAGCAATGTTCTTCATTTCGCTGGCTCTGGCAAAGCGTCATGTGGAAGCAATGCGCGCGTGCTCAGTTGGGAAGGACGTCATCGAAGGGCGCGGTTACTTGCCCGACGATTGGCCGCTCACATTGGGCTATGGTCTTGCTTCAACCTCGGCTTCGCTCGTCATCATGCTGCTTTTCCTCGCACTCGAGCCCAGAGTGACGCAACTATATCACAATCCAGCATGGCTTTATGTTGCGCCGCTCGGCGTTTCCATTTGGCTGCAAAGGATATGGCTCCTCAGTCATCGCATGGAATTGCACGACGACCCTATTGTCTTCGCGCTCAACGACAAGACCAGCTGGTTTGTCGGCGCCCTCATCGCATCAGCATTCGTGATGGCGATGTGAATACAGCGAATGCCAATATGCAAGAATTAACCCCTATAACCTTGAACGCACCCCTCGTACTCCTAACTGGAGCTGCCGGCTGGTTAGGCGGGCGGGTGGCGGCCGCGTTGACGACGGGGCTGCCGGATGCAGGAGTTCTCGCAAACAGCGGCTTCCGGGTAAGGGCGCTCGTGCCTACGGGAGAAGACATATCGCCGTTGCGCGAACAGGGCCTGGAAATTGTGGCGGGTGACATTCAGGAGATGCAATCCGTCCGTGCATTCGTCGCCGGCGCCGAAGGCGCCATTCTCATTCACTTGGCAGGCATCATTCATCCAAAAAATGTTGCCCAGTTTGAAGCGATCAACACACAGGGCACGATCAACCTGGTTACGGCAGCGCAAAAGGCAGGTGTGCGGCGCGCGGTCGTCATGTCGTCGAATTCGCCGGTTGGATTCAATCCTCACTCGGACCACAGATTCACGGAGGAAAGCCCCTATAACCCCTATGCGGGATACGGCCGCTCCAAAATGCTGATGGAACGGGCACTACGTGCGGAAATGGCTGCTGACAGCCCTATGGAGATTGTCATCGTCCGCGCGCCTTGGTTTTACGGTCCCAATCAGCCTCCAAGACAAACGCTTTTTTTCAAGATGGTCAAAGAAGGCAAGTTTCCCATTGTTGGATCAGGGCGGAACCGCCGCTCCATGGGTTACACTGACAATCTGACACAGGGCATCCTTCTTGCCGCAGTTCACGAAGGGGCGGCGGGAGATATTTTCTGGCTTGCAGACGAGACGCCCCACACCATGAACGAAATTGTCAAAGTCGTTGGCATGGTCCTGCACGAAGATTTCGGCATGACGGTCAAGCCCAACACATTCCATCTGCCGGACATTGTAGGCGGTATCGCAACGATACTCGACACTACTCTACAGTATGCCGGGATCTATCACCAGAAGATCCACGTGCTGTCGGAAATGAACAAGACAATTGCCTGCGATATTGCCAAGGCCAGAAAAGTGCTCGGATACGCGCCGAAAATCGGCTTGCGCGAAGGCATGCGACGTTCGGTCGATTGGTGCCTCAAGAACGGTCAATCATTTTAGTTAAGCTTGCCGGGCGGACTGGGAGACAGTCAGTGCTAGTCCAAACTTCTTCCATTATCTCCAGCGCGCTTGTTTCAAGTGCCATAGGATATGCCATAGGCTGGCCTGTTTCGAAGTATTTTGACAGCAATATCAGAATGCGCCTGCTTTTGTCGCCGGTCATCGGACTTGGGATATTCGGCGCCGCAGGCGTTTCCATTTTTCATTTTTTACCAATAACAGCGATCAACCTGATCCTGGTCGTCCTTAGTTTGTCCGCTATCGCTCTCTGGCTCTCGAAAGGCACCATAGACCCACTCCTTCGATCGCCTGCGAGTCCCGGCTTTTGCTGGTCAACTGTTGCGTTTCTCCTCTGCCTTTTGCCAACCTTCGAGATTATTCCGCAATATTATGGAGGTAGCGTCGGCGTCGGTCACCCGATCTGGGACCATGCCAAAATAGCGATCGTAAATGAAATAGCTCAAAACGGATTGCCTCCCGCCAATCCATTCCATTCCGAAGCCGGATCTCCCAACACTCTAATTTACTACTACGTCTGGCACTTCATAGCTGCGTGTTCATCCGTCATAACAGGCGCAACCGGCTGGGAGGCCGACATTGCTCTTACCGGCATGACCGCGCTTTTCTCGACGTTTGTCGTAACATGGCTGGCTGTGGCGCGAAGCAGGAGTGCAAATGCCGCTTGGTGGGTACTCCCGCTCTTATTCGTCGGTTCGCTTAAGCCCGTTGTGCGATTTGTCTGCGGAAAGTGGCTCGACAAATGGATGGCGCCCCAGCATGGCCTCCAAACGTGGATTATCCAGGCCCCCTGGGTACCCCAGCATGTATTTTCCGGAACGCTGGCCTTGATTGCCATCATGGCATACTTGCGAATTCTGTTTTCCGACGCCGGGCGCAATATGGCTCTGGCAATGTTTATGGGCGCGATTTTGGCTTCTGCTTATGGGAGCTCGATGTGGGCGGGCGGGCTATCGCTGCTTTTGATATTACCCATTGTGGGCGTGCTGTCAGTTTCACATGTGCTAAGGGCCAAACGGCTTCCGGAGGTTTTCATTTCACTTTCCATCACAGTTGCTATAACCCTACTCTGTGCAGCCGTGCTTATTAGCGAACAGTCCTCTATATTACACACCAGAAAAGTCGTGGATTTTTGGGTCTTTCCGATTTTTGTAGGGGTTCACTGGTTTTTGGACGTTCCAGGGTTCTGGCTTGTTCTGATCTTTCTTGAGTTCGGAATAATATACTTATCATTCATCATCTGGAGTTTTGCCCGGCCATCTGACGACATAAACCGATACGCGCACATTGACCGCGCTATATTTGTCTCGGTGCTGGCGCCGCTATTTTGCACGCAACTACTCCATAGCACAATTATGTATAATGATTTAGGATGGCGTGTACTCATTCCGTCGATGCTTGTCATGACTGCGCTGGCTGCTGGACTTTTCTCCACACACATCGGCAAAGGCACGCTAGTTGGGCGCATCACTACCATAACCGCAATTCTGTTACTGACTCCCTCAATTTTGGCTGGCGCTAAGTCTGTATATTCGAACACCTCCAAATTTCGAGTTGAAGGACCTGAGTCAGAGGAGGGCGCTGCTTTCAAGGCATCTCCTGAGATGTGGAAAGCTGTCCGCGACGTAACGCCTCCGGATGAAGCTGTGGCCAACAACCCGCTTGATCTAGCAAGTGTGACCTATGCACCAGGAAATATTTCCTGGGCAATTTTATCTCAAAGGCGACATTGCGGAACCACGCTGGATTCTTTGCGCGCCTATGCTGCTCAACTCACGCCCAAAGAAGCATCAGATGTCTATAATTTCTTCGTGCGTGCATTCGCTGGCCTAGCCACAGAAGACCAGCTCAGAGCTATGAAGGAAAAATATCTTTGTAGAACCCTTGTAGTCACTTCAAGAGACGGCTTGTGGGGCAAACCCGTGCTGGACAACAATTCAGTCTACAAGCTCATTTCCGAGAAAAAAGGCAAGTGGCGCATTTATCGATAATGCGCATCGAACTGGAATTCTCGGTCTTCACCACTGGCTCCAATACTTACTCTCTCGCGGCCGATCGGGCGCGTACTTGAGCGGAATGACTGAGTGCGGCTTCGGCAACCCGGAATGCCAGAGCCATGATCGTCATCTGGGGATTGACGCCGGGCGCCTCAGGAATGAGGCTGCCATCGGCGACAAAGAGGTTTTCGACACCCCGCACACGTCCATAACTGTCGACGGCGCAAGCATCGCGGTGCTCGCCGGGTGGGCAGGTGGAAAACAGGTGTATCGTCATCAGGTTGGTCGCCTTTTTCGGCAGAGGCTTGTTCCAGAATTCATCAACCTCATCAGGGCTTGTCCAGCCCTCATGGCCGGAAATGCTTGGAAACACCTTGCGAGCGCCGGCCGCAAACATCACCCGCCCTAGGCGGGTGAGAACCTGGCCCAATGCGATCCAGTCCTCAGGGGCGAGTTTGAAACTGACAAGCGGTTCATCAATACCGGGAAGAGGTCTCACTGAGCCCACTCCGCGCGGTCGTATCATGCCGTAATATGAGCTGCAAAAACGCCAAGCCTGCATCAGTTCGCCGCGATTGGTCCAGTCTTCCGCAAGCGAGAGGCCAAAGACCGCGGGCGTGAACACCGACCCTCCGATGCGCTGCTCCGGCATGAATTCGGTGACGGCTGTCAGCGGAAGGCGCGATTGGTGCGCATCAACAGGTTCATCAAACAGTGCTGTCGCTCTTATCGTCGGATGAATGCGCAGCGTATCGCCTATGCGTTTGCGCAGGCCACAACGGCGCAAAAGCGCTGGTGTATGAATTGCTCCTGCGCAGACAAACACAAGTCCGGCCTTTACGCGCACGTGCACGGCCTGTCCGCCGGCGTCCCGCGACTGAGCGACGACTGCGGTGGCACGTCCTTTCTCAATGCGGATCTTGTCCACACGCGTTCGCGCAAACAGCCGCATGCCGCGGTCCATCGACTTTGGGAGAAGGGTCACCGTCATGGACTGCTTGGCGCCGTTCGGACAAATGAAAGAACACCGATTGGCGCCTTTGCAGCCACGCTGCCCCCGTTTCAACTCCGACACTTTCCAGCCGAGCGCTTCCCCGCCCAGCCGCAGAATGTCGGTGGGACGGCCGAGCGGACCGGGGGTTAGGCTTGCATTCACCGTTGTCTCTGCGCGATGGTAATATTGCGACAGTTCGTCCGGCGTAAAATTCTCGATCTTGTAAAGCTTGCGCCATTGATCAAGGAGGTCGCTATCGGCTCGCTGGGCAATTGCGCTGTTGATTTCTGTCCCTCCCCCAACGCAGCGGCCTTCCGCATAAGCAATGGGGGGGCGGCCGATCGCAGCGGTTAATCCTCCGCCGCGCCAGGTTGCCGCCAATGCTTCACTGGCGACAGGAGAAGCCGATGATGAGGGAACAGGCCCACCTTCTTCAAGCATGATCACATATAAACCGGCAGCTGTAAGGACATCCGCAACACTTGCTCCGCCCGCGCCGGAACCGATTATCACCGCATCCGCTTCCAGTTGCAGTTCGCTTTTAAGACGAAATCTGCCTTTCATATTCAAGCCTTTGAGTTTTGGACAGGCCGTGCAGCCAACAGCTTTGCGGCTACCGGCGGCTGCTCATAAAATGCAAGCAGCGCCATCGAGCGATAAAGGCGTATGACAGAACCGGCGGGACCGGGCAATCTTTGCAGGAGACGATAAAAACTTTCTGCCCGGAGCGCGCGGCCCAAGGGACCGCCTGCACCCGCTGAAATCAACGCAATACAGAGGCTTATAACGATCGAACCGCTTTCGACCGCCAAACGAATATGAAATGGGGCAATTGCAATGGCACGAGTGACACTGCGTGCGACTTCTGAGAGCACCGCTGGCTTTTCTTGCGCGTCGAGCAATGGCCATAAAGGCGTCAAGGTTCCCACGATCACTCGATCGAAAGCCAACTTAGCCTCCTCGCGTTAGAAAAATAACGCCCACCAAGACGAGGGCGACACCGATCCATTTGTGCAGGTGGATCGGTTCTCCGAAAATACAACGTGACGCAATCATCAGCATTGCGAATCCGGAGCCTGCCAAAATCGGATAAGCGACTGACACCTCCATAGAGTCTAGAGCCTTTGCAAACAATACGACGTTGATGCCATAAAATACCAATCCACCTACGAAGCCGAGAGAGAGAAACGTATCGGCCAATCCGGCATTGGCAGGCAGTGAGGCCCGGCTCCACTTCAGCAATATGTTGCCGATACAGGAATTCAGGCCCGCAGCAAAAACCAGGATTATTGAAACCGCATTCATCCTGGGATCAGCCGCAGCACATAGGGAAGCAATGCCAGGGACCGCTGTTTGACAGGGGCCTTGTGAGGTGACTCTCCGCTTTTGCTGAAGGAAGCCCTGTTAGCCTGGTACCAATCATAGGTTTCAATAATCATCTGGGAATTTGAGTATCTCGGTGCATACCCAAGTTCCTTTCGCGCCTTTGAGATGTCGAAATACATTGATCGTCCATACATCAGCGAATGGTATGGCCCTAAGGGAGAGAGACCGAGTGCGCTTGCCAGATTCGCTGCAAGGGCAGCCGGTCCCATCGGGATCGACTTGATTCGACTTCCGGTTCCGGCATGATCGATTACCACTTGCAGAAGTTCACGCATCGTCCCGAACTTGGCAGCACCAATGTTGTATGTGGCAAAACCCTTTACATTCGAGGCTGCTATGCACGCCCATGCTAGATCATCCGAGTGCACGAATTGATATTTGTTATTGCCCCCACCCAGCACCGGAATGTCGAGCCCCCGTTCAATCCAGTCAAAGAGGATTTGGACGACGCCCTGGCGGCCATATCCGAGAACAGTGCGGGGGCGCACAATCGCCACATCCAAGCCATGACGCTGCATTGCTTCCTTACAGATAATTTCTCCCGCGAGTTTCGCGCGACCATAATCTTCCGCCGGGTTCGGTTCTGTCTTTTCTGTTACGGGATTCGATTTCGGCGCACCGAAAACAGCGCTTGAGGACGTATAGACGAACTTTCCGATTCCCGTCGCGACCGATTCGTCAACAATGATCTGAGTGCCGCCGCTGTTAACGGACCAGAAGAGGTCTATTTCCTTGGCCAGCGGTACTTGCGCAATGTTGTGGAATACCTTGTCTATTCCGGATAGTGCTTGTTTGACCGCGTTTCGGTCGAGAATTGTGCCCCTGAAAAATTCCAGATTAGGATGACTGAAACCGGGGGGATTCAGGTCGAACACGCGAACGTAGGTTCCTTGTCTAAGCAATTGCTTGCTCAACAATTCCCCAAAATATCCGGAGCCGCCGGTAACAAGTGCTGTTTTCACCATGCAAGCCTACACAAATTACAAGAGCACTGATCGAAGTCTTGGGCTGGCGGACCCGTCTTGAGGTACGGATTTGCAAGAACTCTTCATGTTCGGCTCCAGTCGATTGTGATGTGTACCCGATGGCCCGAGGAGGTTCTTCACTATTGCTTCGGGTCGCCAGCCAGGCGGCGCCGCAGCGTATTTGTGGATAGCTATGCATGGGTCGTGCCAAGCGACAGAATCGTTCCAAAGCAGCACGATGACGTCGATAGCGTTGTGTCTCGCCCTCGCCGAATGTCGCGAACTTGACAAGCTCAGTGGAACAGCGGGCGCCTAGTCGACTCCGATACACGGCTGCGCTCGTACCTGGTCCGACCCGGCGACATAGGTAACAGTTTGCACCTCAGACATGGGTGACAACATCGTGCCGAACGGGTTGTCGATGGTTTGCAAGCACTCTGCTCCAGGTCGATATATCCAAGGCTGCCCATTGCCTTGAGAGGAGGATAAGTGCCGACGAGATAGTCGTTGTATGTGTCAAGCGGCAAATTTCGCGACTTCAACATATCTCCTCTAGCTTCCCTTTGAATGCGGGCGCAATGGCAGTTGCATTTGCGCTACATCGCTGTTGGACGAAACACGATTGTGATCAGCGATCCGAACGCGCTTGCCCGCGGCAAAGGTTCAGACGGGAACTCAAGAGTGCAGCGTCTATGGGATTGGTCCGGATCAATCGAGAAAGTTTCATTTGACCTCCTCCGGCGACGACTGCGAGACCGCCCTGGTTGTGTGGATCGTTCACGGGTGCCTAGCAAAAGACATGCCACTAAAGACTTTTGGGCGGGCCCGATTGAAAAAGACGGGAAAATCATATGCATCGTGGCAACGGAATATTTGCGCATCAGCGTCGGCTTTCGGACACAAGCGCTTCAATCGGACACCGCTGAACACAACACGTGGGACCGGTGTTGGCATAAAGCACCGCAAATAATTGCTGTATCGCCCAACCTGTCGCTGGCCCGCAAGGAGAGGAACAACTATCGGTTCAGGCATTCCGCCTCGAAGCGACCGTTAATGGTTCAATGAAGGCGCATTACGCGGTTTCCCAAACCGTGGAAATCTGGCCGGGAACAGGATTCGGTGCCCGGATCCTGTTGCACGGGTCGTGGTTAGCCGACCTGCTCGGCACACAACCGGCGCCCGCTTTCGAGCAAGCCTCCGAGCTTGCGGCGAAACAATTTCCTGCAGCATTTCTCGGTCCAGCGTCAGTTGACGCCGAGTTCACGGATCGTCGAAACGCTTCAGCATCTTTTTGAGCTGGACGTTCTGCAGACGAAGCTTTTGAGCCAGCAGTCGTCTCAGCTCTTTGATTTCCTCGTCGAGGATTGCCGCTTCGTTGAAGAAGGTATCCCCGGACGACGAGGTTTGTACGGTCTCAGCTTCATTTCTGGCGACAGCGCTCTGCGCAACCACTTGGGCGCCGTCCTTCTTTGAACGTTCTCGACGTTTGATCCCCGGTTTTCTTTGGGAATTTGCGCTTGTCTTGCTTTGCGGCCCCAGTGTACTCCCCGCCGCACCCGAGTGATTGGTTTCACTCGGCGGAAGGGGTTCAGGTTCTTGAATACCCATTGGCAGGTTCATTGCCTGCGAGAGATTGGGGTCGCTTTTCGGCTTGTCCGATAACATCGACACCTCATCAACCGGGACCACCGCATCGTGATCAGGTGTGCCAGAAGCTCCCGTTGTGTCGAACGGAAGTGGCGACTTGTTTTCCGTTTCGCTTTCGATCGCCTCGGGCTCAGTGTCAGGCACAATCAAGTTCTCTTGCACGTTCGCCGGTCGTCGCCGCGAGGCAAATTGAGCAAGAAATTTCCACGGTGTTTTCATCGTGTTCCTACCTCGATAAACCTGAACTGCAATCCCGCTGCAGCCATGTACCTTCAAACGCCGTCCGGCCAGCACCGTGACGTGCGACCGGCGAATATCTCCCCTGCTCAACATGGACTGAGGGTCATTGTCTCTACAAGCGTCTTTTGCTGACGATCCGTGCCGGTATCCACAACCGGCTTTGCATGGTCTCCGGAGCTCGCCGCCGGACCGCCGCAGCGCTTGAGAGCGGGGATTCTGATCCCTCCTTGTGAAGGGGAGCGCACAGCAAGCACCATTTGATTGAAATGTCCGTCCGTATGACGAGAGGATGCGATGGAAACTCACCGGACCCGTTCGGCCCACCGCGGAGATGCGGCTCAGATACCGGAGAAAGTGCGTTGTCAATGACTGCGCGTCCTCAGGTCTTCAACCTTTACGTCGCTGTCGAAAACATAGCCGGCGCCCCGCTCGGTGCGAATATACTGCGCGCTCCGGCCCGTGCCCTGCCCCAGCTTGCGGCGAAGGCGCAGGATCTGAACATCGATGCTGCGGTCATAGACCTCTTGATCATACACACGCGTCGCCACCAGAAGCTGCTCGCGCGAAAGGACCCGGCCCGGATTTTTGAGAAAGGCCATCAGCAGGTTGAACTCGCCCGCAGTGAGCTTGACTTCACGATCCGTCCCTCGGCGCAAACGGCGGCGCTTTGTGCTCACTCGCCAGTCATCGAAATGGAAGATCCTGTTCCGGCCACGCTCCGGCTCGCGTAAAGCGGCACGCACGCGGGACAGGAGTTCTGGCAAGCCGAACGGCTTGGTGATGTAGTCGCGCACGCCCGTTTCGAGTCCGGTCATTTTGTCAGCCCTATTAAGATCGTCACCGCTGATCATGATGATCGGAAGATCTGTCTTGGTGCCGAAATCCCGAACGAGCCGAAGACCATCTTCTCGGCCGAGGCTCAAATCAATAATTGCCAGATCAATCGGTTCGGAAGCTACTTTGCCGGCCGCCTTCTGACCGTTTTCGACCGCTCCGGCCCTAAACTCGTGCTCAGACAAGAATTCGACCAGCAGTTCTCTGAGCGAAGCGTCCTGACTGATAACGAGAATGTTTTTCATCTTCACACCTGCTGACTCGCTAAGGCTTGCTGGGCCATGCCAGCCAATATGGGGACAGTCAGCAGGTGGGACAATCATTATCAAGTGCATAGCAGAATAGCGCAGACAAATAGCGGCAGGGTGCTGCAGTGGACCACGAACTGAGCTCTCCAAGGCCGCTGGTCTTTGATGATCGCGTTTTGCCGATTAATCCCGAGAGTTGCCGGCGCGGTACAGCTACGTTGTGGGAGACCGATCCTCTTCCTGGTGCCTCGGTTTGCCTCCAGTCTTTCAGCACCGTCTTTGGCGTGTGTGCGTCTCACGGATTGCCTTCCCGTCGGCTTTAGTTTCGTTTCCGTTTATTTCAACTGAAACCCCCTAAACGTTGACATTGCCGTGTATTCATAGAGACTCTCCGATGATTAAATCGGTACCCACGGTTTAGTTCTCACAAGATTAATCATGAATGAAAGGTACTCTTGATGGCACATTCGCCACGAAAACCAAAAATGTTTTTAACAAGACGCGACAATTCGGGATCTATACTCCAACGCATTGCTGACGTTGTTGCACGGAACTCATTGCCAGCAACTTTCAAACAACTGCAGAGCCGGGCTCGCGTGGCGATGCGGGGCGTGTCCGAAGATAGGAGGTGGAAATGAGTAGACTGGTCGTTGTCTCCAACAGGGTTACTCTGCCCGGCTCGCAGTCGGCAGGAGGGATGGCCGTTGCGCTGAACGCCGCGCTTCAGCGAAACAACGGTCTCTGGATGGGATGGTCGGAGAAGGTAAAAGCCGAGGAAGAACCGTCAACGTTGACGGAAAAGGAAGTCGGCGGCATTACGTACGCACTTATCGATCTCTCGCAGAAGGATCTTGAAGATTACTACTACGGCTTCGCAAACCAGATTCTTTGGCCGATCTTCCACAACCGTGCCGACCTTGCTAAATACTCCGAGGCGCGAGAGTCCGCATATTACCGCGTCAACGAAATGTTTGCAGATCAGTTGGAACAGGTCCTCAGACAGGACGATGTCATATGGGTGCACGACTATCACCTGATCCCGCTCGCTGAAAAACTGCAGCAGCGTGGCCACAAAAACAGGATCGGCTTTTTCCTGCACACGCCGTGGCCGCCAGCGGACATCCTCTCCACCCTGCCTAACTATAATCGTCTGCTGCGCGGGCTTTCGTGTTATGACCTCGTCGGTTTTCACACCGAGAACGATCGCAACAACTTCGCCGAATGCCTGCGCCGCCAGGAGTGGGGGGAACTCAACGGAGACGACTGCCGAGCCTATGGAAACGAGTTTCGCTGCGGCGTTTTTCCGATCAGCATCGATACGGCCGAGGTCGCAAGGCTTGCCGAGCGCGACGACGATCTGCCGGACAGCTATTGCAGGTTTGCCGGTTATGACATCGCGATTGGCGTCGACCGTCTCGATTATTCGAAGGGCATCGACAATCGCATCGACGCCTTCAATCGTTTCCTCCGGAGCAACAAGCATCGCAGACGCAAGACCTTGCTGCTGCAGATCACCCCAAAATCCCGCGACAAAATACCGGCATATCAGGCGGTTGAAAAGGCCGTCGCCGAGCTGGTGGGGCGCGTCGATGGGGAACTCGGAAGCGTCGGCTGGGTGCCTGTGCACTACATCAATCAGTCACTCGGCCAACCGGAACTGGCCCGCCTCTACCGCAGGGCACGCGTCGGCCTTGTGACGCCACTTCGCGACGGCATGAACCTGGTGGCGAAGGAATATGTCGCTGCGCAAAACCCGCGTGACCCGGGCGTTCTCGTGCTCTCGCGCTTTGCCGGTGCCGCCGGTGAGTTGGGCGAGGCGATTCTCGTCAATCCCTATGACCCGGAGGGCATGGCGAGCGCCATAGAAACGGCCCTCGACATGACGCGAGATGAGCGGATTAAGCGGTGGAGCGCGATGATGGAGAGGCTTCGCGAGCACGATGTCTATCGCTGGTGCGACGACTTTCTCTCAAAGCTGAATGCTGCGCCCCAGGGTTTGACGGCATCGTTGGACCCGGCCTTGCCAGTAGCAGGCTGACCGCGACCAGGTAAGTCAGGCACCATTCCTCGAAGCGTGGCGAAATGTGTTGTGTTAGAAGACAGACCAGGTTCCTAACTACCACAGGCCGCGGAGCGGAGAACTCACGGTTGCGCCAGATCATCAAGATCGTTGAGGCGATCCGCAAATGCGCCGGCTCGGCTGGCTCAAGGGATCGCCTCCAACACCGTCGAGCGCGACGTCCCACCGAATCCGCAAGGAGGCGCTCGTCGCCGACACTGAAGGGGCCAAGCATTCGACTAATCATAGCTTCGCTAATCGACGTCGCGGATTGGACGATATCGATCCGGCTTGTGAAATCGCTGATGTGCTCAGGAGGTTCGGCCTATTCCGCCACGCCAATTCTCCAACACGTTAGCATGAGCACACTTGCATAGGAAGACAGGTTGAGAGGCCCCATGGATGAGCTCGCTTGCAATGGCAACACTTCAAAACGGCGGGAGCGGCCGCAACTAATCGTCGCTGGCCCTCCTGCCGCACACGGACGGCAAATGCTGGCATCGATTGACCTGAACATGCTGTTGGCTCTCGAGGCGTTGCTGGAGCACCGCAACGTGACGCATGCGGCGCGGCACTTGGGCCTGAGCCAACCATCGATCAGCCGAGCGTTGACCAGGCTGCGCGGCATTTTCAATGACGATCTCTTGGTCCGCGGCTCGCGCGGCATGGTTCCGACGCCGCACGCAGAACGCCTGGCCCAGCTGCTGCCGGCGGTGCTGGATTCGATCCGCGGGATGGTGAACCGCCGCTTTGCCCAGGGAAAATGGCGATCAACGGTAAGAATGGCAATGCCTGATCATCAAGCGCTCGTGCTGCTACCGCCTCTCCTACCGCTGCTGCGCGAGCGCCCGCCCAATCTCGGCATAGTGACGAATTCGATCCTGGCCGGAGCGCTCCGACGGCTCGAACAAGGCGAGATCGATTTGGCCGTTGGGCAAATCGGTACGGCTCCACAGGGCTATTTTCGGCGCAGGCTCTACATCGACCGCTTTGCTTGCCTGCTTCGCAACGACCACCCAGCCCTGTCGCAGAAATGGACAATCGACACCTTCGCGGCCCTGCGCCACGCCACCATGGCATCGGATACCAAAGACGGTTTCGGCCGGGTGAATGACGAACTGGCCAAATTAGGTCTTCAGGATCGCGATCCGGTGCTGGTTTCCAACGTCCTGACGGCCGCGCTGGCGATCATGGTCACCGATCTGGTGCTGGTTGTACCACGCCGCGTCGCTACTAAGATCGCCGCCTTGCTGCCGCTAGCGATCGTCGATCCGCCTATGGATCTGACGCCCTACGAGGCCGCGCTCATCTGGCACGAGCGTTGCCATCGCGACCCCGACCATCGCTGGCTGCGCCACGAGATCGCCGCCGCGGCCGCGGGGCGGAGCCGGCAACAAGCGCGAGGGCAGTCGAATGACGCGTCGCCAAGGCAATGAGTGTCATGCGATCCGAAGTCTGGCTGTCTTCAGGATATACGTAGATAGTTCGTTACCCGCCCCTCGTCCGCCGCCAGCCGAAGCTTGCCACGCTGCGGCAACACGACGAACTCGACGCGAGCCTCTTTCAAGCGAGAATTGGCTTGGCTAGGCGCTACCGGATATCCTTGGCGGCAGAGCGCATGGAAGCGGGCACGAAAGCGTCGCACAGGTCACAGAGACCTTGGGGTATTGCCACAATTTCTCAACAGCGTTCAAGGCGTTTCATAGCCTCTCGCCGCTACGCTATCGCAAAAATGGTAGCGGGCAGAGAAAGGCTGCCTGACGCAAAGGTGGAGCCCGAGACGAACCAATATACAGCAACGGATGCCCGAAAGTGTTCTCGCACTCGGCGAGTGCGCAATTCGGGCACCTCATGGCTCTTACGTCAACGCTCAGAACTCCCTAGGAGGAAAACATGTCGAACGCATCTGCAGTGGATATTCACGAGCATGAACAGGGCTTTTCGGACAAGGACTACGAGGCGGCGCGCGCGTTTTTCTACCGCCATCCCCTGAATTTGGCCGCGCCCGCCAGCGAAGACACGATCGCGAACGCTCAAGGGACTGTACAGTTTCACCTCATCGGCCAGAGAGCGAACGATCCGACCTACAGCGGCATCATGAATGAGAACCAGGACAACCTTCTTGCGATGGGAGGACTCATTCACGACTATATGCAGACCTATTATCCCATCATCGATTCACAAAAACTGGACATCAACACCTGGACAAACGTCGTTGCCAATATCCCCCACGTTTCGATCGGCGGGGAAAAACACAAGAGTTATTCAAACAGGTTTGTCGGCATTTCTGTGCCAGCCACATTTCTCTCCTTGCTTGCCCAGGCAATCATCACAGACGGCGCATCGCTGCTGATGGACTTTCAGACCTTCCTTACAGCGATGGGCAACCTCACCTTCAGGGCCAATGGCAACGCGCAGCAATACAAGGCGCTGACGTGCACCTACCAGAGTTACCTTCTCGACAATGGGGCAGGCGGATATTACGACTACGGAGCAATCGTTTTGCGGCAGATCGAGTTCAAAGAGCACTTCCTTGAGCTGAAATCCAGTTGCTCCTCGACACAGTATGTCAACGTCGACATCGACTATACCGAGGTCACCAATCTGGTTCAGACTCGACGCATTCGCAAAGGCGGCCCCGACCACGAAAACTTCCGTGGACTCGTAAATGAAAACTCCACCGCCCAGTTAACGAAGGCAAAGAACTTCTTCAACGGCGGCTCGATCCCGCAAGGAGATATCAAGCCGCAGGTCTGATCCCCAGACCTCCGGTTCGCGAAAGCAGCGCACCCAACCAGCGGCTAGTTCCGGACACCTCGCCCCATCCCTGAATGCGATACAGCAGTCCGGAAACCTTTGCGAGCTACAGATGCCCTGTTGCCGCGCAGTGGGTCCCTCCGTCAAAAAAAGGAAGTAGATATAAACGAATTCGCAAAAACAATGCGGCCTTTTCGTTGGATCGCACCTCACGAAGCGACCCGCTCGGAAGCGGCGAGGATCTGCTTTGCTACCAGCCAGAGCGCTATCCACCGATTACAGTCAAACTTCGAAAGCTCATCCACTGATGACCGTCTACCGCTATTAACGGCAAAGCCGAATCTCTCCTGGCCAATGCGACGCCGCCCCATTCTATCCCTCAACGCATTAATCCAGGTTGATAGAATGATAGACATCGCAGCCGTCCAACTACCCGCGCACATGTCTACTGAGGCGGCAATCCGATTGGATTGAATTTGCACGGCGCAACATTCGCGCGCCGCGCGGGATCTCGCACTTGCACTCCAAACAACTCTTGTCGAATGGATGTGTAGTCAGCCGTGGCCATGCTGGTGGCACTGCTGCGGTGCGTCCGCTGCGAGCGAAACACTTAGATCAGACTTCGATCCGTAACGGCTCCGCTGTCCCCCTCAAAGGCAGCCATGATCGAGGCTAGCAACTCGCGACGCGCTCACCCTTGGAGCAACCGGTGGGCACGGCGGACCTTCCATAACCTGGATGCTTGGCATCCAAATAATCGATTTTACGAATTTCGCTGGATGCTGCATTGGATAAGTATGACTTTTAATTCAAGTGGGCCCACCGGTAGCAGCATTGACGGAGCTATATCACTCTGAAAAGCGCTACAAAGGTCATTAGCTGCGTCACTATGCCTGACGCCCGTCTGCTGCATCCGATGCGCCGGGATCGCATCGCATGTGTCTCAAGAAAACACGCGTGTGGTCTTTGTGTGCGCTCTCAGGTGCGTTGGGAAAATGAACGGGAAATCGAAGACCGTCTCGAACTCACCGACTTTTTTCGACCGCGTGGGACCGACCGGTGCATTCAACGGAAGACCCCTCGCAGGCAGACGGAGTTGGTCAGATCTGTTTGCTGCGTCGCTCCATCAAAGTTGGTGAGGTTGATGCTAGTCGTCGAACTGGAACTTCATGGAGGACTCGGGATCTTGAGGGACTCCGAATTAGCCACTCGCTGCGCGTCATGTATCCATATTGCAAGGAGTTCGAGTGCCATTTCGGCTTCCGCGCCCCGAGTTGCAGGTGCATGCCGAGGGAACCGGCCGACACTTGCCGGCGACCCCTCTCACGGGGGGTCGCGTGCATTCCACGCCCCCCGGATTCGCGCCCCGCTCTACCCACCCACGCGCATAGAAGATGTACTCGTCGTTTTGCCGAGCGGGCAGCCAGGTTTTGATTGGCTGCGACGACAAATTGAATGGAATGGCACGTCGACAACTTACTTAAGGTGCGCAGCAAGTGCACTTCACAGCGGAGATCCTATAAATGCTGAGGGGACACCGTGTCCCGGAGACTTCTTCGTTTCGGGGCATACGCGGCAGAACAGCCGCAACTGGCCCGGAGAGTCATTGCAGGATCGTGCACCGTGTCTCGGAGGCGAATTTTGACGCAGGTCAACAACTACCACCTACTGCACCGTGAGCTGGCGGCGGAGGACCCGTGGCGGCTCGACGGCAATGCGTTCGAGCAGGAGCGACATGGGCAGATGCTTCGGTTGTCGCTTTCCCAACGTCCTATCACCAACGCACTCGAAGTCGGGTGCGCGGCCGGCGCATTCACGGAAAAACTGGCGCCTCATTGCAAGCGGCTCACTGTGATCGATGTAGTGCCGCAAGCGATTGCTCGAACGAGGCAACGGATAAAGGAAACATCTCACATCAGCTGGATAGTCGCTGACGTCCAACAGTTCTCGACTCAGCAGCTATTCGATCTGATCGTCGTGGCCGAAGTTCTTTACTACCTGGATGATTTAGCCGCGATGCGCACCGCCGTTCACAACCTGGTGAGCATGCTAGCGCCAAATGGGCACCTGGTTTTTGGATCCGCGCTCGACGCAAATTGCCGGCGCTGGGGCCATGTGGCTGGTGCCGAGACCATCATCGCCATGCTGAACGAAACGTTGATCGAGGTGGAGCAGCTTGATTGCCGCGGCGCGTCGCCCAACGAAGTCTGCTTGCTTTCCCGTTTTCGGAAATCGAGTTTCTAGTAAACCTAATTTAGATGGAGACAGTATGCTCGTCTGTGGCATCAAGTTGACCCATGACGGGGCTATTGCCCTTGTCGAGGATGGACGGCTCGTCTTCTGCATTGAGCAGGAGAAGCGTAATAACAATCCCCGATATCAAGCAATCGATAATCTCGATGCTGTTGTGGCCGCTCTGGCGGAAAACGGGCTCAGTGCGCGAGATGTTGATCAGTTTGTTATTGACGGCTGGGACGGTGAGGTCGAGTCGCAGTTTCAGGTCCTCAGTGGGGTGACTCCCCTTGTCCTCAAAGGCGCGCCCTACGTTGAGCGCCATGCCGAGGGACTTCTCGATTGGGTTGGCGGCTCCGGCCTCACGCTTGGTGATCGGGTTTTTAGCTACAGAAGCTATCCCCATGTGACGAACCATGTGACGTCTGCATACTGCACCAGCCCCTTTGCCAAGTCCGGAGAACCTGCGCTTTGCTTGGTGTGGGACGGCTGCATATTTCCGCGTCTATACTATGTAGACGGCAGCCGAGCTCGCTTCGTCAAATCTTTGTTCCCGGTGACAGGCCAGGCCTACGCTGTCGCGGGCCATTACTTCGGCCCGTATAAGCAGGCGAGCCGCGGGGGTTGGGATCTCGGCGTGGCCGGTAAGCTGATGGCCTTTATCGCACTCGGGTCAGTTAATGAACGCATCGTTGCTGTGTTTCAGAAGCTCTACGACGAACACTTTGCCGGCGATACGGCCCCTGCCTATACCTTCCGCGTAAACATCAACAACGCCGAATCCTCACTTGCGGCCGTGCATGATTTTTTCGCTGCCAGCGCGCTCCAATTGGGCGCAGAAGCGCCCGAAGATGTGCTTGCATCGTATCATTGTTTCCTCGAACGTCTCCTCGTCAACGAAATGGCGAATGCCTTGCAGCACCTTGCCCTTCCGGGAGCACGCAATCTGTGCATAGCTGGCGGCTGCGGACTCAACATCAAATGGAACAGTGCACTGCGCGAGACGGGCCTGTTCGATTTGGTCTGGGTACCGCCCTTTCCTAATGACAGCGGCTCTGCGATTGGTGCAGCTTGCTCTGAGATAGTGGCACAGCAAGGGTTCGTGCCGTTGGACTGGTCAGTCTACAGCGGCCCGAGTCTGCAAGCGGGCGATGTACCGGCCGGATGGGACCCAAGCCCCTGCAGTATCTCGGAGCTTGCGGCAATCCTCGCCAGCAACAAACCCGTGGTTTTCCTTTCTGGACGCAGTGAGCTTGGACCACGGGCATTAGGAGGAAGAAGTATTCTGGCTGCCGCGACCTCGCCGGAAATGAAGGATTACCTCAACGAAATCAAATTCCGCGAACACTTCCGGCCAGTGGCGCCGATATGCCTGGAAGACCGTGCGCCGGATATATTTAGCCCCGGAACGCCTGATCCATACATGTTGTTCGATCATCAGACGAAGATGGCGTGGCAGGAAAAAGTTCCTGCTGTTGTACACCTTGACGGGTCTGCGCGGCTGCAAACTATTTCCAGGACCTCTCAGCATAAGGTCGCCGAGGTACTCGTCGAATATGAAAGGCTCACGGGCATTCCGTTGCTTTGCAACACAAGTGCTAATTACCATGGCCGTGGCTTCTTCCCGAGTGCGGCTGCAGCCTGCGAGTGGGGACGCGTTGAACACATATGGTGCGACGGCCTACTATACAGAAAAACGCACGCTACCACGTAGTCCGATCGACGCGGTCTTCGCGCAACGTGAGCGTATGCCTAATGCATTCCGTATGTGGAGTTGCTGCTCCCCGGCGAAAGGGTCACTCTTCCACCGGGGAGCAGCAACTCTATGTACGGGATACATTTGAATTTCGGGTTCCCCATTTTCGTTTTATCCAAACGCTCGTGTATCATTGAGCAGGCAGGTCCTGGAAGCGCCCCCTGGTGCGAGCAGGACTATGCCGGTGGCTGCGGTAAAATGCTTGCCGCGGTGCGCTCCCCGCTGACCACCGAGGTTGCAGCCCAAGCGTGATCTTCAATCAGCTTCAGGATAAATACGAACCCGTAAGCCACCGCCCGCTTCCAGCAGTTCGGCCCGATAAGGCACGCCGCGGATGTTGATATACGTCGGGCGCCCGGCTTCCGGCATGAGGTGCTCCCCCTCGAGTGTACGGACAAGGTAACGTGGAAGCCAGCGTTCGCGGTGCTGCCATCCCCCGCGGATAAGAAAACCAAGGTCCGCTATAGGCTGACGGGATGGCCCTGCTTCATTCATCGGCCTCGCGCGCGGATGATGGATGAGACGAATGTCCCTGCGGCCCCCCGGTCCCAAGGTGATCGAGTAACGCTCACGGTTGATCTCGACCTGCCTTGGACCGAATTGGTTTGGCAGCAGATTGATGTTTTCCAGTACGTCGATCACGACATCCGAGGCCGGTTGGGAGCCGTGGCGCCAAGTCTCGCCGATGATAGGTCCGATATCCGGAATCTCCTGAGGAGCCGCTAATGGCCCGACGAGCGACGGCGGTCTGGCAAAGTCAGGCTCCGGCGCAGAATGAGCATCGTCACGCAATTCATACGGCGTGGGCGGATTCAAATTAATTATCGGCTCAAGACCGCCGTAGACATCTGAGGACGGACGCCTTGCAGATGATGGTAACGCAGGTTCTGTTGCATCTGCTCCCCAAACCAGGCCCAAGCGCCAGCGCTCGGGGTGGCTGGGGTAGCCGGAAGATCCTGCAGCGTGCCCGGCTGCGGGCCAAGCTGTGGCCTGAACGAGGACGATGCGGAGTCTTGCATCTGCTCTCTAAACCAATCCCAAGCTCCCTCGCTTGGGGTAGCTGGCGTTGCCGGAAGACCCTGAAGCGCGCCCGGCTGTGGCCTGAACGAGGACGACGCGGGTTCTTGCATCTGCTCCCTAAACCAACCCCAAGCTCCCTCGCTTGGGGTTGCCGGCGTCGAGGGAAGCTCCTGCGGTTGCCGAGCGCCTGCCCCGGAGAGCGGACGCGCGCCCGCCTCGAGAACTTGCTGGTATCGCCGAAGCCTGAGCAAATCGGCATTGATTTTGGTGTCCGCGGTTTGATCCTCATACTGCGCAACCTCTTTGGCCAGTTGATCGTCGTTGAGTCGGCCAGCCATGGCTCCCCTATCGCCATTTTTTTGCAGCCATTCACTCAACCTGTAAAGACGGCGCGCCTGTCTATCGACAGTCTCGTGGCTCAGTCCTACCTGTTGCCTTTCCGCCGCGGCCCACATGTCGATGAGGGTCGCGTCTGCCGGATAAGGAACAAGGCGGCGGATATCGGCTGACAACGCCCTTCCGGCGTCGACGTCCCGGAGCTTTTTCAATGCCGCTTTGATGCGCCGGCTGCGATCGCTCGCGTAAGTTTCCGCATCGTCATCCAACCCAGCTGCTAACTCCGGGTTGCCAATTCGAGCCGCGATTGATGGCCTCCCGTTCTCACTGAGTCGGGCGCTAAAATGGCGCAGATCCGCCACCGCATTTTTGACGGAGCCTTCTTTGACGGTGCCGTCGTCCGGGTTGGGCCTGGCTTTGGTTTTGAACTCCTCAAACAGCGCCTCATCGTCCGCAGGGACTCCGCGTGTTCGGCCGGGCTGCTTGGCGTGATCCACACGGAATTTCGTTGAAAGGATCTCTTGTTGCACCGCCGAGCCGGATGGCTCTTCGCTGCGACTCGCCCCAAACGCCTTTCGAACCCCTGACTTGATACTGTTCCACAGTTTGCGATGTTTGCTGCTCTTCGTCTCAATCGCGGGCTGCTCTTGAGATGACAAGGTGTAGCGCGCGCTGCTGAACAGATCATCCCGCAAATTGGCCTGCGGTACTTGGGCCGCATCTCCAAAGTGAGCGCGGGGGAGATCAACGCTGTGGCGCGTGCTGTTGAACGGGTTGTCTCTCAGCCGACAGTGCGGCGGCATCCGCATCGAACCGCCGAGATTGGCGCGCCGGATTCCTCCACCGCCCTCTGCGGGACTCTCATCAGGCGAACTAGACTTTGCGGAGCTCTCATCGGACGAATTGAGTTGCAACTCGTTCATCTGTTGTTCAAAGCTAGCTTGCTGGCTCGTACTGCCCTGTTGCTGCCCCATCCGCGACTGTCGATAATACGCCTGCGCGAAAAGCAATTTGATGTTCATTTTCTTTACGACGGATGGCGCCGCCGTCCAGGTATCGAGGTTCTTCCATGGCACCTTACATCCCCTTGCAAAGCTCGTATCTGGCGCACGGTAAGGTGACCTGAGTAAAAGCGGCAGAGCCTTTGGCCGAGAATCCGGTTGTCGAAGCGAGAGATCAGCAGACATCAACCATCTGCCACAGCCGAGAACGCTGCCGCCCCTTCCGATTATTCCGAGATCTTGTTGAGGAGCTGACGAGTCTCAGAAAGTTTCAATTCGCAAATGGGCGACGTAGCAATCCGATCATAACTCAAAAAAGTCCTGGATCACGGGAATTCTTCCACATGGTGAGTCCAACTCAATACAACCGCTGTAGCATCACCATCAATTCTCGATTGCGGGACATGGTGTAATTGCGCCGGATCCACTAATTGAATTCGGGGAACGAACCCTTCTCATGCGCAGATATTCCGTGGACGAAAAACTCAGTCGGTCAACGTAGGTCTTTAGAATACCCGTAGCGCCGAAAATCCTGCCGCGCGAGCGCGTCGAGTATGACATTCCCGACGATCAGAAGTGTTGGTGCTTGCTATAGCGGCCATAGGCATCGCATGGGGGAGACCTTAGAAGCAACTTCGTATCGAGGTGAAGGCGAAGATCCTCAAGCGCTATTTGCCCGCAAGTAGGCCCGTGATTTCGAAAAATCGCCAGCGATTGGGAATGGCATCTGGTCTGATTAGGCAGTGGCGGTTTTGCGAAGTTGAAGGACAGCAGGTCATCGGATATCGGCATCTTCGATGCGCTGAGGCAGTTCTGTGAGGGCATGGCGCAACCGCCCAACGGCTCGACGCCACAGGCGCGACAGGTCAGCATCACGCTGGATGACGCCGCTGGCCCTCAGCCGTCGACAGCATCGCTGAACTGGTAGTTCACTGGTCATGGGAAAGGACCCGCAGTTCGCTCGTCGCCCCGATCTTCAGGTGCCGCCTTCTTGCTCGCTTGATCGCGCTTCAAGCTCTTTCAAAATCGAATGTTGAATTTTGCCCAACGCTGTTCGCGGCAATTCTCTGGTGAAAATGAACTCCCGCGGGACCTTGAACCGGGCGACCTGCGACTGTGCATACGCCGCCAGTGCTTCCGCTTCGATCCGTGCCCCCGCCCGCCTGATCACATAGGCGACCGGCACTTCGCCCCAGCGCGAATCCGGTCGACCGACGACAGCGCATTCCTCGACATCGGGGTGCTCCCCGAGTACACGCTCGACTTCGGCCGGATAGATGTTTTCTCCGCCGGAAATGATGAGGTTCTTTTTGCGATCGCGGACCCAGAAATAACCGTCGGTATCGCAGTGCCCGATATCGCCAGTGCGATACCAGCCGTCACGCAGTGCCTCGCGGGTGGCTTGTTGGTCGCCCCAATATTCACAGAAAACATTCGGGCCGCGCACTGCGATTTCGCCTAGAGCACCCGCGGGCAACTCCTTACCGGCGTCATCGATGATCATCGCCTCGCAGCATAGGCCCGTTAAGCCAGTGGACTCGCAGCGCGAGAGTTCACTCCCAAGCCTCGTATAGATGGCGATGGGACAAGTTTCTGTGGAGCCGTAGATCTGCAGGACCGGCACCCCACGCACGGTAACGCGTTCGATCAGAGCCTGAGACACGATCGTCGAGCCAGTCGAAATAGCCTTCAAGGAGGACAGGTCGGCGGTCCACCATTCGGCGTGGTCGGTCAATGCTTGGATGGTTGTCGGCACCAATGCCGTAAGCGTTGGCCGGCGGTGCTCGAAAGCAGAAAGTGTCTCACCCGCCGCAAATCGGGAATGAATAGTGACTGTCGCACCATGGTGCAAAGCCGGAGTGGTCTGAATGTTGAGCCCACCCACGTGAAAGAATGGCAATACCGACAACACATGATCTGCCGATGTCAGAGCATGCATGTGCTGACTCATCACCCCATTCCAGAGCAATGCTTCCTGTCGGAGGACCGCGCCTTTCGGTCGCCCGGTAGTGCCAGAAGTGTAGACGATCATTAGCGGGCAGCTCAAGTCTGAATGTGGGTTCCGGCTATCGCCGCTGCCTTTGTCCAACAGGTTACCCCATGTGCTCCCGCGACGGGGCGCGAAGTCCAGGCCGACGACTGAGGTGTCGGGCAGTGTGTGTGCCAGATACGGCAGTAGCGCGTTGAACTCTCGCTCGAGCACCAGGACCTTTGCTCCCGCATTGGACAAGATGAAGAGCTGCTCAGCCACCGCGAGCCGCCAATTCAAAGGCACGAAAATCGCGCCAAGGCGCGCGCAGGCATAGAGAAGAATCAGATAATCAGGCCGGTTCAGGCTGAGGATGGCGACGCGGTCGCCCTTAGTCACTCCGAGCTCGTTCTTCAGGACGCGTGCGGCTTGGGCGATGCGTCGGCTTAAAGCGGCGTAGCTCAAGGTCTCGCCCTTGAAATGAATTGCGGGTTTGTTCGGAGTAAACGCCGCATTGCGGTCAATGAGTGTGCAAAGATCCATTGTCACTTAATCCCTTCTGTCTGAAGCCGCATGAGACTTTTCCCGACCGGGCAAACGCCATGCGACCTTTTGAGCGATTGAGGTACGGGTGATTCTTCAGCTTTGGCTGGGCTGCAACTCCTCAATGTGGGCCGTTAGTGCGCTCAATTGAGATGCAGTTTTGTGCACGAGACGTTTGTGGTCAGCCAGACACGGGAGCGAAATGAAACGAAGCTCAAGCATGCAGACGCCCATTTGTCTGGGCCGGCACTACGCATTTATGTTCCCCCCGAGGTCTTCTGCCGAGGCCTTCGTCGCCTGCCCCAGTTGAACATGCAGGGCGGCGATCTCCTTTAATGCCCCGCTGAGTTCGTCGCGGGTGGGCCCACCCAAGCAAAGACGAATGCCGCTTCGATCATTTCCGGCGGACAGAGAGACAGCAGGATCGGTGACGATTATTCCGCGTTGGCGGGCTGCGTTGGCAAGCGCGACCGCCGCAGAGTTGCCCATCGACAGAAACATGTGGAACCCGCTGCCGATCCACGCATCGCCTATCGAGGCGAAGATCGAAGCTGCTAGCTTGTTCCGAACAAGGGCTTCCGCGCTCGCGGTTTTCGAGATATGTGATGCCACCCCATCCGCTATCCATTTGTGGATGACAAGCCTGGATATTGGAGAGTCAGTCGCACCGTGTGCACGGAGCACGCGCACCAGATTATCCAGCTGATGAGACGGAGCAATCAGAACACCAAGGCGCAGCCCTGGTGTGAGCAGCTTGGCAAAGCTGTTTATGTAATAGGTTCGTTCAGGCGCCAGATCGAGAAAGCAAATGCGATCACGTGCAGCGAAGGCTGCGTACACGTCGTCTTCGATTATCAATATATCCT
Organism: Ensifer sp. IC4062; assembly: GCF_020193575.1. GTDB lineage: Bacteria > Pseudomonadota > Alphaproteobacteria > Rhizobiales > Rhizobiaceae > Sinorhizobium. The sequence goes on from NZ_JADYVD010000025.1 coordinate 89,570, forward strand.
CGCGCTTGCAAAGCGCGGCAAGGTCCTTGATCCGTGACCGAGACATCGTCTTGCCGGTTGGATTCTGCGCAGTCGGATTGGTGAACAACACGAGGCGCTTCTTTCTCGAAGCGACCTCGCATGCGATCCGCCCGAGGGCGTCTGGTAGGAGGCCTTCTCGATCAGCCTCAATTCCGACCAATTCAATGCCGAGCAAATGTGCAATCTTCACGAGCCCCGGAAACGGCAACTCGTCAGTACCTAAGCAAATATTCGGTGCGACCAATGCGGTCAGCACCGTCGAGAGCGCATGTTGACCGCCATTGCAAAAGATCATGCGTTCGGCGTCGGCCGAGGTGCAATAGTGCTGAAGCCATCCAGCAATGGCCATACGATGATCTAGGGTTCCCTTCGGAAAATTGCATGCTCCGAAGGAGTCTGCATCAATGGTCGTCGCAAGCGAGGCCAACGTCCCGCTCAGCAATTGTTCCGAAATGACATTCGGAGGCACGTTTAAGCTCAGATCGACCATCTTTCTGGTGGTCAGGATTTTGTTCGTCGCGAACATTCCACGTCCATGGAAAGATGAGGCAAGGCCTTGGCGCGCCAAGAGCCCATAGGCCTTTGTCACCGTGCCCAACCCCACTCCCAGTCGGTAGCTCAGGTCCCGCTGCGCCGGCAGGCGGGATCCGGGAGCGATTTTGCCGTTTACGAGGTCCTCCGCGATTGCGGCCGCCAGCCGTTGGTACGCTGGCTCATCGCCGGGTGCGATCCAAGGCTGCCAAGGTGATTTCATCAGCATGCAGATATCCAAAAAAGTGTCACGCAACACAATAAGTGTGGCGTCCATAGTGTCTTCCGGTGTAGATTCCGCACTTTCTTGCCAAGTAACGGAGAGTAGGATGTAGATCATAAGTGAACCATACAGTATCTCGTGCAGTGTGGGCGGAGAAACGACGCCGCGTCAAGCATGAATTGACAATGCTCAAGACCGTATTCACTACGCGAATTTCTTAATTCGCTGAACTAATCCTAAATAAATAACCTGAAGTGGCGATGGTGGTGTGACATTGGGAGTGAAAGTGAAATCGACCCGCCTTCGATGTCTGGGGCTACCCCGCTCGGAGAAGATTCAAGCCATGCAAAACGCATCCGAGACGCACCCATGGAACAGGCGCGCTGCGTCTCTACGGTCTGCCCGCCACCCATCGAGCATTACGACCAACCGCATTGTGTCGCGCCAAGTGGGCTTCTATGCAAACGCTAAACGAGTCACCGGCGCTCCTCAGGGATCACGGCCGGCTCCGGTTTGCTGCGGAGACGCTACTTCGCCCATCAGGGCATCGACCACAAGGAGCCTGTCAATTTTGAATGCGTTCCGTAGGATATTGCAGGCGGCAAGACGGGAAATTGGGCCGGCACAAAGCGCCCGCAAAAAATGGGGAAGCCGAATCTCAGCCCGGTTAGAGAAATAATCGAATGCAAAAACTACCCTTTAATACTGTTCTGATCGCAAATAGAGGCGAGATTGCAGTACGCATCATCAAGACCCTGCGCGAGCTGGAACTGCGCTCCGCAATCGTTTGCCACGAACTCGATGCGGGAGCGCCGGCGGTTTCGATGGCCGACATGGCCATTGCCGTAAGCGGTCGCACGCCAGTTTCGGCCTATCTTGATACCGTACAAATTATCGCTGCCGCGCGCGAGGCGAATGTCGGGGCGATTCACCCAGGCTATGGATTCCTGTCAGAGAATGCGGAGTTCGCGAGGACTGTGGTCGAGTCTGGGTTCGCCTTCGTCGGGCCCACTCCTGAGAGCATCCAACTAATGGGCGACAAGATCCGGGCCCGCAACTTCGTTCAGCGGAACGGATTTCCAGTCGTGCCTTCGGCGATCGAAGAAGATGACCCTGCAACGTTCATCCTCAGGGCGCGATCCATTGGAGCGCCTTTGCTGGTAAAAGCATCGGCCGGCGGCGGCGGCAAGGGCATGCGGATCGTCCGCGACCTCGATACCTTGGAGCAAGCCATCCCGCAGGCACGCAGTGAGGCGCAGCGCTACTTCAGGGATGGTCGGCTCTACATCGAACGATACATCGAAAAGCCGCGGCATATCGAAGTGCAGGTGCTCGGCGATTCCTTCGGAAACGTTGTTCATTTGTTCGAGCGGGAATGCTCGGTGCAGCGCAGATTTCAGAAGGTCATAGAGGAGGCGCCCGCGTCAGCGCTTCCCCTGGGGTTGCGCGAGAGAATCTGTGAAACTGCCGTGGACATCTGTCGAGCCGCTAACTATCGAAACGCAGGCACGGTGGAATTCATCGTTGATGGAGAAGAGTTCTATTTCCTCGAGATGAATACGCGCCTGCAGGTAGAGCATCCCGTTACCGAAATGATCACTGGCATCGATATTGTTGCCGAACAACTCTATGTCGCCGCAGGTCAAGAGCTTAGATTTTCGCAGCAAGACATCATGTCGACAGGACACGCAATCGAAGCCAGGGTGTATGCTGAAGCTCCTGCACGCGACTTTGCTCCCACGACGGGGAAGATACTGGTGCTCGACTATCCCGGCGGTCCAGGCCTACGGATCGACATTGGCATCTCTCAAGGTCAGCAGATAACGACAGCCTTCGATTCCCTGTTGGCAAAGGTGATCGTACATTCGCGCACGCGTGATGGGGCTGCGCTAAAGATCGCACGTGCGATGCAGGGGTTGGTGCTCCTCGGCTGCGAAACTAACGCGAGCTTTCTCGCGCGAGTCCTTGCCGACGAGCAATTTCTAAGCGGACAGGTCCATACTGGATATCTCGACGAAAATCCGCAGCTGGCCGCTGGCGAATCTGCATGCGACCTGTCGACGTTCTTGGCAGCCGCGGCTCTCCTGACGAGACCAGTTCACGAGGCGGCAGATGCCGTACCCGAGCTTCACGCCTCCCTGGGCCGTTGGAGAAACGCGTGAACCACCTTTTCGAGCATGAAGGTGTAGATTATCAGTTGTGGCTTTCGCGCTGTCAGCAGGGATACCGCCTGCATTTGGGCAACGAAGTACTCGCAGTCGACTTCTCCCACCAGGGCGACGGCAGAGGTCTTCTTACCATTACCGGCGCAAGCGAGCCGGTCAGGTTCGCTATCGATGGTGACATAATTCATCTGCATATTCGCGGTCGCACGCGCATTCTGCGCTACCGAGACCCGTTGTCAGCGCATGCTCTCGTGAAAAAGGATGCAGGTCACCTCATGGCGCGCGCACCAATGCCGGGTGTCGTGGTTAAAACGTCGGTTATGCCCGGCGAAGCCGTTTCCACAGGCACCGCCCTGATGGTTATCGAGAGCATGAAACTGGAAAGCGTCATACGCTCCCCCCAGGAGGGCGTGGTCGACCGAATTCACTTCAATGAAGGCGAGTGCTTCGAGCACGACGCGGTGTTGGTTACGATCACACAGGAAGGGCATTGAGATGCAGCGGCTCGCGTCTCTTATTGATGTGAACTCGCAAGAATTTCGCCTCAACGAGCACCACAACAGACGACTTGTGACCGAATTTAAGGAGCGCCAGCGTGCGGTCCGTTTCGATCGTCCCGAGCGCGACCGCGAGCGCCTGCGGCGGCAAAACAAGCTTTTTGTTCGTGACCGGGTCGAGGCTTTGCTCGATCCAGAAACTCCTTTCCTCGAACTTTCGACACTGGCTGCGAACGAGGCTTACGACGGGGGGGTGCCAAGCGCAGCGCAAGTCGTCGGCATCGGCATCGTCGCGGGACGCGAGGTGATAGTTCACGCAGATGACTCGAGCGTGAAGGGTGGAGCATGGTATCCGCTGTCGGTCAAGAAGATCGTCCGATCCTTGGATATAGCAATCGAAAATCGCCTGCCAGTCGTTCATCTTTGCGACTGTGGCGGTGGATTTCTGCCTATGCAGGCGGAGTTCTTCGCGGATCGCCACCACGCGGGCAGAATCTTCCGCAACCAATCCATTCTCTCGAAGATGGGCGTACCGCAGGTCGCCATCGTGATGGGACATTGCATAGCGGGAGGGGCCTACGTCCCTGCGCTCAGCGATTACAACATAATCGTCCAGGAAAGCGGAGCGATATTTCTCGGCGGCCCATCGATTGTTAAAGTCGCGACTGGCCAGCACGTGTCTGTCGACGACCTCGGCGGCGCTGACATGCAAACCAGTGTATCGGGAACGGCCGACTATCTCGCGGACTCAGAGATGCACGCGATCGCGATCGCCCGCGACATAGTCGCCCGGTTCAGTCGTCCAGAAAAAACCTCGCTCGATAGAGTCGCTCCGGAGCCGCCTGCCTATGATGCGTCGGAACTATACGGCATCATTCCAAGAGATGCTCGAATGCACTTTGATATGCGGGAGATTCTCGCGCGCTTGGTCGATGGCAGCAGGTTCCATGAATACCAGCCCCGCTACGGCCGATCTCTGGTGTGCGGGTTTGCGCGCCTTCATGGATACCAAATCGGTGTTCTGGCGAATAATGGCGTGCTGTTCGACGACAGTGCGCTCAAGGGCGCTCACTTCATCCAATTGTGCGATACGAATCGGACGCCCCTGTTATTCTTGCAGAACATCACCGGCTTCATGGTCGGCAGTGAATATGAGCGGCGTGGCATCACCAAAAATGGCGCCAAGCTACTCATGGCTGTGTCCGGAGCGGCGGTGCCCAAATTTACGGTCATATGTAGCCATTCTCACGGTGCGGGAAACTTCGCTATGGCAGGGCGCGCTTTCGATCCGCGTGTTTTGTTCAGTTGGCCGCAGGCTCAGATTTCAGCCATGGGTGCCGATCAAGCGACGCGAGTGCTAACGGATGTCAAGGCGAAGCAACTGGCGGTCGACGGTAAGCAGTTGTCGGCGCAGGAGTACGAGACCACCAGACAGTCGATCTTGGAAGAGTATCGGGAGCGGTCAAGCGCATATTACGCAACGTCCGAGATTTGGGATGACGGGATTCTTGATCCTGTCGACACCAGAAACGCGCTCGCAATCGCCGTAAGTGCTTCGCTCAATGCTCCCATCGAGACGCCACGTTATGGCATTTTTAGGATGTAGCGGTTCCAAATTTCTGAGTGTCGGTGGTAAACCGGCTCACAGATTATGGCTATGACCTGCATGTCGGAGGGCTGGCCGCCTTGTCGCTCAGTGGCCATGCTCGCTACCTGCCCGCGGGCCGCAGAGAAAACCGTCTATCTCTATTCGGAAAAAGCACCAAGCTGTTTGACCCATTGCCGCTGACGGCGCGGCTCTTCATACGGCAGCGCGCGGCTCTTCGATAAAGCAAGTCTGGGGGTCAACGATACCGACGTCAACCTCAGCGTGGACAGCAACCTGGCGTTCAGCCCATGGAATGGCCTCTAAAAGCCGCCAGCGATGAACGCGCGATCCTCGAAGCGCTTTGGTCGCCCGCCTGCGCATCTTCGTCAAATGCGCCTTGCTCGTACTTCTGAACCCGGATACGGATAAGATTGCGCGACCCGTCGTGGCGGGCGTCTGCCGATAGGCTATATCCAATCAGAGAGGACTCTTAGCAGGGGATGTTGACCTGCTCTCATTCCAGTTCTTCAATGGTGGTGCGCAGGGACCAGACCGCAATTAGCAGCAGGGGAAGGCCAACCAGATTTAATGTAACCCAACCCGCATTTGCCATCAATGCACCCGCCGCAAAGGAGGCCGCTACGTTAGCCGAGTAGACCAGCATGGCGTTAAACCCCTGCGCCTTTGTTTTAAGGGCAGGCGAGTAAGTGCTGGCGAGCAACAAAGTGCCGCCGTTGAACATGAAGTTCCAGCCGATACCCGACAGACCCAACTCAAGGATATACATTGTCAGAGTTTGTTCTGTGACGGCGCTCAGTATGCATCCGACGGCACTAGCGAACACCCCCAGCAGCACCAATCCCCGCAAGCCGATGTACTTTATCAGAATGGGATTGAAAAAAGACGGTAGGTACATCAAGGCGAAGTGCGCTTGGAGTACCGTTGCTGAGTGATGGACGCTGAGGCCGGAGTGATGGATGGACAGCGGCGCGGCATTCATCGTCAAAGTCATGACTGCGAAGCCAATGGCACAGATCAGACTGACCCTCAGAAAGGGTCCGCCCAGTATCAGTGTGTCGGCCGGGTGTTTGTCTGGTGCTCCGGGCTTTTTGTCGCGGCCCAGATCGGCGGACAGTAAAAGTTGGGACAAGGCCAGGGCGACACACACCAGAGACAATACCATAAAAGCGCCGGCGTAAGGAGCCTCCGACACGGCCTCGGCGAACCGGCCGCCGAGGTACGGTCCGGCGATGCCGCCCGCGACACCAGCACCGGTGACTATGGCTACGGCGATGTCTCTCTCCGCCGGATCTTTAGCGGCGTCGATGGCCGCGAAGCGGTAATATTGACCGAAGGCGCTAAAGATACCGAGCAAGAATGTGCCCAGCACCAGCAGCGGAAAGTTGTGCACTACCATTGCCATCATTGCAGTGGCGCCGCCAACGATGCCTACACCGGCTTTGAACATGAATCCGCATCGCCGGCCGAGCCGTCCCATCAGTGTGGACGCAGGATAGATCATGATTAGCGTGCCTATGACCGTGGCGGTCACTGGAAGAGTGCTAAGCGTTGGATAGGGGGCAAGGAAATTGCCGGACAGACTTGACACCGATGTCAGCAAAGACACCACGGTACTGGTGAGCGCTTGCCCAATCGCTAGGACTATTACATCGTGAGGCGTCGGCATTTCGATGTCTCTGAATCGAAAGGGGTGAGGGTGTGGCGCGGGAACCACCGGCCGTCTCTACCTGGGCCAAAGACTCCACCGCAAGTGCGGCAGTCCGTGCCACTATCGGCAAAGCGGCGATGAGCCGCTGACCACACCAGCACAGTCGGAACAAGCTGCAATTCAGCCGGTGAGGGCTTCCTCTCGTCAGATCGAGCCGAAGGCCACGGTGGGCCTGGTCTGCTCAAGTCGGCTCCCCTCGCACGCGTAGGGCACAGATCAGCGCGGGATCTGTGGGCAACGCACAGGTCAGCCTCGCTCATTGGACCCCTCCGGCTTCGCAGAGAAGCTTTAGAGTGTCGCAGCCGACTTCCACGAAGCAGAGTGGCTGTTGCGCTGGAGCGAGCCAGCCGAAGAGGGGATAGACGGATTGATTGCTCACCGGCCGCAGGTAGACCGCCGCCGCATCGCGCTGTTGCAGTTCGGCATAGCTTTCGAAGACGATTGCATCGCGCTTCAACACACAGGCCAACACATGCTGGGCGAGGAGGTTGCCGCCGCCTGGACCTAAGGTGAAGATGGCGGGTACGTCGCGCCGGTCCCGTTTTTGGTGAACCGTTAGGCGCAAGACGTTAGCGCCTTGTGCAGCATTTAGAATAGAAGTGGCTTCGTCGCTGGAATCTATCAGGTGGAGCGCAATGTACTTGCGCGTCGATTCCCAGGCCACACTCTGGACGAAGGACAAGGCAACCTCGAACACATCCTCGCCTTCAAACGAGGCGATCCAGTCTGATTGGCGCTCTGGCGAGATTAAACTGACGATGGCGGCACGGATCAGCCGCGAGCATGCCGTCTCATCGCGTCCGCGAAGCCACGCCTCAATGCTCGGTGGCAATTGAATGCCGTGAGGGGCGTGATGGCGCTGCATCGGGTCAAGGGCGAACAGATGTTCCCAGTCGATGTTGAGCAGAACGGTTTCGAACTTGGACAGGATCATCTCGTCGGTAACGACTGCGAGGGAGTCGCGGAACCGCTGCTCCCGCGCGTCGATGACAACAGAATGGCTGCCATCGCCGAATAGGTCCGAATAGGGGCGGAAGGACAGCGTGCCCTTCCTGCCAAGGGCGTCGGCGATCATCTGGCGCTGGGCGTCATACGCTTGACCCACGTTCGGCCGCGTGAACAACGCCTCGAAGAACCGGCTGCTACCTGTGAGGACGATCATGCCGACGGGTCTGCGCACCAACTGGGATACCGCGCGCACGATGATTAGCAACCGACGGATGGCATACATTTCCGCCAGATCGGCAAAAGACCCCAACGTCTTGAGGCCACCGGCACTACGTTTGGGTTGGCCCCAGCCCAGAACGAGGTTTAGGTGTTCATCGCGGGCCAGGGCTTCATGCACTTTGCGCTGTAATGCGCGGGTGTCGAGACGGCCAGCATTCTTAGATACTTGAGAGTTACGGAATACCTCGCAGATTTGTGCTGCCGCCTGCCAGCTCTTATCGCCCAAGCTTTCGTAGAGGCAGCCCACCGGCAGAGCCGCCAGTGTGTTAATGGCCGAGCGAGCGAGACGGGAGGCCTGACGGTCCATACCTGCTCGCCACGCCCCCACTACCTGCTCGACGTCCTGAGGGCCTATGTTAATCGCCGGCCGAGCCTCTAGAGTGCAAAAACTACCGAGATTGCTTATTAGCGCCTTGTGCAGATTTGATTCGCTGACAATCTCTCGTTCCGAGAGCGCGTCGTTCATTGTCAGCCCCTTCTCGTCAGGATGGAGTGCACGCGACCGTCGCCAATCAGGCGTGGATCGGTAGTATAGCCAATGGGTTGGTCGATCATCTGCATGGCGTGCAACGGCCCGTAGTGCTCCCGGTGAAAGGGTGTGTCAGGCAGTTGTTCAAGTAGGATCGGGTATTCGCCTTGGGACTCGCGCTCCAAGCGGTAACGGAAGTTTACTTTGGCGGCCATTTTTGCGACTGACAGTCCCCCCGTGCAGTGCTGGGCAGTGATGCTTGCGTCCTGCCGGGTGGCGGATAAGAATTGCAGCTCTCCTTTCTTGCCGTGAACAGTCAGCTTGATAGCATCGCGGTCTATGCGCCGCAGGAGATTTAGGCCCCGGTCAGTCAGCGAGATTGCCACGTAGTATAGCGCTGCTTCCCAAGCCTGCCGGCGCATACTCCGGAACAGGATTGCGCACTCCGCTGGCGGCAGGTAGCCCAGCCGCGACAGATGCTCTCCTTGAAGGCCTACTTGGCTTAGCGGCCGGTGTAAGCAGGACGCATAACGGATGTAAAGCTTCTGGACATCGTCTCCATAATGCCGTTCCATGAAAGCTTCCCCGCCGATCAAAGTGTGCATATCCTTGTAATAGGTGGATGAAACGATGGACCAGAAGGTGAAATAAATTTGAGCGCCTATATCATCCACTTGCTGCACCGTGTCTAAGCTAGCTTGCAGTTCGTCCGGATCGAATAGCGGATCATATAGCATAGCCAACGAGGCGCAGTGATCTTCGTAAATTGTTTGTCGCGATTGCAACATTTCAGACGATAGGCGGTCGGATACCAAGCGCTCGTAATTGACCACTTCGACGATGTCGCCACTATTCAACTGGTTTACCCAGAAGCGCAGGCCGTCTTGGTAGGCGGCGATGAGTGGATCTGGCGTTCGGCAGGCGCGGTTGTATTTGAAGCCGTCCGCCAAGATGATAAGGCGGCAACCGGTCGGGCTGATCGCGTTGATTACTTGGGCGGCCTCAGCACACCGGACTAAGGTATGCAACTCAGCCAGGTCGGGGTTGGGACCTCGATTCTTCAGGGGGCAAAGTGGCTTGCGCGAGAGTATGGGGAAGTGCAGGCGCAACGGAGCGCCTTTGTCCAGCCGCCGCTTGATAAGGTTGCGCAGTTCTATTCGAGATAAATTCGCCTCCCGCGGCTTGAACCACCAGTTGTCAAACAGGGTCTCAGTCGCGCATTCCGCTACGCCGACCTTCTTCACGTCATACAGATTAGCTCGGCTGCGGGCTCGAGCAACTGCGGCGTTGATGCGGCGGGCCATGGCCTCATTCATGCGCATGTTTAACGACGACGTGAAATGCGCAAGCCAGTAGTCTGCGGGCACCCGGATGGCTTTCGCCATGAATTCTCTATGGCTGTAAAGGTTGCATCTCTCACGGACCAAACGGATCAGTCGATGGCCAGAGGAAATGCGGCTACGAAGCTGCGCGCTATTCATCAGAGCACATCCGTGTCTGGTGACTGGGAAATCCGTGGGAAGCCAGGCTCTTCGCTGGCACCAACGGCTTTCGGCCCTTCCGCCGTCCATCCGGATACATCGGAAAGCGAGCTTTTTGCGCTGCATTGATGTGACTTTCGCGTCTCTCTGTGCCCCATGGGGGTGAATTTCGTCACTTGCGGGTGATTTTCGCCGGTCCGCGGCTGTTGGCCCGCCCTTGGCGGTTCGGTATTTCCTTTTGTCCTCCCGTTTCGGCTCATGCACTCCGCCCCAGCATCCGATTGCCTCCCGGCTTCTTGCCGCGCACCCCGCTGATGAAGCCGTCTGCCCATACTTTCCTCTTCCTCGCCAGATAGCCAGCCTTGGTTAGATGCTTGTTGAAACGGGAAGACAGGTACTCCACTCGGGACGGGAACAGCAAAACTCGTGCCAAGTAGCCTTAGCAGCCGGCCGTTATGCTGGATGTCTGGTGACGCGGCCCGCAGATCTGCTGCGGATCGCGGCGGACTTCTTCTGGTTCAGGCCAAAGGTGAGCTCAAGGGCATCATCCAGCACGCCTTCGGCGTCGTCACGGCCGATGCCAGGCACTATGTGCCGCGCAGCGAGGGGCGCAAGATGTTCTGGTCGAGCCGCCCTTATCTCGCCTGCATCGTCAGTGTTCTAACCTGGTGCGTGACGGCTTGGACGATCGTCCCGCTGCTGTTCATCTGGGGACCGCGCTTTTACGCCATCGGGTTCTACTTCTTTGGTTTCCTGACGCAGCATGCCGGCCTTGCCGAGGACTCTTACGATCATCGCCTCAAACCACCCGGACATTCATGAGGAACCCGGCCTTCGAGTTCCTCTATTCGCGTCGCCGAGATGATGATTGCCGCCGGAGCGCGTCCGCGTTGGCTGCTCTCACGGCGAGTGATGTGAACCTCAAGTCACTGCTCGTCCTCAGGTCGTTCTCGAACTGCGCGCGTGGTCGAGCATCGCCGAAGAACTCGGTGAGGAGAGCAACCGTTGATTACCCGTAGGCGAGTAGCTCTGGCGCTACTTCCCCCACTGCCGGAGCTCGAGAGCGACCTTGCGGCAGAGTGGTGCTCGATCTCTGGGAGACCGCACCGACACCGGACAGGGCGGCTCGCATCCGCGAGGCGATGATCGCCACGCTTCTCAAGCGCCATCGCATCCGCCGGTTCAACGCCGCCCGTGTACGAGATGCATTGCGCCAGCCGCTTAAAGTCGCCGCCGCAACGACCGAATCCGCCAGCGCCCATGGAAGGATCGTCCTCGCCACGCTCGGGCTGTCGCGTTCCGCCGCATGCGCTGGGTGCCATGGTCGGAGGAGAGCCGCTCAAGCCGGCTCCCCAGCTCTATCAGCCCAAGCCGGCATAAGTCCTCAGTCGGACCAGAAGTCCCTGCCGATCGGCGACGAGGTTGTCGAGGTTTAGCGGCTCGTGCGCTGGCAGCTCTTCTTGCGCCAATATGCTAACCAGCGCCCGCGTGCCGTCCACCACGAACACGCCGCAATCATAACTGTTCTGCTGCTGGGCCATGCGGGCTGACTCCAAGGGGGCGCCCAACC
>NZ_JADYVD010000026.1 GCF_020193575.1 Ensifer sp. IC4062
CCATTGGATCGTGTCCGGGTCCGCCCGCTCACCGGCAAGGTATAGCGCCCGGAAACGCGAGAGGTCGTAGCGGGACGCATAAGTGGCTTCGGGATCCTCCTTGCGGATCGCCCGCAATGCCGTCGGCGCCGTGAACATGACTGCGACGCCGTGCTCGGCAATGATACGCCAATAGGTGCCGGGATCGGGCGTGCCGATCGGCTTTCCTTCGAAGAGGACGGAGGTGTTGCCGTTGAGGAGCGGTCCGTAGACGATGTAGGAGTGCCCCACCACCCAACCGATGTCGGAAGCGGCCCAAAAGACCTCGCCCGGCCGCACGCCGAAGAAATGCTCCATCGACCATTTGAGCGCGACCATGTGGCCGCCATTGTCGCGTACGACACCCTTCGGCTGCCCGGTGGTCCCTGACGTATAGAGCACGTAAAGCGGATCGGTCGATGCGACCGGCGTGCAGGGGGCCTCTTCGCCGGCTTTCTTCGCCGCCGCGAGCGCCTCGGCAAAGTCGATGTCCCGGCCTGGAACCATGTCGGCAGCGAGCATATCACGCTGGAAAATCAGGCAATGGGCCGGCTTGTTGGCAGCGATCTCGATGGCTGCATCGAGAAGCGGCTTGTAGGCGACCATACGCCCGGGTTCGAGACCGCAACTCGCTGAGACGACCAGCTTCGCCTGGCAATCGTCGATTCGCACGGCAAGCTCGTTGGCGGCAAAACCGCCAAAAACCACAGAATGCACAGCGCCGATGCGGGCGGCGGCGAGCATGGCCACCGCCGCCTGAGGGATCATCGGCATGTAGATGATGATCCGGTCGCCCTTGCCGATCCCGAGATTGCGGTAGACCGCCGCCATCGCCTTCACGTCGGTGAGCAAATCGGCATAGGAAATCTTTTCGATCCGGCCGGTGACCGGGCTGTCATAGATGAAGGCGGTCTGCGCAGCCCGGCCGCCTTCTACATGGCGGTCGAGACAGTTGTAACAGGTGTTCGTCACCCCATCGGGAAACCAGTGCCCATAGGTCCCGCGCTCGGACTCGAAAATGCGCTCGGGTGGCTGGAACCAGTCAATCGATCCGGCCGCGTCGGCCCAAAATCCATGCGGATCGGCCTTCCACGCGGCGTACACTTCGGAATAGCGGCTCGCCATGTCCGTCCTCCTCCCACTGACTTTTCCGGACAAAGCCCGGCTCCTCGGCCAGAGAAGATAGGCCAATGGAAGCAAACGAGAACCCCGACGAAAGGGTAATACGTTCTCTACAGCGCCGCGCATCCAATCGGAGGCGCAAAGGTCTCTGTGATCTTTGAATGGCTGCATGATTTGTCCTTAAATCGATTCCGATTTAAGGAATCAGGCAGTAGGGCGGGGCCGCGCCTGTTCCGCTATCCTTGCGTCCGTTGATGAGACCGTCGCGGGCTGCAGGACGACCATCGCCGAGAGCCCGACGAGTGTGGTGACAGTGCTACCACCGGCGAGCCCCGCCGAGTTCCAAGGAGGGAAAGCGAAACAGGAAAAAACGAACGGACGAGCCGAGCGTAGCTCTGCCAGTCCACTTGGAGTCTACGGCTTTAGACGCAAATACGCCTCGTCCTCGTTCATCCGACGAGGGTGCGCAGGCTCGTCCACGGCGGTCCGCCATCCAAAGGGATAGATGTTGCATGCTTTGGCGTGACTTCCCACACCATGGCGCTTCCGAATATCGTGATCCTTGGAGGAGGGATTTCGCATTGTCTTGAAAATCCGTTTCAGTGTGTCATCCCTGCGCGAGCCCCGCGCTCCATGTCGAAGTATAAAGGCGATAGCGAAGTAGAAGTTGGCCATTCCCTATGGGGCCGTCCATGAACGCTGATGTTTCCGTCATACTTCCGACGTTCAACCGAACGCGTAGTCTGGCTGCGGCGATGGCGAGCGTTCTCAGCCAATCGTATAAAGACCTTGAGCTAATTGTTATAGATGACGGCTCGACTGAGGACGTCGAGGGCTTGGTCCGCAGCTTCTGCGATCCGCGCGTGAAATATGTTCGGCGCGCCAAGAATGGCGGCGCAGCTGCGGCTCGCAATACGGGTCTTGCCGAGGCCAAAGGCAACTACATTGCCTTCCAGGACAGCGACGACATCTGGTTGCCCGGCAAGCTGATGCGCCAGATTTCGCTCTTTTCGACCCTCCCGGCCCATGTTGGCGTGGTCACAGGCGCCAAGATCCTCTATGGCCGGGACGCCTCTTTCAATTTCGGCCCCGCCAAGGTGGCCTATGCGCCGCCGCCCGAGGGCCGATTGAGGCTTGAGGAAGATCAACTCAGTCGTCTCCTATCGGAGAACCGCATCAGTTTGCAAAACGCACTCTTTCGACGAGACTGCTTTCCCGGGAACTCCTGGTTCGATTCGTGCGCGCGGGCTAACGAGGATTGGGAATTCGCGATACGGCTCGCGCAACACACGACGCTCTATGAAGATATCGAGCCGGTCGTGTTGGGATATATATCGAGCGACAGCATTTCATGCAGCAGGCATAAACAGGCGATAGGGCTGCTGCGCATCCTCAGGAACAACAAGCGTGCGCTTTCGGCAAGAAGGAAACAGAGATCGAGGATGATGATTGACCTGGCGATCGCGCTTTACAAGATGGGCAAGAAGCGGCGGTCGTTGAAATTCCTGATCGCCGGACTAACGGACCACCCCAACCATGCTGGATCCACAGTAGCATCGCTCTTCAGGATGGCAGCCAACCTCCTTAATAAGCGGCAGCGTCATCTTACGTCGCATCTGAAACGCTGGCGGACCGACGCTGGGTAATCAGAAATCGGCAGTTTGCCTGATAATATTCACAAAGCATTGCGGAGTGATGGGATGAGACGCAATAAATTGGCGGCTTTTCTTGCTATGCCTTTCGCCGCCCTAAACGCGACGTGCGATGCACTTGATGCCAGCGCTGCCGAAACTTGCCAATTCGGACGAGCGACGCTTTGCGCATCGCAAGTAGGCCTGTGCGATCTGTTTCCAGACGCCTCGAACACCGGGGTGCCCATCGGGACGAAGCTGACCCCGTACAAGGGAACGCTTCATGTGACAAAGGACAACACCGTCATTAGCAGTCTGGAGGTTCTGGGCGATATCGTTGTTGAGGCCAAGAATGTCACCGTCAAGAACACTAGGGTCATTTCGGACACTCCATGGCATGCGCTAAGAATCATGAATGAGGCCAAGGGCTTCACTCTCATGGACAGCGAGATTGACGCCCGCGGTGCGACCGTCAATGCCATCTATGGGTTCGGAACCATCCTCCGCAGCAATATACATCACGCTGAGAACGGCATGACAATATGGGGACCATCCACGGTCCGAGGCAATTTTATTCACGATCTACATGGTGGAGAGACCGATCCACATTTCGATGGTATTGAGATCAACGGTGGGCAAAATATCGATATCATTGGCAATACGGTGATCAACGACCACGGCCAAACCTCGGCCATCATGATGGCCAATCACTTTGCAGGTCTGTCGGACATCACGATCAACTGCAATCGCCTTGTAGGCGGCGGCTACACTGTCTATCTCGACGGACGGAAGGGCGGCGGCACGGTCGATGACGCTTCGATCAGCATCATCAATAACCAAATTGGCGGCGGGCACTGGGGCGATTTTGCTTTGTACGATGAGCAACCGGTAATGTTTGGCAATTTCGGGCCTTAAGGCTGTAAAGCACGTCGGAGCGCAGCAACCGAGATGATCCCCGACTGCCTCTGCGCCAGATTTCTCGCGTCGTCGCGAGATACTCGCAGGCACTGCCGGAAACAAAAGTGTGTCGATTGGACGGGGGGATCGCACCTTCGTGCCACTCAACCATCGGCTTCGCACACGGCCCAATGATACACCACGGCGGGCAAGACAGATATTGGCATCGCGAACCCGCCCTCGCGCGATCAGCCGCGACTATCAAAACCTCAGCGCGCCCCGAAGATCGCCGAGCCGACCCGGACGCTGGTGGCGCCGAAGGCGATCGCGGTCTCGAAATCACCGGACATGCCCATTGAGAGCTTGTCAAGACCGCATTCGGCAGCAAGCTTCGCAAGCAGCGCGAAATGCGGGCCGGGGTTCTCGTCGATCGGAGGAATGCACATCAGGCCCTCGATCTTCATCGCCAGTTCGGTGCGGCAGAGTTCGACGAAGGCGGCGGTGTCTTCCGGGGCAACGCCGGCCTTCTGCGGTTCAAGACCGGTGTTGACCTGGACATAGAGACGAAGGTTGCGGCCCTGCCGCTTCATCTCGGCGAAGACCGCCCGGGCAATCTTTTCGCGATCGATGGTCTCGATGACATCGAAGAGTGCGACCGCGTCGGCAGCCTTATTCGACTGTAGCGGGCCGATCAAATGCAGTTCGACATCGGGCGTCTCCAGACGGAGCGCTGGCCATTTGCGCCCTGCCTCCTGGACACGATTTTCACCGAACACGCGCTGGCCAACGGCGATGGCCGGACGTATGGCGTCGGCATCAAAGGTTTTTGACACGGCAACCAGAGCGACGGCACCGTCGGGCCGTCTTGCCGCTTTTTCGCTGGCGCGAATCCGGCTCACGACATCGTTCAGCCGCTCCTGTACTTCCATCCTTCGCTCCCATGTCCAGAGACCACGATAAACCTCCTCTGCCGCTTATTGAAACTTGCGATGCTTGCCAAGGTCCACCGCACGTTTCCTTGAATCGTAACCGATCCAAGGGCAGAAACATGCAGCAGTTCAAAGTGCTACAGCGTCCTTCGCGCGACGGATAGGACGCGCAGCGCTGGAGTGGCCGGATCACTCGCCTAAAGATAGCCAAAGTGCGCTGCCAACCCCGTCAAAACTTGACGCTCAAGCGGTTTCGTGATGAAGGTCACGCCAACTATCATGAGGGTGCCTGAGCGCCCCCCAGAATTTCCGGAACATCGAAAAGACATGGCGACCGAACGATATAATCCGCGTGATGCCGAACCGCGCTGGCAGCAGGAATGGGAAGCAGGCAAGGTCTTCGAGACCAGCAACGACGATCCGCGCGAAAAATACTACGTGCTCGAGATGTTTCCCTATCCCTCGGGCCGCATCCACATGGGGCACGTGCGCAACTACACCATGGGTGACGTCGTTGCCCGCTACAAGCGCGCGCGCGGCTTCAACGTGCTGCATCCGATGGGGTGGGATGCCTTCGGCATGCCGGCGGAAAACGCCGCGATGGAACGCGGCGTGCATCCGGCGAGTTGGACCTATCAGAATATCGCCTCGATGAAGGCGCAGTTGAAGGTGATGGGCCTGTCGCTCGACTGGAACCGCGAGTTCGCCACCTGCGACCCGGCCTATTATCAGCGCCAGCAGCACCTCTTCCTCGATTTTCTGGAGAAGGGCCTCGTCTACCGCAAGCAGTCGAAGGTTAACTGGGACCCGGTCGACAACACCGTGCTCGCCAACGAGCAGGTGATCGACGGCCGCGGCTGGCGCTCCGGCGCACTGGTGGAGCAGCGCGAGCTGACTCAATGGTTCTTCCGCATCACCGATTTCAGCCAGGACCTGCTCGACGCGCTCGACGGCCTCGACCAGTGGCCGGAAAAGGTCCGGCTGATGCAGAAGAACTGGATCGGCCGCTCCGAGGGCCTGCTGGTGCGGTGGGAGCTCGATGCCGCAACCGTTCCGGACGGCACGACGGAACTGACCGTCTACACGACACGCCCCGATACGCTCTTCGGTGCCTCGTTCCTGGCAATTTCGGCGGATCATCCGCTCGCCAAGGAAGCCGCCGCCAAGAATGCCGAGATCGAGGCCTTCTGCGAGGAATGCCGGCACGCCGGCACGTCGCTCGCTGCACTCGAAACGGCCGAAAAGAAGGGCATCGATACCGGTATTCGCGCAAAGCACCCGCTCGATCCGAGCTGGGAACTGCCGGTCTATATCGCCAACTTCGTGCTGATGGACTACGGCACGGGCGCCATCTTCGGCTGCCCCTCCGGTGACCAGCGCGACCTGGACTTCGCCCGTAAATACGGCCTGCCGGTCATCCCCGTGGTCATGCCGAAGGAAGCCGACGCGGCGAGCTTCAAGATCGAGAACGAAGCCTATGTCGGCGACGGGGTGATGATCAATTCGCGCTTCCTCGACGGCCTTTCTACGGAGGAAGCATTCGAGAAGGTCGCCTCAAGGCTCGAGAAGGAAATGCTCACCGGCACGCCGCGCGCGGAGCGGAAGGTTAATTTCCGCTTGCGCGACTGGGGCATCTCGCGGCAGCGCTATTGGGGTTGCCCGATCCCGGTGATCCATTGCGACGACTGCGGCGTGGTGCCGGTGCCGAAGGCGGACCTGCCGGTGACACTGCCGCCGGACGTGACCTTCGACAAGCCGGGCAACCCGCTCGATCGGCATCCGACCTGGCGGCATGTCGCCTGCCCGCAGTGTGGCAAGGACGCCCGGCGCGAAACCGACACCATGGACACCTTCGTCGATTCCTCCTGGTACTTCACACGCTTTACCGCGCCGTGGGAGGACGATCCGACCGACCCGAAGGTCGCCAACCGATGGCTCCCGGTTGACCAGTATATCGGCGGCATCGAGCATGCGATCCTGCACCTGCTCTATTCGCGCTTCTTCACCCGCGCGATGAAAGCGACGGGCCACGTGGCGCTGGACGAACCGTTCAAAGGCCTGTTCACCCAGGGCATGGTGGTGCACGAGACCTACAGCCGCGGTGAGGGCGCCCAACGCGAATGGATCACGCCGGCTGAGGTCCGCGTCGAGGAAATCGACGGTGAGCGGCGCGCGCTTCTGATCGAAACCGGCGAGGAGATCGCCATTGGTTCGATCGAGAAGATGTCGAAGTCGAAGAAGAACGTAGTCGATCCGGACGACATTATCGGCTCCTACGGCGCCGACACCGCCCGCTTCTTCGTTCTCTCCGATTCGCCGCCGGACCGGGACGTGATCTGGTCCGAAGCCGGAGTCGAGGGCGCTCATCGCTTCGTTCAGCGCGTCTGGAGGCTCATCGCCGAGGCTGCGGAAAAACTGCGCGCAAGCGAAGCTTTGCCGGCGAAGGAGGGCGACGGCCTCGTTGTCTCCCAGGC
Source organism: Ensifer sp. IC4062 (assembly GCF_020193575.1). Taxonomy (GTDB): domain Bacteria; phylum Pseudomonadota; class Alphaproteobacteria; order Rhizobiales; family Rhizobiaceae; genus Sinorhizobium. Next base: position 7,072 of record NZ_JADYVD010000026.1, read on the forward strand.
CGCGCATAGAACGTTGCGCGCGGTCGAAGCCGACTATGACAAGCTCGCCTTCAACAAGGCGGTCGCGCGTATCTACGAACTCGTCAACGTTCTGGCCGCTCCACTGACCCAGGTGGCCAGCGGCAAGGCCGATCCGGCGGTCACGGCGGCGGTCAAGGATGCCGTTGCGATCCTGATCAATCTGATCGCGCCGATGATGCCGCACCTGGCGGAAGAATGCTGGCGTGAAATCGGTGGCGACGGCCTGATCGCCGATCGCGCCTGGCCGAGCTTTGACCCGGTCCTGGTCGTCGAGAACGAAATCACATTGCCGGTCCAGATTAACGGCAAGAAGCGCGCCGATTTGACAATCGCCCGCGACGCTGATCAGAGTGCGATCGAAAGCGCCGTGCTTGCTCTCGACGCCGTCAAAGCGGCGCTCAATGGCAGCAACCCGAAAAAGATCATCGTCGTGCCGCAGAGGATCGTCAATGTCGTTGTCTGATAAAGCTGCTTTTCGCCTCCGGTCATTTCCGATACTGGCGGGCGGCCTGCTGCTGACCGCTTTGGCGGGTTGCCAAGTAAGGCCGCTTTACTCGGACGGCCCCACCGGCTCAACCTCGGTGGCCCTTGCCTCGATCGAGATCTCGGAGTCCGACGACCGTGTCGAGCAAGAGGTGCGCAACGCCCTGGTCTTCCTCACCTCGCGCGGTGCTGGCGAGCCAGTGAACCCGCAGTATCATCTCGCACTCAACGTCTCGCACCGGACGATGGGTGTGCTGTTTGATACGACGGATAATGACGATGATGATGACGACGCCGGAGCCGGCCGCGTCGTCGTGAAGGCGGACTACAACCTGACCAGGACCGCCACCGGTGAAACAGTAAGGGCGGGCAACAGATCGGCTGTCGCGCTGGTCGACTTCCCCCAACAGGAATTCGCCAAGGTTCGCGCCATTCGCGACGGCGAGAACCGCGCGGCGAAGGAACTGGCCGAGATCATCGGCGCCGACATCGCATCGGCCCTCGGCCGCTGATCCGGGGTTCGGATGAGCGAGATCAAGTCGCACGAGTTCGACGGCTTCCTGCAGAGGGCGGCTGGCAGCTACCGGCTGTTCTTGCTCTACGGCCCCGATCGCGGTCTCGTTTCCGAACGCGCCGCACTGCTTGCTTCAAGATTCGGCATCCCGCTCGATGACCCGTTTGCCGTCGTCAAGCTTGACGCCAGCGACGTGCAGCAGGATCCCGGACGCTTGCTTGACGAGGTCAATGCCATTGGCCTTTTCGGCGGCGAGAAGCTTGTCTGGATCCGCGGCGCCTCCGCCGAGAAGGCGCTTTCCGAAGCGCTGCAGATCCTTGCCGCTGAGCCACCCACCGGCAGCTATCTCATCATCGAGGCCGGGGACCTCAAGAAGGGGGCTGCCCTTCGAAAGGCCGGTGAGTCAGCCCGTTCCATTGCGTCGATCGCCTGCTACAGCGACGATGCACGCAGCCTGCACGCGCTCATCGACCAGGAACTTGCCGAAGCGGGGCTTCGACTGAGCCCGGCCGCACGCGAGCGCCTGCTCGAAGCCCTTGGCGGCGATCGTCTCGCCTCGCGCAGTGAGGTACGAAAACTGGCGCTCTACTGCCGCGGCAAGGAGATGGTGGACGAGGGCGATGTGCTCGACATCGTCGGCGATGCCAGCGCGATTTCTGTCGACGATGCCGTCGATGCGGTGCTGAAGGGCGACGTCGACGCGCTGCTCCATGCCATGAGGAAGATTACGACGTCGAAGACGCCGCCGTTTCTCGTGCTCCAGGCCTGCTTGCGACAGTTCCAGCAATTGGACTCCATGCGCGCTGAAATGGACGCCAGCCGGCAATCTTCGAGCCAGGTGATAGCCAGCCTTGGAAGGAACCTGCATTTCCGCCGCAAACCGATTGTCGAAGCAGCCCTTCGGCACTGGAGCGGGCCGGCAATCCGACGGGAAATGAGCCGGCTACAGGCGACCATTTATCAAAGCCGCACACGGCCGAGTCTGGAAGACAGTCTCGTTTTGCAGAACCTTCTGGCAATCGCGATCCAATCGGCGAAGCGCTGACCGCACAGTACGGCTGTCCTTGCTCAGGGGTTGGTTTCCGGAGCAAAAGAAGCGCAACGCAGTTGCCGCGAACTAGATGGAACGTAACGACCTTGGGCGGACTCCCGCGACGTCATCCTCGGCGAGGACCACATGCATCATGACGCCTGTCTATTCAGCTTTGACGCGTGCGAGTGGATCATTGGTCCAGCCCGAGGATGACGCGCGGGGGAGAGCAGCGCTCCGCGTCAGCGGCGCTCTAGCAGCCGGCAGATCTCTTCGAGCTGGTCAAGCGTCTTGTAGGCGATGCGCAGGTGTCCGCCGGAGGCCTTGTGGCTGACGGTAACCTCAAGACCGAGGCTGTCCGACAGCGTGCGCTCAAGCGCCAGCGTATCGGCATCCTTTTCCTCACGGCGCGGCGCCTTGGCGAAATTCGGATCATTCTGCGCCCGGATATCGTTCTGCGCCAGGCGTTCGGCCTCGCGCACCGAAAGTCCCTTCGCGACGATATTGCGGGCCAGGGCCACAGGGTCGGAGGTCGGGATAAGCGCACGTGCATGGCCGGCCGACAGGCTGCCATCCGACAACATGTCGCGCACCGGCTCCGGTAGCTTCAGCAGTCGCAGGCTGTTGGCCACATGGCTGCGGCTCTTGCCGATGATGTCACCGAGGTCGTTCTGCGTGTAGCCGTGCTCAGCGATCAGCTGTTCGTAGCCCAGCGCCTCTTCGAGCGGGTTGAGATCGGAACGCTGGACGTTCTCGACGATCGCGATCTCCAGCGCAGTTCGATCGTCCACGTCTCGCACAATCACCGGGATCTCGGTAAAACCGGCAAGCTGGGCCGCTCGCCAGCGGCGCTCGCCGGCGATGATCTCGTAGCGGTCGTGGCCGACGGTACGCACGACGACCGGTTGCACGATGCCGTGCTGGCGGATCGAGCTCGCCAGATCCTGCAGTTCCGCTTCGTCAAATTGGCGACGCGGGTTGCGAGGATTGCGCGATACAAACTCGATCGGCACGCGGCGATCAGGATTGAAAGGCGGCTGCGGCGTGGCGCCGCCTTGCAACGGCTGATCCATTTCGCCGATCAACGCCGCAAGACCGCGGCCCAGACGCCTTTTGGAGCTGTCGTCGTTCATCTGTCATCCAATCTTATTACGATTCCGAAACGATTACGCCGCCTTGCGTTGCCGCTCGCGCTGGATCACCTCGGACGCCAATTGCAGATATGCCTGGCTTCCGGCGCACTTCAAATCATAGAGGATGGCCGGCTTGCCGTAGGACGGCGCCTCCGAAACCCGGACATTTCGCGGAATTAAAGTGTGATATACCTTGTCGCCCAAGTGGGTGCGGACATCGCTCACGACCTGCTGGGCGAGATTGTTACGGGAATCAAACATCGTCAGGACGATTCCTTGGATATCTAGGCTCGGATTGACCGTTCGTCGCACTTGGTCGACCGTTTCCAGCAACTGGCTCAAGCCCTCCAGCGCAAAGAATTCGCACTGCAATGGCACGAGCACGGAATGTGCCGCGGCCATCGCGTTCATGGTCAGCAGATTGAAGGATGGCGGGCAATCGACCAGAACATAGGAATAGGCGAGGGCCTCATGGGCTGCGAGCGCCTTGCGAAGACGAAACACCCGGTCGGATTCCCGCGCAATTTCCATCTCGATGCCGAGCAGATCCATCGTTGAAGGCACAATCGAGAGGTTCGGTACCGCGGTGCTCTGAGCGATCTCACCGATTGCATGGCTTCCCATCATCAACTCATAGGAGGAAAGATGCCGATCCCGGCGCTGAATCCCGAGGCCCGTGCTGGCATTTCCCTGCGGATCGAGGTCGACAATCAGAACTTTCTCGCCAATCGCGGCCAGAGCGGTCGCAAGATTGATTGCGGTCGTCGTTTTTCCGACCCCGCCTTTCTGGTTAGCAATTGTGATAATCCGATTTCTGGGGCCAAACATGTTTCGCTCGCCTATCACTTCGTCCGACGTGAAAGATTTGCAATCTCGAGCACAACCGAATCTCGCTCGACGACACTCGCATGTTTTACCAGATCGAATTGAAACCGGCTAACGGCTTTGTCGACTTCCTGCTGGTAATCCCGCCCTTTATGAAAGTATGCGACCGCATTGGCACCTTCGCCGATCATCCACGGGGTACAATAATCAAGCAATTGGCTCAAATCGGCGAGTGCACGCGCCGAAATGGCGTCGCAACGGGGGACGATTGCACTCGCATTTTCGATTCGAACTGGGTGAACAGAGCCCCGGGCGCCGGTTTCATTCAGCGCCACACGCAGAAACGCGCACTTCTTGTTGTTGCTTTCAACCAGGTGGACCCAACCGTCCCCAAGCTCGGCCAGGCAAATCGCCGTTATCACGCCGGGGAAGCCACCGCCACTGCCGAGGTCGACCCAGACCTTCGGCGTCGGCGCCAGTTGGACGATCTGCAGACTGTCGACGATATGGCGCCGCCATAAATCCTCGAGGGTCGACGGCGCAACGAGGTTTATTGACTTCGCCCATTTCTGAAACAAGGCACCGAAGTGCTCGAGCTTCTCGACCGTTTCACGTGAAACACGCAATCCGTTCAAGCTTTCGGCCAGACTCGTTTTCATTGTATAGCTTGCCTCGCCACACGCAGCTCATCCCGATCCTGGCGCTTCAGCCAGGTGAGGATTAGCGACACGGCGGCCGGTGTCATCCCATCGACCTTCGTTGCCTGCGCCAAATTGCGCGGTCTTTGTTGGGTGAGCTTCTGCTTCAACTCATTCGACAACCCCGGCAGCAGACCGTAATCGAAGTCTTCGGGAATGCTCGTGCTTTCTTCGCGGCGAATGCCGGCAATGTCCGCCGCTTGCCTTTCCATATAGACGCCATAGGCGGCGTCGATCTCCAGCGCCTCCACGACGCGCCCGTCAATTGTATCAAGTTCCGGCCACAGCGGTTTCAGCCCGACGATGGATTGCTCGGGATAAGACAAGATCTCAAAGGCCGATCGACGCTGACCATCCTGATTGAGCTTCAGGCCAAACCGCTTCCCCTCGGTCGGGGTCACCGAGAGGGACTGCAGCAGCGCACGCCCGCTCTCATAGTACCCCTTCCACTCTTCGAAGCGCTGCTGACGAGTCTCGCCCACTAGGCCCAGATCGATACCGATCGGCGTCAGCCGCATGTCGGCGTTGTCAGCGCGAAGCGACAGCCGATACTCGGCGCGCGATGTGAACATTCGATAGGGTTCGGCGATGCCGCGCGACGTCAAGTCATCGATCATAACGCCGATATAGGAGTCGGTACGGCTGAAATGGAACGGCGCACGACCCAACGCGGCAAGAGCGGCATTCAATCCCGCAACCAGGCCCTGGGCGCCTGCCTCTTCATAGCCCGTCGTCCCATTAATCTGACCGGCAAGGAACAGACCAGGCGCCTTCCGCACCGCTAGAGAGAGTTGCAGTTCGCGCGGGTCGACATGGTCGTATTCGATTGCATAACCGGGCTGCAGGATGGTCACATCCTCCAATCCCGGAATGGTCCTGATAAAGGCATCTTGGACCTCCTCTGGCAACGAGGTCGAAATGCCATTGGGATAGACCGTATCGTCGTCCAACCCCTCCGGCTCCAGGAAGATCTGGTGGCCGTCGCGCTCGCCGAAGCGAACGATCTTGTCCTCGATCGACGGGCAATAGCGAGGGCCAACGCCTTCGATCTGACCGGAATACATTGCCGACCGATGGATGTTCTCGGCAATGAGCTTGTGCGTCGCTTCCGTCGTGCGCGTCACACCGCAGTCGATCTGCCGATTTACGATCTCGTCGGTCAAGAACGAGAAGGGCACCGGATCCTCATCGGGGCCCTGGCGGCCGACGCGATGCCAGTCGATTGACCGGCCGTCGAGCCGAGCGGGTGTGCCCGTCTTCAATCGCCCCAGATTAAGCCCGAAGCGCGCCAAGGTCTCAGACAGACCGATCGACGGCTCTTCTCCAACGCGGCCAGCCGGAATCTTGCGATCGCCAATGTGGATCAGACCTCTCAGGAACGTGCCGGTCGTGAGCACGACCGCTGCGGCGCGAAAGGTCCGACCGTCCTTCATGACAACGCCACGGACCACGCCATCTTCGGTCAGCAAGTCAAAAGCATCCCCCTCGATAACCAACAGATTGTCGACCGCATCAATCGCGTTTTGCATCGCCTCCCGATAAAGTTTGCGATCCGCCTGTGTCCGGGGACCCCGAACGGCGGGTCCCTTGCGGCGATTGAGCAGACGAAACTGGATGCCGGCGGCGTCGGCGACGCGTCCCATCAGGCCGTCCAGAGCGTCGATCTCCCTGACCAGATGACCCTTGCCCAGGCCGCCGATGGCCGGGTTGCAAGACATGACCCCGATTGTGTCGCGCCTGTGTGTGATCAGCGCGGTGCGGGCGCCAAGTCGCGCCGAGGCGGAAGCAGCCTCGCAGCCGGCATGTCCGCCGCCAATCACGATGACATCATAACTTGACATTCCAATGCTCCAGCTAGCCAGCCCTGATTCTGAATTTCCTCAGGCGAGTCAAGAGGTTTCACGTGAAACGCTGCCAATGACTCGCGGTCGTTGTATCGTTTATTTCCCGATACAGAACTCCGAAAATATCACATCGAGCAAGTTCTCGACATCGACGCGCCCCGTTATGCGTCCGAGCGCGTCACTCGCGACGCGCAATTGCTCCGCCTGAATATCCAATCCCAAAGCCTCCGCTGAGAAGCTGCGCTCAAGAGCAGCGCACGCCTGACGAAGACAATCGACGTGGCGTTTCCGCGATGGCATCGACAAGGACGTCTTGCCTGCCAGGTCCGGAAGGTAGGCTCGCAACGCTTCCAACAGATCCGCGATACCGGCTCCCGTCTTGGTCGACAGGAAAATATCCGCATCGCTCGGCAACCATGAAACATCGCCCCGGTCGATCTTTGTCGCGACCCTCATGACCGGAATATTTTCCGGTATGGCTTCGCCCAGAGCAAAACGTGCCGGATTCTCCGATAGCAGCAGCACGAGATCGGCTCGTCCGATAGTCTCGCGCGCACGTCGAATTCCCTCTCGTTCCACCAGTTCATCGGTCTCCCGCAAGCCGGCAGTGTCGAACAATTTCACTGAGAATCCGGCTAACGAAAGATCGACGGAAATGATATCGCGGGTGGTGCCGGCTATCTCCGTCACGATCGCGACATCGCGCTTTGCCAACGCATTCAGGAGACTCGACTTTCCCGCGTTTGGTTCGCCGGCAATGACGATCCTGAGGCCATCGCGAATGATCTCGGCCAGCCCCGCCTGGCCGATATGCTCTTCGATTTCATTGCGGAGCTTCTCCATATCCTTCCAGATCGAAGCGCTGACCGATCCCGGAACATCATCCTCGTCCGCGAAATCGAGTTCGGCTTCGATCATCGCCCTCGCATGCGTCAGGCGCCGCCCCCAAGCTTCGTAAAGCACCGACTGCCCGCCACCCGAATGCTCGAGCGCCAGGCGGCGTTGCATCTCCGTTTCAGCCGCAATCAGGTCTGCAAGGCCTTCGACCTCCACCAGATCCATCTTGCCGTTTTGAAAGGCGCGCCTCGAAAACTCGCCCGCCTCCGCGTGACGCAGGCCGTCCACGCGCGCAAGCTCTTCCAATATCGCATGGACAACCGCTCGCCCGCCGTGCACCTGCATCTCGCAGCAATCCTCTCCGGTGAAGGATGCCGGTCCCGGAAAGTAAAGCACCAGCCCGCTATCTAATGGCTCACCGTTTCGAGTCCGAATCGTTCTCAAGGTCGCGGTGCGGGCTTGCGGCAGAGGGCCGCAAAGCCGCGCAATTGCCTCGGCCGTAGCCGGCCCGCTAAGCCGGATAACGGCTACGCCCGCGGGCAGGGCGCCGCTCGATAGTGCATATATCGTATCCGTAAATTGCATCGGGCTACCGCGCGTCCTCGAGCGCAATGCGTTGGCTGCAAGCTCGGTTTCGTATTCTGTCTCTGAGGGCTAGGGTCAGTTGCATCAAGGGAGAACATCTTTTCGCCCGAGCAACTCTCGCCATTTCTGCACCGGGTGCAGAGCGCCGCGACTTATGCACCTGCCGGCGACGGAAATCAAGCATCTCCGGCTCGGCACGCCGGTCATGCACGAGGGCAATGCGGTTGTTTCACGTGAATCATCGTGAAACTGACGAGTGACATCGGTCCTGCGCACAATCGCTTTCGGAGAATCCGGCTAATGAAATGACTAGTCTCCACAAATAGAAATGGCCAGGACGCGAAACGCCCCGTCCATTTCTACAGAGAACCTGAAACTGCGTCAGGTGTTCATCGATTCGAAGAAGTCGCTGTTGGTCTTCGTCTGCTTCAGCTTGTCGATCAGGAACTCGATCGCATCGGTGGTGCCCATTGGGGCCAGGATGCGGCGCAGAACGAAGATCTTTTGGAGATCCTGTCGCGGCACCAGGAGATCCTCCTTACGTGTGCCGGACTTGAGGATGTCCATGGCCGGGAAGATGCGCTTGTCTGCGACCTTGCGATCCAGCACGATTTCGGAGTTGCCGGTGCCCTTGAACTCTTCAAAGATCACTTCGTCCATCCGGCTGCCGGTATCGATAAGTGCCGTCGCGATGATCGTCAGCGAGCCGCCTTCCTCGATGTTACGTGCCGCGCCGAAGAAACGCTTCGGACGCTGGAGTGCGTTGGCGTCGACACCGCCGGTGAGCACCTTGCCGGATGACGGCACCACGGTGTTGTAGGCGCGGCCGAGACGGGTGATCGAATCGAGCAGAATGACGACGTCCCTGCCATGCTCGACGAGGCGCTTCGCCTTCTCGATGACCATTTCCGCAACCTGCACGTGGCGCGTCGCCGGTTCATCGAAGGTGGAGGATACGACCTCGCCCTTCACCGAGCGCTGCATGTCGGTCACTTCTTCCGGACGTTCATCGATCAAGAGAACGATCAGATAGCACTCCGGATGGTTCGCGGTAATCGAATGGGCGATGTTCTGCAGGAGCACCGTCTTACCGGTGCGCGGCGGTGCCACGATCAGCCCGCGCTGGCCCTTGCCGAGCGGCGCCACCAGATCGATGACGCGAGCGGAAAGGTCCTTCGACGTCGGAACCTCGAGCTCCATCTTGAAGCGCTCGTTCGGGTAGAGCGGCGTTAGATTGTCAAAGTGCACTTTGTGCCGGATTTTTTCCGGATCGTCGAAGTTGATCGTGTTGACCTTCAGCAGCGCGAAGTAGCGCTCGCCTTCTTTCGGACCGCGAATCGGGCCTTCGACCGTATCACCGGTCTTCAACGAAAAGCGTCGGATCTGCGAGGGAGAAATATAGATATCGTCCGGCCCGGGAAGGTAGTTTGCGTTGGCGGAGCGCAGGAAGCCAAAACCGTCCTGCAACACCTCGACGACGCCTTCACCGATGATCTCGATTTCCTGCGTCGCGAGCATCTTGAGGATCGCGAACATCAGCTCCTGCTTGCGCATCGTGCTGGCGTTCTCGACCTCGAGCTCTTCGGCAAAGGCCAGGAGATCGGTCGGCGTCTTGTTCTTAAGTTCTTGAAGCTTCATTTCAGCCATGAAGGGTCCACGTGTGTATGGGAATGGAAGTTGGCGTGATTTTTGTAAAGGGAGCTGCGAGAAGGAAGAGGCAGGCTCTAAACTTGGTCAGGCCACAGGAAGAAGGAGATGCGTGAAAATAGCGATTCACGTGAAACGCCGCAAGGGCCTCCGGCAAATTAGCGACAACTATTGCAGCTAAAAATCGATTGAATTCAAAACGGTTTCACGACGACCATGATGACGATGAGGATCATCAGCAGCGTCGGTGCCTCGTTCATCAGCCGCCAGTAGCGTGCATCACGGCGATTCTCGTCGCGCCCGAAGGCTTTAACCGCACGGCTGAAATGCACGTGCACAATGGTCAACAGTGCAACGAACAAGAGCTTGGCGTGCAGCCAGCCGCCCTGAAAGCGGTAGACGCTCCATGCCAGGTAGAGGCCGAGCGCCCACGAGATCATCATTGCCGGGTTCATGATGACCTTCAGCAGGCGCTGCTCCATCATCTTGAACGTTTCCGATTGCGCCGATCCCGGTGCCGCATCGGTGTGATAGATGAAGAGACGCGGCATATAGAGAAGTGCCGCCATCCACGATATCACCGCGATGACGTGCAGCGCCTTGATCCAGAGGTAGAGGTCATCCGGCTGCCAGACGAAGAGGCTCAACAACAGCAGAAAAAACGCCGAAATTGCAATCCATGCTCGCAGACGGGCTCTGTTCCCCGGCCCGCTATCGGTCTGGCGCTCCGCCATCACCGCCTCCCGCGGACCCGTGACACCAATGCCGTCACGTTCGCCGGGTCCGCTTGGGGAGTAATCCCATGTCCGAGATTGAAGATCAGCGGTCCGTGGCCAAGCACATCGAGAATCCGGTCGATCCCGCTTTCCAACGCCGCACCGCCGGCCACGACCCGCATCGGATCAAGATTACCCTGCACAGGGCCATCCTTCTGCAGCTCGGCCGCGAACGATAGCGGCACCGACCAATCGAGCCCGATCGCATCTGCGCGCGTTGCCTGCCGGTAGTCCTTGAGCAGGAGCCCGGCACCTTTCGCGAAGGCAATGACCTTCGCTGACGGCCGCCGTGCCCGAACAGAGGCGATCATCCGGCGCACCGGTTCGGCTGCAAAGCGGGCAAATTCCTCCTCGCCGAGCACACCCGCCCAGGAGTCGAAGATCTGCACTGCATCCGCGCCCGCGTCGATCTGCTCCACCAGGTAGTCGGCGGAGATGTCCGCGAGGAACGCCAGCAAATCGCCGAATTCCTTCGGATGGCGATAGGCAAAGAGACGGGCAGGGGCCTGATCCGGCGTACCGTGACCCGCAATCATGTAGGTTGCGACGGTCCATGGGGCGCCACAGAAACCAAGCAGCGTCGTTTCGGTCGGCAGTTCCCGCCTCAGTCGTGAAACGGTCTCGATGACGGGCCGGAGGTGATCGGAGACACCGGCGCCGCTGAGCCGCGCGATGCCGTCCGCCTCGATCGGATCCATCTTTGGCCCATGACCCTCTTCAAAGCGAACATTCCGCTGGAGAGCGTCCGGGATCACGAGGATATCGGAAAAGAGGATCGCCGCATCGAAGGCATAGCGCCGGATCGGCTGCAAAGTCACTTCGACAGCCAGGTCGGGCGTGTAGCAGAGATCAAGGAAACTTCCCGCCTTGGCGCGGGTCTCGCGATATTCCGGGAGATAGCGTCCCGCCTGGCGCATGAGCCAGATCGGTGGAGGCGTTAGACATTTCCCGTCCAGCACCTCGAGAACTTTGCGACCTGTCTCGCTCACCCGCGGCTTCTCCTAAACTATAAGAAAACTGATATTTAAAAGGTTTCTATTTCTTAGAGTCGGTGGCTATCAAGGATTAAAATCAATCCGCAATTCATCCAAAGGCCGTGCCGCCGCCGCGAGAAGCGGGGAGAAGAATACCAATCTGCTGATCTAGACCAAGGAGAAGGCAGAAAACGTTTTAGAATCTGGGGGTTATGCTCTTCGCGATTCTTTCGCTTCCTGTGGACAAACTGTCGAAACGCGTGACACTTTGTCGTCGCCATGAGTCTTTTCCACATGGCATGTTCGAGGTTCTCCGGCCGGGTCAGGGATGTGAATAAGTCGGCGCTTTTCCACTTGCCTGAATAGCCGCCGCGCCGTTACCTGTTTCTGTCCCGGCCTATCAACAGCCCCCGGAGAATTGCGTGGAGAACCGAAAAAACTATTTCCACCTGCACCTCGTCTCCGATTCGACGGGCGAGACGCTGATTGCTGCGGGACGTGCAGCCGCGGCGCAGTTCCAGTCGTCGCATGCGTTGGAGCATGTCTATCCGCTGATCCGGAACCGGAAGCAGCTCATGCAGGTGCTGGACGCGATCGACGGTGCGCCGGGCATCGTTCTTTACACAATTGTCGATCGCGAACTTGCCGACATCATCAACCAACGTTGCCGCGAGATCGGTGTGCCCTGCGTCTCGGTCCTCGATCCGATCATCGATCTCTTTCAATCTTATCTCGGCTCGCCATCGCGCCGCCGGTCGGGAGCGCAACACGTCATGGATGCGGAATATTTCGCTCGGATCGAGGCGCTGAACTTCACCATGGATCATGACGACGGCCAGATGCCGGCGGATTTTGACGAGGCCGACGTCGTTCTCGTCGGCATAAGCCGGACATCGAAGACTCCGACGAGCATCTATCTTGCCAATCGTGGCATCAAGACGGCGAACATCCCGATCGTGCCCGGCGTGCCGCTGCCGGACGGTCTGCTCAGCGCGACGAAACCACTGGTCGTTGGGCTCATCGCGACAGCCGATAGGATCGCGCAAGTACGCCAGCACCGGCTGCTCGGGACAACCCAGACCTTCCACGGCGAAGATTATACCGACCGGGCCTCGATCGCCGAGGAGCTGAAATATGCCCGCTCGCTCTGTGCACGCAACAATTGGCCAATGATCGACGTGACGCGCCGCTCGATCGAGGAAACCGCCGCCGCGATCGTTGCCCTGCGCCCGCGGCTCAGATAGAGCGAAGCGAAGAATCCGGGATAGAACAATGACGACTACCCTTGTGTTGGCTTCCGCCAGTCCATTTCGCCGCGCGCTGTTGGAAAATGCCGGGCTTATATTTCAGGCGAGGGCGGCCCAAGTCGATGAGCGCGCATTGGAGCAGCCGCTCGAGAAAGCAGGGGCTTCGCCTGTGGATGTCGCGTTGGCCTTGGCAGAGGCCAAGGCAAGGGATGTCGCGCGGCATTTCGACGGCGCGCTCGTCATCGGTTCGGATCAGACGATGTCGCTCGGATCGCGCGTCTATCACAAGCCCAAGGATATGGCGGAGGCCGCCGATCACCTCTTCTCGCTATCCGGCAAGACGCACAGCCTGAACAGCGCGGTCGTTCTTGTCCGTGAAGGCGAGGTCGTCTGGCGCCACGTCTCCTCTGCCCACATGACCGTGCGCCCCCTTAGTCGGGGCTTCATCGAAAGACACCTCGCAAAGGTTGGCGAAAAGGCGCTTGCCAGCGTCGGCGCCTATCAGCTCGAAGGCGAGGGCATCCAGCTCTTCGAAAAGATCGAAGGCGACTACTTTACGATTCTCGGGTTGCCGCTGCTGCCGCTGCTTTCCAAACTCCGCGACCTGGGCTCGATCGATGCGTGATTCACGTGAAACATTTGTTAACCATGCCTTCGTCACTGGATTTCCGGTGAAGCATTCGCGTTCACCGCTGATCCACGGCTACTGGTTGAAACAACTCGGAATCGCCGGCAGCTACCAGGCCTATGAGGTCTCGCCGGAAGATTTTCCGGACTTCATGCGTCAATTGAAGAGCGGCGCCTCCGGCTTCTGTGGGGGCAACGTCACCATTCCACACAAGGAGGCCGCTTTCCGTCTTTCCGATCGCCCGGACGAACTGAGCGCCGAACTCGGCGCCGCGAACACGCTCTGGGTGGAAAACGGAGAAATTTGCGCGACGAATACCGATGGGCAAGGCTTCGTCGCCAATCTCGATGAGCGCGCGAAAGGATGGGACCGGATTTCGACCGCCGTCGTTCTCGGCGCCGGCGGCGCCAGCCGCGCAGTTATCCAAGCGGTTCGTGACCGCGGCATCAAGGTGATTCATGTCGTTAACCGGACGCCGGCCAGGGCGCAGGAACTGGCGGATCGTTTTGGCGCCGCTGTTCACGCTCACCCCCTAGGGGCCTTGTCCGAAGTAATGACCGGCGCCGGGCTTTTCATCAACACGACCTCGCTTGGCATGGATGGCGAGCCCTCGCCAGAGATCGATTTCTCGATGTTGGCGAAGGATGCGGTCATCACGGACATTGTCTATGTGCCGCTGAAGACGCCGTTGCTGCGCCAGGCCGAAGCGCAGGGCTTTGCGATTGTCGATGGGCTTGGCATGCTGTTGCATCAAGCGGTGCCCGGATTTGAAAGATGGTTTGGCCGTCGGCCGGTCGTCGACGAAACCCTTCGGCAGCTCATCATTGACGATATGGACGGGCACAAATGATCATTGTCGGCCTCACGGGATCGATCGGTATGGGCAAGTCGACCGCGGCAGAGATGTTCCGCGAGTTCGGTGTCCCGGTGAACGATGCCGACGAAGCCGTCCACGAGCTTTATCGCGGTGAGGCGGTGGCGTCGGTAGAGGCGGCATTTCCCGGTGTGGTAAAGGACGGCGTGATCGATCGAGCAGAACTGTCGCGGCAGCTTCTCGCGGCGCCGCAGCGGCTTGGCGAACTGGAGCAGATCGTCCATCCACTTGTTCGTGCCAAGGAGCGGGAATTTATTGCCACGCACCGAGCCGCCGGTGCACCTTTCGTTGTCCTCGATATACCTTTGCTTTTCGAGACGAAGGCGGAAGGACGGGTCGATAAGGTCGTCGTCGTCACTTGTGCGCCCGAAATACAGCGGGAACGGGTGATGAAGCGGCCGGGTATGACGGCCGAAAAATTCGCGATGATCCTCGCGCGCCAGGTGCCGGACAGCGAAAAGCGCGCGCGCGCGGACCACGTCATCGACACGAGCGACAGTTTCGATGTCACCCGGGCGCAAATACGGTCGGTCGTCGACCGATTGCGCGCGAGCTAGGGGATGGGCGGGGTACGCGGCGGATTTTTGCGCCAGACGGTCATTTAAGTTGCTAGAATCAGCCCGTGGTGTTCCGATTGATTCGCCCTGATCCAGCGTGACCCAGGAGAGATTGTATGCGTGAAATCATCTTCGACACGGAAACGACCGGGCTCGACAGCCGCGACGATCGCGTGATCGAAATTGGCGGCGTCGAGCTCGAGAACCAGTTTCCGACGGGGCGCACGCTGCATCTCTATATCAACCCGGGCGACCGGAAGGTCCATCCGGATGCCTTGGCCGTTCACGGCATCACCGACGAGTTCCTGAAGGACAAGCCGAGCTTCGCCGACGTTGTCGACCAGATCCTCGATTTCTTCGGCGGCGCGCGCTGGGTGGCACACAACGCGACCTTCGACATCAGCTTCATCAATGCCGAGTTTGCCCGTTTGGGCCTTCCGCCGGTGGCAGGCGAGCACGTGACGGACACCCTCGTGCTTGCCAGGCGCAAACATCCGATGGGGCCGAATTCGCTCGACGCCCTCTGCCGCCGGTACGGCATCGACAATTCCCATCGCGCCAAGCATGGCGCGCTCCTCGACTCCGAACTGCTCGCGGAAGTCTACATCGAGATGATCGGCGGCCGGCAGGCGGCGCTCGGCCTTGTGACGAGCGTGACCGGGGGCCAGACGATCGAAGCGGAGGACGGCCCGATCATCATCCTGCAGAGGCCGAGACCTTTGCCCGCCCGGTTGACGGAGGTCGAGGTCGCGGCGCATGCCGCCCTCATAGCCAAGATCGGCACCAAGGCGATCTGGTCGAAATACCAGTGCTGAAATGAAAAAGGCCCAGCAAAAAGCCGGGCCTTTCCTCAAGGGGTAAAGCAATTCCGGGAAAAGTACCTGGCTGTTTCCCGTCCTGAATTGCGTCGTTCAAACACTTGGCCGGCCGGTCAGTTGGCCGTGTCGTTGCTGTTGGCGACCTGAGCGCGGACTTTTTCTTCAGCCATGCGCTGCGCGAACATCTGGGCGAAATCGATCGGGTCGATCATCAGCGGCGGGAAACCGCCGTTGCGGGTCGCGTCGGCGACGATCTGGCGCGCAAAGGGGAAGAGTAGCCGCGGGCACTCGATGAAGAGCAGCGGCAGCATGTGCTCCTGCGGGAAACCCGAAACGCGGAAAACGCCGCCATAGGCGAGCTCGACGTTGAACAGGACCTTGTCGCCGTCCTTCGCTTCCGCATTCAGTGACAGAACGACGTCGAAATCGTTCTCGGCGAGCGGATTGGCGTTGACGTTGACATTGATATTGATCGACGGTGCACGCTCGCGAGCCTGCAGAGAACGCGGCGCACCGGGATTCTCGAAGGAAAGATCCTTGACATACTGAGCCAGGATATTGAGCGCGGGGCTTTGCTGCGCGCCGCCGTTGCCATTGGATGCGGTATCAGTCGTCATAAGAGTTTCCTCGGACTTCAAATCAGTGAGGCCATCTATCATTTCGGACTTGGGCTTACAACCCTTGCCGCCCGGGCCTTTTCTGCGGAGCGGGACAAGCGATCTTCGCGCGTTCCGGCAGGCGCGTGGCACACATTATAGGCATGCTGCCACGTCGACGGGGCAAAAAGCGCGAAGGCGCCTTCCCGATTTCGTTCTCGATTTCTACCGGGAGATCCGGTTCGTCGGCGAGGACCCGTCGTCATCCTTCTTCTCGCGGGAGAATTCGTCCTCGTTCAGGTCGATGACGCGCGGTCCGGTGCGTTCTTCGCGTCCGCTAGAACTCCAGCGGTAGAAACCCGATCCGCCCGTCACTATAGTCATTCTTGTCTGCAGGAATGTGGCGACGGCCCGCCTTATCGGCGGCAGGAACAAGATGAGGCCGATGACGTCGCTGATGAAGCCCGGCACGATCAGAAGGATAGCGGCGACGAAGACAAGCGCGCCTTTGAGAACCTCGCGGCCCGGGTCACGTCCCGCCCGAGCGGATTCCTGCACACGGCGAAACACCTCGAAACCCTGGATTCGTAACAGTGCAAGACCGATTGCACCGCTCAGGAATACGAGGAGCAGCGTCATCAGCAGCCCGACTTCGCGACCGACGATGACGAAGCCGGCAATTTCCGCGAGCGGCAGCCCGAGGATAACGAGCGGAAGGATCAGGGAACGCATTGACGGCGCTCGCCAGAAGTTTCGTGCAATTGTTTGGCCTCCGGTTTAAGGGTGCGACATCGCCATTTGAATGGTTTATCCTTGCGGACTATATGGGATAGTAAGAGAAATTCTAACAGCGGTTCCGGGTGGAAATGGGCTCTTTCGACTTCATCACGTTTTTTTTCCTGATCGCCGCCGTGGTCATCTTTCTGCAGTTGCGCAGCGTTCTGGGACGTCGGACAGGCAATGAACGACCGCCGTTCGATCCCTATTCACCGCGGGAGATGAGCAAAGGCCCGGAGAGCGCCGATAATGGCAAGGTCGTGCAACTTCCCCGCCGCGAAAGTGCCGTGGAAGACGAGTCCCGCTACGCGGCCATCGATGCCGTTGCCAAGGCCGGCACGCCTTTGAATGGGCAGCTCAGGGCGTTGAGCGACGCCGACCGCAGCTTCAATCCGGAGGATTTCGTCAACGGCGCCAAGATGGCCTATGAGATGATCGTGATGGCTTTCGCCGACGGCGACCGCAAGACGCTGAAGGGACTGCTGTCGCGCGAGGTCTATGAGGGCTTCGATGCCGCCATTTCCGAACGGGAGGTCAAGGGCGAGGTAGTGAAGTCGACCTTCGTCGGCATCGAGAAGGCTGACATCACCCATGCCGAGATCAAGGGCAACGAGGAAAACATCACCGTCCGGATCATCAGCCAGCTCATCTCGGCCACTTACGACAAGCAGGGCAAGCTGATCGACGGCGATGCAGACTCCGTTGCCGAAGTGAACGACCTCTGGACCTTCTCGCGTGATATCCGGTCGCGTGATCCCAACTGGAAACTGATCGCTACGGAATCGGAAAACTGAGGCGAGCATGGCCTTTCATTTGGAGCCGGTCGCCTTTTCCGAACTGCCCGGCTGGCAGGCGGACGATCCGACAACCGTTATTGCCGCCCTTCGCCGCTGCCATCACCACGTCACCACTGCAAAACCCTACAAGACAGGTTCGCTCGGAATTTCCGTGGCCGATCTCTTGCCGGCTTTCGAGGCAGCCCCCGCGCACGTTGCGGACGCGACTGCGGCGCGCGCCTTTTTTGAGGAGCAGTTTCTGCCGTTCAGAGTTCGAACCGGCGAGGGCGGCAGGGGATTCGTCACCGCTTTTTACGAGCCGGAGATCGAGGTGCGTGCCGCACCGGACGAGGTTTTTCGCTTCCCCTTCTATCGCCGGCCGGCCGATTTGATCGACATCGACGACTCGAACCGGCCGCATGGCATGGATCCGTATTTCGCCTTCGGGCGCCTCTGTGGCGATGAAATCGAGGAATACCCGGACCGGGAGGCGATCGAGCGGGGCTTTCTCGCCGGGCGCGGGCTTGAGATCGCCTATGCCCGGTCGAAGGTCGACGTCTTTTTTGTTCATGTCCAGGGTGCGGCCCGACTCCTCTATCCGGACGGAACGCGCCGACGCATCACCTATGCGGCAAAGACCGGGCACCGCTTTTCCGCAGTCGGAAAGCTGCTGATCGATCGCGGCGAAATCGCTGCCGCGACCGTGTCGATGGCCAGCATCCGCGCTTGGGTTGCGGCAAATCCCGAAAAGATGGACGAAGTTTTGTGGCATAATCGCTCCTTCATCTTTTTCCGCGAGGCGTCGGTAGATGATGAAGATCTGGGCCCGATTGCTGCCGCCAAGGTGCCGCTCGAGCCCGGCCGATCACTTGCCGTCGATCGGCTGATCCATACCTTCGGCGTGCCCTTCTATGTAGCGAGCGACACGCTTACGCATCTCGACGGCGGACGGTCGTTCGCGCGTCTGATGCTCGCGCTGGACACGGGTTCGGCCATCGTCGGTCCCGCGCGCGGAGACATCTTTACCGGTTCCGGCGATGAGGCGGGCGATCTCGCGGGATCGGTCCGCAATGCCGCGGACTTCTTCATCTTCGTCCCTCGATCGGCCGCGGCCAGATACCGCCATGGCTAGGGAAAAGAAGCTTTCGCCGGAGGATCGCATTCTTTGGGGGAAGGTCGCTCGTTCGACGCGGCCCATGCCTGGCCGTCTCGAAGGTCTTGCAGATCTGCTTGGCGAGAGCGAAGTGGTTGCGCCCGCAGATTCGGATTTGTCGAAGGTCGCGACAACACTGCAAGAGAAGGCCGAGCCGGGCTTTACGCTCAGCAAAGGCAAGGCCGAGCGTCGTCATCATCCGCTTGAAAGGCCGGTGAAGCGCAAACTCGCAAAGGGCCGCGTGGCGCTCGAAGCGCGGATCGACCTCCACGGCATGATCCAGAGCGAAGCGCATGGCCTGCTCCTGCAGTTTCTCCTGAAGGCGCACGAGCGGGGCCTTCGTCACGTCTTGGTCATTACCGGTAAGGGCACGTCGCTCGGAAGCGACGGAGCGCTGAAGCGGGCGGTGCCGCTCTGGTTTTCGCTCCCGGAGTTTCGCCCGCTGATCTCGTCCTACGAGCCGGCGGCGCGCAACCATGGTGGCGAGGGTGCGCTCTATGTCCGCCTGGCCCGCGCCAAGGGAAGCGCGACATGACGCCCTTTGGCGAGGCCATGCGCGAGCTGCGACGCAGAAAGGGTGTGTCGCAAAAACAGATGGCTGCGGCGATCGGCGTTTCCGCGGCCTACCTTTCGGCGCTGGAACATGGCAAGCGTGGCGCGCCGAGCTTCGACTTTCTTCAGCGGGTGGCGGGCTACTTCAATGTGATCTGGGACGAGGCGGACGAGCTCTTCCGGATCGCCGATATCTCCGATCCGAAGGTGGTGCTCGATACGTCCGGTCTTCCGCCCGGCCACACCGCCTTTGCCAACCGGCTGAGCGGCCAGATACGCGGTTTGTCGGAGGAGACCATCCGGGCTTTGGAAGATATTTTGGAAAAAGCCACAATTCCTGATAATGACAGGGGATGAAAGCCTGTTCCCGACCGCGAGCGCGGCTCGGGATTTGGAAGCCGTGGACAAATTTCCTATAGTCCGAAAGGCCTCCGCGCTGTGATTCGCACCGAATCACGACGTCCGCAACCTGGAAAGACCTGAAGCCGAATGACCGATTTTCCTGAGACCGAAACCGGCGCCATCGCCGAATATGGTGCCGATTCCATCAAGGTGTTGAAAGGGCTCGATGCCGTCCGCAAGCGTCCGGGCATGTATATCGGCGACACCGACGATGGCTCCGGTCTGCACCATATGGTCTATGAGGTCGTTGACAATGCGATCGACGAAGCGTTGGCCGGCCATGCGGATATCGTCACGGTAACCCTCAATCCCGATGGTTCCGTGACGGTGACCGACAACGGCCGCGGTATCCCGACCGATATTCACAAGGAAGAGGGCGTTTCCGCCGCCGAGGTCATCATGACCCAGCTTCACGCCGGCGGAAAATTCGACCAGAATTCCTACAAGGTCTCGGGCGGCCTGCATGGCGTCGGCGTTTCAGTCGTCAATGCGCTCTCCACGTCCTTGAAGCTCAAGATCCGCCGCGGCGGCAAGATCCACGAGATGAGCTTCACCCACGGCGTTGCCGACGGCCCGCTTCAAGTGACGGGCGATGCCGGCGGCGATACCGGCACGGAGGTCACTTTCCTCCCCAGCGAGCAGACCTTCTCAAACGTCGAATTCGAATATCAGACGCTCGAGCACCGGCTGCGCGAACTCGCCTTCCTGAATTCCGGCGTCCGTATCGTGCTCACCGACAAGCGTCATTCGGACATTCGCCGCGACGAGATGATGTATGAAGGCGGGCTGGAGGCGTTCGTCGCCTATCTCGATCGCGCCAAGAAGCCCCTGGTGCACAATCCGGTCTCGATCCGTGGCGAGAAGGACGGCATCACGGTTGAGGTGGCGATGTGGTGGAACGACAGCTACCATGAAAACGTCCTCTGCTTCACCAACAACATTCCCCAGCGTGACGGCGGCACTCATATGGCCGGCTTCCGCGGCGCGCTGACGCGCCAAGTGACGTCCTATGCGGAGTCGTCCGGAATAACCAAGAAGGAAAAAGTCACGCTTCAGGGCGAGGATTGCCGCGAGGGACTAACAGCCGTCCTGTCCGTCAAGGTGCCCGATCCTAAGTTCTCGTCGCAAACCAAGGATAAGCTTGTTTCGTCCGAAGTCCGGCCCGTGGTCGAAAGCCTGGTGAACGAAGCCTTGAATTCCTGGTTCGAGGAGCATCCGAGCGAAGCCAAGGTCCTCGTTGGCAAGGTCGTCGAGGCGGCGGCCGCCCGCGAAGCGGCGCGCAAGGCGCGCGAACTTACCCGTCGCAAGGGAGCGCTCGACATTTCGTCACTGCCCGGCAAGCTCGCCGACTGCTCCGAACGTGATCCGGCAAAGTCGGAACTGTTCCTGGTCGAGGGCGATTCGGCAGGCGGTTCGGCCAAGCAGGGTCGCTCACGGGAAAGCCAGGCGATCCTGCCGCTGCGCGGCAAGATCCTTAATGTTGAGCGCGCGCGCTTTGACAAGATGCTGTCGAGCCAGGAAATCGGCACGCTGATCACGGCGCTCGGCACTTCGATCGGCAAGGACGAATTCAATGCCGACAAGCTGCGCTACCACAAAATCATCATCATGACGGATGCCGACGTCGACGGCGCCCACATCCGCACGCTGCTGCTCACCTTCTTCTTCCGGCAGATGCCGGAGCTGATCGAGCGCGGGCACCTCTATATCGCCCAGCCGCCGCTCTACAAGGTGACGCGCGGCAAGTCCACGCAATACCTGAAGGATGAGAAGGCGCTCGAAGATTACCTGATCAGCATGGGTCTCGAGGAGGCCTCGCTGGGGCTCGCGTCTGGTGAGGTGAGAGCCGGGCAGGACCTGCGTGAAGTCATCAACGATGCGCTGCGCTTGCGCTCGCTGATGGACGGACTGCATTCCCGCTACAACCGGTCGATCGTCGAGCAGGCCGCCATTGCCGGGGGACTCAACCTCGAACTGAATGGCCGTCGCGATGAATACGACAAGGTGGCGGCGGAAGTCGCCCGCCGGCTCGACGTCATCGCCGAGGAGACAGAGCGCGGCTGGACCGGAACTGTGACCGCGGAAGGCGGCCTGAAGCTCGAGCGCATGGTTCGCGGCGTCAAGGAAGTCGCGGTGCTCGACATGGCGCTGATCGGCTCCTCCGATGCCCGCCATATCGATCAGCTGACGGCAAAACTGAAGGAAGTCTACGCCGAACCGCCGGTGTTGCGCCGCCGTGACGGCACCCAGGACATCAGTGGACCACGTGCCCTGCTCGACGCGATTTTCGCGGCCGGCCGCAAGGGCCTCTCGATGCAGCGCTATAAGGGACTTGGCGAGATGAACGCCGAGCAGCTCTGGGAAACGACGCTCGATCCGAACGTCCGTTCGCTGCTGCAGGTCAAGGTTTCCGATGCGACCGACGCCGACGGTCTGTTCTCGCGCTTGATGGGCGACGAGGTGGAGCCGCGGCGTGATTTCATCCAGGAAAACGCTCTCAGCGTTGCTAACCTCGATATCTGATCCGCAGGATCCAGATTTTGCCGGCGCCGAGAGGCGCCGGTTTTCTTTTGCGTGATCAGTCGGCCTTGAAGCGCCCTTCGAAAGCGAAATCGGCAAGCGGCCTGCGCTGGCTCGGTTTTTCCCGCTCGCGCAGATCGTCCGGAAGCGTCGACGGGTCGGCAAGTTTGCCGATCGCGACGGCGGCTTCCACCCGATAATGCTCCGGCACGCCGAGCACGCGCATGGCCTTGTCCCGGTCGATTCCCGCCATCGCATGTGCGTGCAAGCCGGCAAGTTGCGTCTGAAGCGCGAGCGCGAACCACGCGGCACCGGTGTCGAAGGCATGGGTGTAGGCCGGTCGCATCTCTCCGTTTGACGTAAGCCTGTGGGTCTTCGAGAGAATGATCACGATTGCCGAGGCGCTTTTCGCCCAGCGCTGGTTGCTTTCGTCGAGAATATCCAGGAGCGAGGCAAAGTGCTCGGTGCCGCGGCGGGCATAGACGAAGCGCCAAGGCTGGGTGTTGCTCGCCGAAGGCGCCCAACGCGCGGCCTCAAAGAGGGCGAGCAGATCCTTTTCGCTGATCTCCTCTCCGGTAAAGGCGCGCGGCGACCAACGCTCCAGGAAGATCGAGTGGATGGGGTGGTCGGCTCTTCTATGGTTGATTTCTGTCACGAACGAACATCCTTATTTGCGCATGAATTCTCTTGGGAGGTCCTACTGCGTGATTCCTTAAATCGGAATCCATTTAAGGACAAAATCACGCAGCAATCCAAAGGCGTACAGCGACCTTTGCGCGTCCGATTGGACGCGCGGCGCTGTAGCGTCTTGGCCGAGAGGGCGGATTCGGCGTCACGCTACAAAAGTTCCAGCATCGATGGAACCGCAACACGGAAACGGGAGGGAAGAATGGACGAAGCAACGTTCAGGCATTGGTCGGCGAAGGCCGCGGATTGGGGTGTGGACTACCGGCAGTCGCTTCGGGACCGTCCCGTCCGGGCGCAGACGGCTGCCGGTGAGATAGCGGGCCAAATCGCTCCATCTCCTCCGGAAGCCGGTGAGACCATGGAACGGATTTTCGAGGACTTCGAGACGATTGTCATGCCGGGTATGACCCATTGGCAGCACCCGCGTTTCTTCGCCTATTTCCCGGCCAATGCCGCACCGGTCTCGGTTGTCGCCGAATATCTGGTCACCGCGGTGGCGGCGCAGTGCATGCTCTGGCAGACCTCTCCAGCGGCGACAGAACTCGAGACGAAGATGCTCGACTGGCTGCGGCAGGCGATCGGCTTGCCGACGGGCTTTTCCGGTGTCATCCAGGATTCTGCATCCTCCGCCACGCTCGCCGCGGTTCTGGTGATGCGCGAAAAGGCTCTTGGCTGGAACGGCAATCGGGCAGGGCTCGCCGCCAATCCCAGCGTCCGTATCTATTCCTCCGATCAGGTCCATACATCGATCGACCGCGCGATCTGGGTGAGCGGCATAGGAGAAGAGAATCTTGTTCGGATACCGATCGTGGGCGAGCGTCGGGCGATGGACTGCGCCGTCCTCGCCAAGGCGATCGAGGCGGATCGCAAGGCGGGCTATCTCCCTGCGGGCATTATCGCCTGCACCGGTGGTACCAGCGTCGGCGCCTGTGATGACATTGCCGAAGTCGTCCGTGTCGCCCGCGAACATGGGCTCTACGTCCATGTCGATGCCGCCTGGGCGGGTGCCGCCATGATCTGCGAAGAATTCCGTGAGCTCTGGCAAGGCGTCGAGGGCGCCGATTCGGTCGTCTTCAATCCGCACAAATGGCTGGGTGCTCAGTTCGACTGCTCCGCCCACTTCCTCCGCAACCCCGACGATTTGGTCCGCACGCTGGCGATCCATCCCGAATTTCTGAAGACGCACGGGCAGGACGGCATCATCAATTATTCCGAATGGTCCGTTCCGCTCGGGCGGCGCTTTCGGGCTCTCAAGCTGTGGTTCCTGCTACGCTTCCATGGCCTTTCGGGATTGCGGCAGATGATGCGCAACCATGTCCGCTGGTCACGCGAGCTTGCCGAACGTTTGCGGAACGAAGCGGGCTTCGAAATCGTTACTGAACCGGTTCTGTCCCTCTTTTCGTTTCGGCATACCGGCGGCTGCGATGCCGACGCCCATAACCTCGCCCTGGTGAAGGCGATCAACGATGACGGCCGCATCTACCTGACCCAGACACGTGTCGACGGACGCATCGCCATTCGGTTCCAGGCGGGGCAATTCAGTATGGCCGAGGAGGATGCAGAAACGGCATTCAGGACCATTGTCGAGGTGGCGAAAAAAGTTGTATAAGTTCTGTAAATTTTTTCCGAGGAAGGACGCGCCATGAACTTGAAAGATCCGTCGCTGTTTCGCCAGGCCGCTCTCGTGGGCGAAAACTGGATTGAAGCCGACCCGAAAAACGCGATAGAGGTGAACAACCCGGCGACCGGCGAGATCATCGGCCGCGTCCCGAAGCTCGGTGCCGCCGAGACGCGGGTTGCGATCGAGACGGCGGCGCGGGTGCAGAAGGAATGGGCGGCGCGTACCGCCAAGGAGCGCGCGGGCGTTCTGCGCCGCTGGTTCGAGCTGATGATCGAGAACAAGGACGATCTCGGCCAAATCCTGACGGTCGAGCAGGGCAAGCCGCTGGCCGAGGCGACCGGCGAAATCGTCTACGGTGCAAGCTTCATCGAGTGGTTTGCGGAAGAGGCGCGTCGTGTCTATGGCGATCTTGTGCCCGGCCATCAGAAGGACAAGCGCATCCTGGTGATGAAGCAGCCGATCGGCGTCGTCGCCGCGATCACGCCGTGGAACTTCCCGAACGCGATGATCACCCGCAAGGCCGGTCCCGCCTTTGCCGCCGGTTGCGCCATGGTGCTGAAGCCGGCCGGACAGACGCCCTTCTCCGCGATTGCCATTGCCGTGCTCGCAGAACGCGCCGGCATGCCGAAGGGGCTCTTTTCCGTCATCACCGGCTCGGCGCGCGAGATCGGCGCCGAGATGACCTCCAATCCGACCGTGCGCAAACTGACGTTTACCGGCTCAACGGAAGTCGGTGCCGAGCTCTATCGGCAGAGCGCCGGCACGATCAAGAAGCTCGGACTGGAGCTAGGCGGCAACGCGCCCTTCATCGTCTTTGACGATGCCGACCTTGACGCTGCCGTCGAGGGGGCACTGATCGCGAAGTTCCGCAACAACGGTCAGACTTGCGTCTGCGCCAACCGCATCTATGTCCAGGACGGCGTCTACGAGACCTTCTCCGAAAAGCTTGCCGTCGCTGTTGCCAAGCTGAAGACCGGCAACGGCATGGAGGAAGGCGTGATTCTCGGTCCGCTGATCGACCAGCCGGCGCTCGCCAAGGTCGAGGAGCATGTGGCCGATGCGCTTGCCAAGGGCGCCCGCGTCGTCCAAGGCGGCCGACCCCACGCGCTTGGCGGCACATTTTACGAGGCGACGGTGCTCGCCGATGTCACGCAGGCCATGGCGGTCGCGCGCGAAGAGACATTTGGGCCGGTGGCGCCGCTCTTCCGCTTCAAGGACGAAGCCGATGTGATCGCTCAGGCCAATGATACCGAGTTCGGTCTCGCCTCCTATTTCTACGCCAAGGATCTCGCCCGGGTCTTCCGGGTTGCCGAAGCGCTCGAATACGGCATGGTCGGCGTCAATACCGGCCTGATCTCCACGGCGGAGGCCCCCTTTGGCGGCGTCAAGCTTTCCGGCCTCGGCCGCGAAGGCTCGAAATACGGCATCGAGGAGTTCGTAGAGGTCAAGTACGTCTGCCTCGGCGGTATCGCCTGAGCCGGCGGCGATCACACTCTTCAATCGAATCGGCCGGAAAGTTCTGGCCGGTTTTTTCTTTTGCCGGTAAGACGTTACGGACTCGACATAAATTTGACGAGACCGAACTGCCCCTCACCCTAGCTCTCTCCCCGCGTGCGGGGAGAAGCTGCTGGCAGCCAGATGAGGGGCAGATTACTGCCAGCCGGTCCGGAAACGAGAGGAGAGCGATCGATGCCTACCCCGAAGAATCCCTTTAAGGCGGCGATCCGCGAAAACCGTTTCCAGCTTGGTTTGTGGGTGGCGCTGGCGAGCCCCTACGCCGCCGAAGTCGTGGCCGACAGCGGCTACGATTGGCTGCTGATCGACGGCGAGCATGCGCCGAACGATCTGCCGCTTCTCTCGGCGCAGTTCCGAGCGATCTCCGGGCGCGGCAGCCATCCGATCGTTCGTCTCCCCGTCGGCGATACGACGCTTATCAAGCAGGTGCTCGACACCGGCGTTCAGACCCTACTTATCCCGATGGTCGATAGCATCGAGCAGGCGCAGCAACTGGTCCGCGCCGTTCGTTACCCGCCGCACGGTATCCGCGGCGTCGGCGCCACGCTTGGCCGCGCCTCGAATTTCGGGCGGATCGGCGATTATCTCAGGACGGCGAACGAGGAGATTTGCCTCATCCTGCAAATCGAGAGCCGCAAAGGGTTGGAGGCGATCGAGGAGATCGCTGCGCTCGACGGCGTGGACGGCCTCTTTATCGGCCCGGCCGACCTTGCCGCAGACATGGGCCACCTCGGCAACTCGGGTCATCCCGATGTCCGGGCCGCCATCGTCGATGCTTTTGCGCGCATAAAGCGCGCCGGCAAGGCGCGCGGCATCATGACCCTCGACCTCGCCCAAGCCCGGGACTATCGCGAACTCGGCGCCGATTTTATGGCCATCGGCACCGATGTCACGCTCCTCGTCAGCGCAACGGAGCGCTTGCGGCAGGAATTTTCGGGCGAGCAACAGATCTCGAGGCCGGAATCCGGCTATTGAGCGGTCGAGGAAGTCGGATGTATCCGTAGCCCGCTAGGGAATTGATTGCAGCAGGGTCTCCCGTGCCGATTTCAGATGCCGCCGGCAAGCCTGATCCACCTGCTTCGGATCGCGCGACTGAAGTGCGGCAATGTAGGCGAGATGCTCTTCGAGCGCGCGCGCATTGCGTTCGCGCGAGTTGGCCTTGTTCCACTGGTAATGATAGTGGAAGACGATCGCGATGATGTCGTAGAAATCGATGATGAAGCGGTTGCTGGATGATTTGTGAACCAGCAGGTGAAAGCGCTCATCGAGTTCGGAAAATTCCTTGTAGCGGTTGTCGATGTCCGCCAGGATTTCGCGGTGCACGGCCTCGATCTTTTCCAGCTCCTCCCAGGCGGGGTGGTCCTCCGGCAGACCAACAAAGCTTGCCGCGGAACGGAGCTCGAACATTTCCCGCACTTCCGTGAGTTCGAGCGCGAACTCGCGGGTAAAGCCTTTGAGTACCCAGTGGCTGTTCGGTCGCTTCTCGATAAGGCCGAAGCGGCTGAAGCGGATCAGGAACTCGCGCACGCTCGTCGTGCCGGTGCCGATCTCGCGTGCGAGTTCGAGTTCGTTGATCTGCATGCCAGGTTCGGCGCCGCCGGCGAGAATCCGGCGCATGAAACTGCGTTCGATGATTTCCGCAAGCGAGTTGGTCTCTTCAGTCGGAAAATAATCGGACGGTTCGGGACGGCGCAGCACGATCTTCCGGCGCTTATCCCAGATGATCAGCTTAAGTTCCTCGCAGCGCGCGAGAATGGCGCGGACGGTGGTGCGGCTTACTCCGAGCACCTGTCCGAGTTCGGGCTCGGACGGCAGCGTGGAGGTCTCCGCCAAGAGCTTGAGGCAGCGATTGAAGGCATCCTTGAAAACTGTGTTCTGCTTCGCCATGGAAGGTGCGGCTAGTCCCCTGTTGCTGCGGGCGTCGGCCCGGAACTCGTTGCTGCTTTATCGCGCAGCGCCTCTTTCCAGACGCTCGCTGTAGCGCTTTGAATTATCGTATTATTCCTTCATTCATAACGGCCCGAGGAATCACGCTGTAGCGCGGCGGCACTGATTTGTCTTGGCCGTCGCGGGGATATTTCGACATCCGATAACTCCAATCTCCGGTCGTCCCGCCTCGGCCAACGGCGACTGTCGACGCTGGTTTTCGAGTATAATACCTGTTGACGTATTTCTGTCTATTGTGGATAAAAGACAAAATGATTGTGCAGTCATTGCACATGAAGCGAAATCCAGGAGTGCCGCTTTTGTCCGCCCCGTCTTCAATCCTTCTCTCGCCGGAGGACAATGTCGCCGTTGCCACCTTTCCGATCGAGGAGGGCCAGCCGCTTCCGGGCGGCGCCAGGGCTAAGGCGCGGATCGAGCCCGGCCACAAGGTGGCGGTACGGGCGATTGGAAGCGGCGAGCCGGTGATCAAGTACGCCCAGGCGATCGGCCGCGCGACCAACGACATCGGTGCCGGGGATCACGTGCATTCGCACAATCTCGCCTTTGACCAGGACCGTCTTGCGATTGGCGCCGCAGTTGCGCCCGAATCCGCAAGCGCCGCGGACAAGGCGCGGACCTTCCTTGGTTACCGTAGGGCCGACGGACGGGCCGCCACGCGCAACTATATCGGCATCATCGCTAGCGTGAACTGTTCCACCACGGTCTGTCGCGCCATCGCCGACGAGGCCAACCGGCGGATTCTGCCGCGATATGAGGGCATCGATGGCTTCGTGCCGATAGTGCATGACCAGGGCTGCGGCATGTCGTCGACCGGCGACGGCATGAAGAACCTGCACCGGACGCTTGCCGGCTATGCCCGCCACGCCAATTTTGGCGGCGTGCTGATGGTCGGGCTCGGCTGCGAAGTCAACCAGTTGACGCTCTACGGCCAGAGCGGCTCCGGCGCGGAAAAGCGCCATTTCAACATTCAGGAGGCAGGCGGATCCCGCCGCTCGGTAGAGCGCGCGCTCGGCGTCCTCGATGAAATCGCCCAGGAGGTCGCAACGGCGCGGCGTGTGCCGATACCGGTCAGCGAGATCATCGTCGGCTTGCAATGCGGCGGCTCCGACGGGCTTTCGGGTGTCACGGCGAATCCTGCACTCGGCGCGGCGGTCGATATTCTCGCCGGTGCCGGCGGCACCGCGATCCTCTCGGAAACCTCGGAAATATACGGCGCGGAACATCTCTTGCGCAGCCGCGCGGTCAATGAAGACGTCGCGGTGAAGCTCGATAGCCTGATTTCCTGGTGGGAAAACTACGTTGCCTTGCACGGGGCGTCGCTCGACAACAATCCTTCGCCGGGCAACAAGCGCGGTGGCCTTACGACCATCCTGGAAAAGTCGCTCGGTGCAGTCGCGAAGGGCGGACGGTCGCCGTTGACGGCTGTCTACAATTACGCCGAGCGTGTGACCGAGCACGGATTGGTCTTCATGGATACGCCCGGCTACGACCCGGTGTCGGCAACCGGCCAGGTCGCCGGCGGGGCCAACGTCATTGCGTTTACCACTGGGCGCGGCAGCTGTTTCGGCTGTCGTCCCGCGCCGTCGATCAAGCTCACCAGCAACACGCCGCTCTATCGTGCGATGGAGGAAGACATGGACATCGATTGCGGTGTGATCGCTTCGGGAGAAGCGACCATCGCCGGGCTTGGCCGGGAAATCTTCGACCTGATCGTCGACACCGCTTCGGGCCGCAAGACCAAGAGCGAGCTGTTCGGCTACGGCGACAATGAATTCGTTCCCTGGCATCTGGGGGCGACACTCTGACGATGTGATAAATGCGCATCCTTGGAGGGAGGAGACAGGGAATGCAGACGAGAAAAATCGGCCGAACGGATCTTTCCGTGACCGAGTACAGCTTCGGCGCCGCCGGGCTTGGCGGCCTCTATCGCGAATGCACGCGCGAAGCCGCTATGGCGACACTGGATGCCGCGTGGGACGCCGGCATACGCTATTTCGACGTAGCGCCTTATTACGGGCTGGGATTGGCCGAGCGGCGCATCGGCGATTTCCTGCAGGACAAGCCGCGCGACAGCTTCGTCCTCTCGACAAAGGTCGGCCGCCTGCTTCGTCCGGTGCCGGAAGCCGCGGTTCCCGACTATTCCTACGTCAAGCCGCTGAATTTCGACGTCACCTTCGACTACAGCTATGACGCGATCATGCGGTCCATCGAATTCAGCTACGCGCGCCTCGGTCTCAATCGCATCGACATCCTCTATGTCCATGATATCGGCGTCTACACCCACGGCGCCGCGAAGAATGCCGTGCTCTTGCGGCAGCTGATGGATTCTGGTCTGAAGGCTCTGGAGGAGCTGAAATCGAGCGGTGTCATCTCGGCTTACGGCCTCGGCGTCAATGAGGTGCCGGTCTGCCTCGAGGTCATGCGGCGGGCAGATATCGACTGCATCCTCTTGGCCGGACGCTACACGCTTCTCGACCGCTCGGCGGTTGCCGAGTTGCTCCCCCTCTGCGAGAGGAAAGGCACGTCGCTGGTCGTCGGCGGCGTGTTCAATTCCGGCATCCTCGCCACCGGTCCGGTGGAGGGAGCCCATTTCGACTACATGCCGGCGAGCGAAGACGTGCGGACGCGGGTTGCGGCGATGGAAAAGATCGCACGCGAACGCGGCATGCCGCTTGCGGCCCCCGCGCTCCAGTTTCCGCTTGCCAACCGCCAGGTTGCGTCGGTCCTGCTCGGTACGGCGAAGCCTTGGAGCCTCGAGCGCAATATGGAACTCACTCGACAGAAGATCGCTGCGGAAGACTTCGCGGCCTTCGAACCTTACACGCTCGTCGCGCCTGAGCTCGGGCTCGACGCGGTAAGGGCCTGACATGCGACGCTGCGCCGGCTTGGTGTCGGCGCGGCGGCCAGAAAGGGCCACCGGCACGACGGTGGCCGCCCGAAACGCCTATGAAAACATGTTGTTGCGTCTGGGAGGAACGCAATGAATGGAACCGGCAGAACGGCTTGCCATTTCGAATTCGCTGCGCTAGCGTGCCAATCTGTTTTTTATAGATAAAAGATCGATCCGTGTGCACCTTGCGGATCGTAGACGATAACGGAACAGGTGTATTTGAGAGGAGAAACCCGATGAACATCGCAAAGCACATTCTATCCCGCCGTGCATTTACCGCGCTGGCCGGTGCCGCTTTCCTGGCAACGATGGCGCCGGTCGCGTCATTTGCGCAGGACGTTACGATCCCGATCATCGTGAAGGATACCACTTCCTTCTACTGGCAAATCGTTCTCGCGGGCGCGCGCGCCGCCGGTAAGGATCTCGGCGTGAATGTGCCGGAACTTGGCGCCCAGTCTGAATCGGACATCAACGGCCAGATCAGCATCCTCGAAAATGCCGTTGCCGGCGCGCCGGCTGCGGTCGTGATCTCGCCGACGGAGTTCAAGGCGCTCGGCAAGCCGATTGACGAGGCAGCAAAAGCTGTTCCGATCATCGGCATCGACTCGGCCGCTGACTCGAAGGCCTTCACCTCGTTCCTGACGACCGACAATGTCCAGGGCGGTCGTATCGCCGCTGATGGGCTCGCCGCCGCAATCAAAGAGGCCACCGGCAAGGAGGAAGGCGAAATCGCCATCATCACCAGCTTGCCGGGCGTTGGCTCGCTCGACCAGCGCCGCGAGGGCTTCCTCGACCAGGTCAAGACCAAGTACCCGGGCCTCAAGGTCGTTGCCGACAAATACGCCGACGGTCAGGCCACGACTGGTCTCAACATGATGACCGACCTGATCACCGCCAATCCGAATCTCGTCGGCGTCTTCGCCTCCAACCTGATCATGGCGCAAGGCGTCGGCCAGGCGATCGCCGAAAACAAGCTCGGTGACAAGATCAAGGTGATCGGCTTCGACAGCGACGAAAAGACAGTCGGCTTCCTCAAGGAAGGCGTATTAGCCGGGCTCGTCGTGCAGGATCCCTATCGCATGGGCTATGATGGCGTGAAGACGGCACTTGCGGTCTCGAAGGGCGAGAAGGTCGAAGCGAATGTCGATACAGGCGCGAACCTCGTCACCAAGGCGAACATGGCCGACCCGAAAATCGATGCACTTTTGAACCCGAAGGTAAACTAGACCCGGGGGCATGACATGGCGACGGCCGATACGAGGGGCGCCGTCGCCCTCCGGGTTGGCGCATAACCCCGGGGAGCGATTTTCGGGGTTATGCGCGGATAGCTGTTGCAGCGTCGGGTCGACTTTGACGGAAGGCGCTGCCGAGGAGGAGGCATTCATGATTGGACTTCAAGAGGTCGGCCACCGGCACGAGCAGAGAACGCCCGCCGGCCACCCGGTTCCCAAGGGTGAGCCAATCCTCGAATTGTACAGTCTGCGGAAGAACTACGGCGCGGTGGAAGCGCTGAAGCCCGCGACCATGACATTCCTTTCGGGCGAGGTGCATGCAATCGTCGGTGAAAACGGTGCCGGCAAGTCGACACTGATCAAACTGCTGACAGGGGTGATAGCCCGGACCTCGGGCGATGTCCTCTGGTGCGGCGAGCCGGTGCAACTCGCGACCCCCAACGAGGCGATTTCGCGCGGCATCAATGCCGTCCATCAGGAAGTCGTGCTCTGCCCGCACTTAAGCGTCGCAGCCAACATGTTCCTCGGTGACGAGATGAACAGGCGCGGCCTGATGCGCAAGCGCGCGATGACCGATGCGGCCCAAGGGGTGCTCGATGATCTCGGCTTCAATCTTCCCGCAGGCGCGGTGCTCGGTAGTCTGACGATCGGCCAGCAGCAACTGGTCGCCACGGCGCGGGCGGCGATGCGCGGCACCCAGTTCCTGATCTTCGACGAGCCGACGGCCTATCTTACGCGACAGGAATCCGAGCAACTGTTCCGCCTCATTCGTCGGCTGCAGAGCGAAGGCGTCACGATTGTCTATATCAGCCACCGTCTCGAGGAGGTGTTCGAGCTTGCGGACCGGGTCTCCGTCCTGCGCGACGGCACCCATGTCGGCACGCGGGCGATTGGCGAGACGAACGAGGCCGAGCTGATTGCGCTGATGATCAATCGCACGATCGAACAGATCTATCACAAGGAACATTTTACCGCGGGCGAGACGCTCGTTGAAACACGCGGGCTGACCGGCCCAGGCTTTGCCGATGTGTCGCTGACGGTCAGGGCTGGCGAAATCGTCGGCCTTTACGGCCTGATCGGCGCCGGCCGCAGCGAATTTGCACTCGGCCTTTATGGTCGCCATCGGCTTAGCGCCGGAGAGGTCTTCTGGCAGGGCAGGAAGGTCGAAATCGACAGCGAGCGGAAGGCGATGGAACTCGGGATTGCACTGGCGCCGGAGAGTCGCCGCGATCAGGGGCTCTGTCTCAATCTGCCGATCGGCCTCAACATCAACCTGCCGGTTTTCCGCAAGCTGACACGCGGTTTGACGATTAACCGTGCCGAGGAGGCGGCGAACGCCGACCGTCAGATTAGGGATCTGAAGATCAAGACGCCGTCGCGTCGGGTGCTGGCGTCCGCCATGTCCGGCGGCAACCAGCAGAAGATCGTCATAGGAAAGTGGCTCAGTCACGGGGCGAAGCTCTTCATCTTCGATGAGCCGACCGTCGGCGTCGATGTCGGAACCAAGGCCGAGATCTATCGGCTTTTCGCGCGGCTCTTGGAGAAGGGGGCGGGCATCATCCTGATTTCGTCCTACTTGCCGGAGGTCTACGAACTGTCGGACCGGCTGCATGTCTTTCGGCAGGGGCGGCTTGTGGGTAGCCACGGCTATCACACGGCCAGCCATGAAGAGGTGCTGGCGCAGGCGATCGGCGCGTGACCGCGAGAAACAAGGCATAAGGGACTGCAGGGAGGAACGACATGAGTGTGGAAACGGTTGAAAGCAGCACGGGGCCGACGCCGAGGAAAGGGATCAGCATCCTGTTCGGCCTGACGCTGCTCGGGCTTCTGCTCTTCCTCTGGCTACTTCTCGGCTTCGCGACCAACAGCTTCTGGACGCCGAACAACATCAGCAACCTCTTACGCCAGGGCGCGATGACGGCGATTCTTGCGGTCGGCCAGACCTTCGTGATCATCACCGCCGGCATCGACCTCTCGGTTGGTGCAGTGGTCGGCTTCACCAGCGTCATTGTCGCATGGCTGCTTGCCGCCGGCGTTCCGCTGTGGCTTGCCCTGATCGCGACCCTGGCTATCGGCGTCCTGATCGGCGCTTTCCATGCCTTCGGCATCGTCCGCATGGGGCTGCCGCCCTTTATCATCACGCTGGCAACGCTGACTTCGCTGCGCGGCATCGGCCTGCTCATCACCAACGGCTCGACCATCTCGATCACCAACGAGGCCTTCACCAATTTCTCGCGGGCCGATTTCCTCGGTGTGCCGAGCCTGTTCTGGATGGTGATCGTCGTTGCCGTGCCGGCCTATGTCTTCCTGCACTTGAGCCGTTTCGGCCGCTATCTCTTTGCCGTCGGCTCTAACAGCGAGGCGGCGCGCCTTTCCGGCGTCAACGTCAACCGCACGATTTATCTCGCCTATATCCTGTCATCGACCTGCGCCGCCTTTGTCGGTCTGCTGCTCGCCTCGCGCATCGGCATTGGCAACGCCACACAGGCAGAGGGCTGGGAGCTGCAGGCGATCGCCTCGTCGGTGATCGGCGGCACGAGCCTTTTCGGTGCGGTCGGCTCGGTCCACGGGCCGCTGCTCGGCGCTTTCATCCTGGCAACGATCAACAACGGCGCCAATCTCATGAACGTCAATTCCTTCTGGCAGCGCATCATCACCGGGCTGCTGATCATCGTCATCGTCTACTTCGACCAGCTCCGTCGGCGGGGCGAGCGATGACGGGGGTTGACGGCATGAAGGCCATCCTTTGCCCGGAGCCCGGTCGCCTCGAGATCGTCGAACGCAGCCGGCCCGCGGCTCCAGCGGCCGGGTGGGTGCGGCTCGCCGTCAGCCATGTCGGGATCTGCGGCACCGACTACCACATCTTCGAAGGCAAGCATCCCTTCCTGCAATATCCCCGCGTGATGGGGCACGAAATCTCGGCGAGGGTGATTGAAGCGGGCCCTGAAACGTCCCTCGCACCCGGGATGCTGGTGGTAGTCAATCCCTATCTGTCCTGCGGGAGCTGTGTCGCCTGTCGAAGCGGAAAGCCGAATTGCTGCACGGCGATCAGCGTCCTCGGCGTGCACACCGACGGGGCTTTCTGCGAAGAGATCACCATGCCAGAGAGAAATCTCTACCCGGCTCAGGATCTGTCGCCCGAAGCCGCCGCTGCGGTCGAGTTCCTGGCGATCGGCGCTCATGCGGTCCGCCGGTCGAGGGCAGCGCCGGGCGCCCGTTCGCTGGTCATCGGCGCCGGACCGATCGGCCTGGGAGCGGCGCTCTTCTCGCGCATTGCCGGACACAGCGTGACCCTTCTCGACACGAGCGTGGAACGACTGGCCTTTGCTGCCGACAGGCTCGGCCTTTCGCACGGCATTGTTGCCGATGGCGACACGGAACGTGCAATCGCGCAGGCGACGGATGGCGATGGCTTCGATGTCGTTTTCGATGCTACCGGCAATGGCGCGTCGATGGAGCGGTCGTTCGCCCATGTCGCCCATGGCGGAACGCTGGTCTTCGTCGGCGTCGTCAAGGACGACATCCGCTTCTCCGATCCGGAATTCCACAAGCGGGAGATGACTTTGGTCGCCAGCCGCAATGCTACACGGACTGATTTCGATCATGTCGTCACGTCGATCCGTGACGGCCTGGCCCCGGTCGACGCGTTGATCACCCATCGCACGACACTCGCTGAGGCGGTCGACGATCTGCCGCGTTGGGCGCACGACAAGGCCGGCCTCGTCAAGGCCGTGATCGCAGTGGGTGTCGCATGACGTTGATCGATGCTCACCAGCATTATTGGACGCTCGGCCTTGGCCATAACAACTGGCCGGGACCGGATCTGGCGCCGATCTATCGCGATTTCGGGCCGGAAGACCTGAAGCCTAACCTCGCAGCGGCAGGAATTTTGCGAACGGTTCTCGTTCAGGCCGCGCCGAATGTGAAGGAAACCGAATTTCTGCTTTCGCTCGCCGAGCGGGAGGATACGGTCGCCGCCGTGGTCGGCTGGGTCAACATTTTGGCGGCCGATGCCGTTTCAGAAATCAGGCGTCTGAAGGCCAGCCCGAAGCTCAAGGGCATCCGCCCGATGCTGCAATCCATTTTGGAAACCGCTTGGATCCTGCAGCCGCAGGCGATTGCCACGCTGCAGGCGCTGCCCGGACTGGATATGCGGTTTGACGCCCTGATCCAGCCGCGGCATTTGCCGATCATCGCGGCCCTTGCTGATGAGGTGCCGGATCTTGCGATCGTTGTTGACCATTGCGCCAAGCCCTTTATCGCCGCGGGAAAACTGGAGCCGTGGCAGTCAGACATGGCGGCGCTCGCCCGTCGCCCGAACGTCCACGTCAAGCTCTCCGGGCTTGTAACCGAGGCGGGCGGCGGCTGGTCGGTCGAGAGGCTCAGGCCCTATGCCGCGCACATCCTCGATGTCTTTGGAACTGATCGAGTGATGTTCGGCAGCGACTGGCCGGTAGTGCTGCTCGACGCGGAGTATGGCGCATGGTTCGCTGCGGCACAGGAACTAACGGCGCACCTCACACCCTCTGAGCGCGAGAATGTTTTTTCGGGCACGGCGGCCCGCTTTTACAGACTTTCCGGCTAAGGACTTGCCTTGCCCGGCTTTCCTACAGCCTTAGGCAAGCGAGCCGGTGCAGCGTTGGGAATCCAGTAACATTTTCCGGAGAGATCTTGCAGCGGGGCGGAAAGGGCATAATTGTTGCACTGCACAAGAAACATGGTAGTCTGCCAGCGATTGCGGACACCAAGACAAACAATCGCAAGCTTGCGTCCGACTGGGAGCGGCGTTGTCATTGATTGAAACAAGGGTACGCGTCCCATGTTCTACCAGCTTTACGAATTGAACCATGCCATGATGGCACCGTGGCGCACGGCCGCGGATGCCCTGCGCCTCGCCTTTAACAATCCGATGAATCCGGTCTCGCACACCTATTTCGGCCGTGCGACTGCTGCGGGATTGGAGGTTTTTGAGCGCGCTACACGGCGCTATGGCAAACCGGAATTCGGCCTTCCCGAAACCATCGTCGACGGGCAACCGGTGCCCGTGCACGAGAAGATCGTCTGGCGGGCGCCTTTCTGCAATCTCATCCACTTCGAGCGCTCCCTTCCCAAGGGAAGAGCGCCGGATCACAAGATTCTGATGGTTGCGCCCATGTCGGGGCACTACGCCACGCTGCTGCGCGGTACCGTCGAAGCGCTGCTGCCGCATGCCGACGTCTACATCACAGATTGGATCGACGCGCGGATGGTGCCTCTCGCCGAAGGCACCTTCGATCTCGACGACTATATCGACTATGTCGTTCAGATGCTGCACTTCCTCGGACCCGATATCCATGTGATCGGTGTCTGTCAGCCGGCGGTGCCGGTCTTGGCTGCAGTCTCGCTGATGGAAGCGGCGGAAGATCCGCTCGCACCGGCGTCGATGACCCTGATGGGCGGGCCGATAGACACCCGCATCAATCCGACCGCGGTCAATCAGCTGGCGAAGGAGCGGTCGATCGAATGGTTCCGCGACAACGTCATCATGCCCGTGCCGTGGCCGCAGCCGGGTTTTATGCGCATGGTCTATCCGGGCTTCCTGCAGCTCTCCGGCTTCATGTCCATGAATCTCGATCGGCACCTGATCGCGCACAAGGAATTCTTCGCGCACCTCGTCAAGAACGACGGTGACGCCGCCGACAAGCACCGCGATTTCTATGACGAATACCTGGCGGTCATGGACCTGACGGCGGAATTCTACCTCCAGACCGTGCAGGTCGTGTTCATGCAGCATGCCTTGCCGAAGGGCGAGATGACGCACCGGGGGCGGCGCGTTGACCCGTCGGCGATCCGCAAGGTGGCGCTCCTGACCGTCGAGGGCGAAAACGACGACATTTCCGGTGTCGGCCAGACGAAGGCCGCGCAGACGATCTGCACCAGCATCCCGGAACATATGCGTCAGCATTACATGCAGCCGGATGTTGGCCACTACGGCGTCTTCAATGGATCGCGTTTCCGTCGCGAGATCGCGCCGCGCATCATCGCTTTCCAGCGCGAGCACTCGCGTCGCGCCGCGCCGTTCAAGCAACTCATTAAGGGCGGAAAGTCGGCCTGACAGGAAAGGCTCCGCTTTCGGCAATTGAAGGCAGTCGTTTTGCCCGTGCAGAGTCAAGATCTTGACCGATTCCGACACCGAAAGTCTTGCAGAGGCGGCGGGCCTTTCCCACATCGTTTTTATCGGGTCGCGATTGTCGCGGCCCGCTGAATGCGAGGAATCGTGAAGATGAACCAATCTGCATTGATCCGTCCGGACTGGACGCCCGCGACCATTGCATTGATGGTGCTCGGCTTCGTTGTGTTCTGGCCGCTTGGGCTGGCAATGCTCGCCTATATCCTCTTCGGTGAAAAGCTGAGGGCGTTCAAGAAGGACGCCAACGGCAGTGTGGATCGCATGTGCGCCGGCTTCCGGCGCAACCACCGTCAGCACTGGGCGCATCATCGCACCGGCAACGTCGCGTTTGACGACTGGCGCGAAGCGGAGCTTGCCCGCCTCGATGAAGAGCGCCGCAAACTGGACCAAATGCGCGAGGAATTCGACGCCTATGTGCGCGAACTCCGCCGCGCCAAGGACCAGGAAGAGTTCGACCGCTTCATGCGCGAGCGCAAGAACGGCGGTCCTTCGCCGTCCACCGGTGAGACGAGCTGAAGCGAAAACACCTATCCGGCGTTTCATGTGAAACGCCGGATATCTGAGCCCGTGCTGCGAATGATCCGCGAATCGGATAGAAAGGCGCCATGTTTTCTTCTCTCAAGCGGCGCCGCCTCAATGGAACCCCTGCCGACGTTACGCGCGACATCGAGGTCGCCGGCAAGCTCCTGCCGCTGACCATCCGCCAGAATGCCCGCGCCACACGCATGACGCTTCGCATCGAGCCGGGCGGCCGCGCACTGAAGCTGACCGTCCCCGAAGGCCTGCCGGAGCGCGAAGTTCAGTCCTTCCTGAACCGTCATCAGGGCTGGCTGATGACCAAGCTTGCGCGGTTTTCCGGTGAGAGCGAACTTGCCGAAGGGGGCTCGATTCTGATCCGCGGCGTTGCCCACCGGATCGAGCGAACGGGCAGAATCCGCGGTCTGACCGAGGCCATAGTGCTCGGCGACGAGACTGTCTTGCGGGTGAGCGGCGGCGAAGAACATCTGCGCCGTCGGGTTGCCGATTTTTTGAAGAAGGAAGCGCGCAACGATCTCGAACGGCTCGTGGCGGTCTATACGGGCAGGATAGGGCGCCGGGCACGATCCTTGACGCTCAAGGACACGCGTAGCCGTTGGGGCTCCTGCTCCGTCGATGGTGACCTGAGCTTTTCCTGGCGGATCGCAATGGCGCCGCCAAAAGTCATCGCCTATCTCGCGGCGCATGAGGTCGCCCATCTTCAGGAGATGAACCACGGACCGGACTTCTGGGCGCTTTGCGAAAAATTGTGCCCCGACACCCGCGACGCCAAGCATTGGCTGAAGCGCAACGGCACCATGCTGCACGCGATAGATTTCGGTTAGATCAGTTCCAGAAAAGCGGGGTCACCGCTTTCCGCCCGCTGTTTCGAAGAGTCATGCGCGACGGGTCTCGAGCGCCGCCTTGATCTTTTGGTCCGTCTTGTACTGGCTGAGCGCGTAGACCGACCAGATCGCCGCCGGAATCCAGCCGATCAGTGTAAGCTGCAGAACGAGGCAGACGATGCCCGCAAAGGGCCGACCGATCGTGAAGAACTGCAGCCAGGGCAGAATGAGGGCGATCAGTAGACGCATGGTTCCTTCTCCGTTGTGGTATAATGCATATGGTGAGAAGCTGGCCGTCCCGCAACGTTGCGCCGGCCGCGGTAAAGGCGACGCAACGTTTTGGCTCGACTCGGGCAACATTTCGTGCAAGGTCGCTTCCCATGAAAACTGACGTGAAGATATGCGGGTTGAAGACCCACGAGGCTGTCGAGCGTGCTGTGGCACTTGGCGCATCGCATACCGGCTTCATCTTCTTTCGGAAAAGCCCGCGCAATATCGAACCGGACGACGCGGGCCGTCTGGCCGAGGCCATTCGCGGGCGGGCGAAGATCGTGGCCGTCACGGTCGACGCCGACAATGATGACCTCGACGAGATCGTTTCGGCTCTGAAGCCAGATATGCTGCAACTTCACGGTTCGGAAAGCCCGGACCGCGTGCTGACGATCAAGGCGGTCTACGGGCTTCCTGTTATGAAAGCCCTGTCGATCCGCGAGGCGTCCGACCTCGATCGGATAGAACCCTATGTCGGCATTGCCGATCGTTTCCTTTTCGACGCCAAGCCGCCGGCGGGTTCCGACCTGCCGGGCGGCAACGGCGTTTCGTTCGACTGGCGGCTGCTCGACGCGCTTGACGGCAGCGTCGATTACATGCTTTCCGGTGGTTTGAACGCAAGCAACATCGGCGAGGCGCTTGCGCTGACCGGCACGTGGGCCATCGACACATCCTCCGGTGTCGAGAGCGCGCCGGGCATCAAGGATCTGAGGCTCATGGAAGCATTTTTCGATGCCGTTCGCCGGGCGGACGACGAG
Source organism: Ensifer sp. IC4062 (assembly GCF_020193575.1). Taxonomy (GTDB): domain Bacteria; phylum Pseudomonadota; class Alphaproteobacteria; order Rhizobiales; family Rhizobiaceae; genus Sinorhizobium. The sequence continues at coordinate 47,789 of NZ_JADYVD010000026.1, forward strand.
CGCGCACGAGCAAGGAGCAAGACGTGAACGAGGCGCCTAAACTGAACTCCTTCAGAGCTGGACCCGACGAGGAAGGCCGCTTCGGTATCTTTGGTGGCCGTTTCGTTGCCGAAACGTTGATGCCGCTGATACTCGACCTTCAGGATGAATGGAACAAGGCAAAGTCGGATCCGACCTTCAAGGCCGACCTGGAAAAGCTTGGGGCGCATTACATCGGCCGCCCGAGCCCGCTCTATTTCGCCGAGCGCCTGACGGCCGAACTCGGTGGCGCAAAGATCTATTTCAAGCGCGAGGAACTGAACCACACCGGCTCGCACAAGATCAACAACTGCATCGGCCAGATCCTGCTCGCCAAACGAATGGGCAAGACGCGCATCATCGCTGAAACCGGCGCGGGTCAGCATGGCGTCGCTTCCGCCACCGTTGCTGCCCGCTTCGGCCTGCCGTGCGTCGTCTATATGGGCGCGACCGATGTCGAGCGTCAGGCGCCGAACGTATTTCGCATGAAGCTTCTCGGGGCCGAGGTGAAGCCAGTAACAGCCGGTCACGGCACGCTCAAGGATGCGATGAACGAGGCGCTGCGCGACTGGGTGACGAACGTCGACAGCACCTATTACCTGATTGGCACCGCCGCCGGCCCACATCCCTATCCGGAAATGGTGCGCGACTTCCAGTCGGTCATCGGCCAGGAGGCCAAGGAGCAGATTCTCGCGGCGGAGGGCCGACTTCCCGATCTCGTCATCGCGGCGGTCGGCGGCGGCTCTAACGCAATCGGCATCTTCCATCCGTTCCTCGACGATGAAGGCGTCAAGATTGTCGGCGTCGAGGCCGGCGGCAAGGGCCTCGACGGCGACGAGCATTGCGCCTCGATCACCGCCGGTTCCCCGGGCGTCCTGCACGGCAACCGCACCTATCTGCTTCAGGACGGCGACGGCCAGATCAAGGAAGGGCACTCCATCTCGGCCGGTCTCGACTATCCGGGCATCGGACCGGAGCATGCGTGGCTGAACGATATCGGCCGCGTCGAATACGTTCCGATCATGGACCATGAGGCGCTCGAAGCCTTTCAGACGCTGACGCGGCTCGAAGGCATCATTCCTGCCCTCGAACCGTCGCATGCGTTGGCCGAGGTCATCAAGCGGGCGCCGAAGATGGGCAAGGATGAGATCATCCTGATGAATCTCTCCGGTCGCGGCGACAAGGACATTTTCACGGTCGGCAAAATTCTGGGTATGGGGCAATAACGATCATGACCGCACGCATGGAGAAGAGGTTTGCCGATGTGGCGGCGGAGGGTCGTCCGGTCCTCGTCACCTATTTCATGGGCGGCGACCCGGATTTCGATACCTCTCTCGCGATCATGAAGGCCCTGCCGAAGGCAGGCGCCGATGTGATCGAGCTTGGCATGCCCTTTTCCGATCCGATGGCCGACGGACCCGCGATCCAGCTCGCGGGGCAGCGCTCGCTGAAGGGCGGCCAGACACTTGCCAAGACGCTTGAGCTTGCACGCCTCTTCCGTGGAGAAGACCAGCACACGCCCATCGTGCTGATGGGCTACTACAATCCGATCTACATCTATGGCGTCGATCGGTTCTTGACCGACGCACTGGAAGCGGGGATCGATGGCCTGATCGTCGTCGACCTGCCTCCGGAAATGGACGACGAGCTCTGCATTCCCGCGCTGAAGAGGGATATCAACTTCATTCGTCTGGCAACGCCGACGACCGATGACCGCCGTTTGCCAAAGGTGCTCGAAAACACGTCGGGCTTCGTATATTACGTCTCGATGACCGGCATCACCGGTTCGGCCCTGCCGGATCCGTCGCTGATTGCGGGCGCCGTTCAGCGGATCAAATCGCACACCGAGCTGCCCGTCTGCGTCGGCTTCGGCGTCAAGACGGCCGAACATGCGCGGGCGATCGGGGCATCAGCCGATGGAGTCGTCGTCGGCACCGCGATCGTCAATCAGATCGCCTCCAGCCTCACGGAAGAGGGACGTGCGACCGATGCGACGGTGCCGGGTGTCGAAGCGCTGGTCAAGGGCCTCTCGGCTGGTGTGCGGGCGGCAAGGCTCGCTGCAGCCGAATAATCGCCCAGATTAACGCTCACAACCCGAAGGAAATCTTCAGGAGTTTATAAGTGAACTGGATCACAAACTACGTTCGGCCGAAGATCAATTCGATGCTGGGCCGCAGGGAAGTTCCGGAAAATCTCTGGATCAAGTGCCCTGAAACCGGCGAGATGGTGTTTCATCGCGATCTCGAAGAGAACAAGTGGGTCATTCCGCAGTCGGGATACCATATGAAGATGCCGGCGAAGGCTCGACTCAAAGATCTCTTCGACGGCGGGATCTATGAAGCGCTGCCGCAGCCGAAGGTGGCGCAGGACCCGCTCAAGTTCCGCGATTCGAAGAAATACACCGATCGCCTGCGCGACAGCCGTGCGAAGACCGAGCTTGAGGATACGATCGTCGCAGGTCTTGGCCTCGTTCAGGGCGTCAAACTCGTTGCGGTCGTCCACGAGTTCAACTTCATCGGCGGCTCGCTGGGCATGGCCGCCGGCGAGGCGATCGTGAAGGCCTTCGAGAGGGCCATTGCCGAAAAATGCCCGCTCGTCATCTTTCCTGCCTCCGGTGGCGCCCGCATGCAGGAAGGCATCCTGTCGCTGATGCAGCTTCCGCGCACGACCGTGGCAGTGAACATGCTCAAGGAAGCAGGGCTTCCCTACGTCGTTGTCTTGACCAATCCGACGACGGGTGGCGTGACGGCGTCCTACGCGATGCTGGGCGACATTCACATGGCCGAGCCCGGAGCAGAGATCGGCTTCGCCGGAAAGCGGGTGATCGAACAGACCCTGCGCGAGAAGCTGCCGGAAGGCTTCCAGACGTCCGAATACCTGCTGGAGCACGGCATGGTCGACATGGTGGTCAAGCGGCATGACATCCCGGCGACGCTTGCCCGTGTGCTGAAGATCCTGATGAAGAAGCCGGTTGAAGCTGCCAAGCGCGAGGCTGGATCGCAAGCGGCAGTCGTGCCGGTCGCGGCACGGGCCTAAACCTCGCGGCTGCTTGGTTTCGGCGGACTTGGTGTGGCATCCAGGCCGGAACCGCTTCACACTCTTCAGTGGTGCGTTCCGGCGGACGACTTTTCGAGGCGATTGACATGACGGCGACCCAGGTCAGCGAAGCGGCGCAGGAGATCGAGAAGCTTCTCGCCCTGCATCCTAAGGGGTACGACCTGTCGCTCGACAGGATTACCCGGCTTTTGGCGGCACTCGGAAACCCGCAGGAGCGGTTGCCGCCGGTCATCCATGTCGCTGGCACCAACGGCAAAGGTTCCGTCACCGCCTTTGCCCGGGCGATCCTCGAGGCCGCGGGTTTGAGTGTCCACGTCCACACGTCGCCGCATCTCGTGAACTGGCACGAACGCTATCGGCTGGGTGTGAAGGGTGGCAAGGGCGCACTGGTTGGCGATCGGGTGCTTGCCGACGCGGTGCGGCGAGTGGCGGAAGCCAATGCCGGCGAAAACATCACCGTGTTCGAAATCCTGACTGCGGTCACTTTCCTGCTCTTTGCCGAGCATCCTGCTGACGTCGCCATCATCGAGGTCGGTCTTGGCGGCCGGTTCGACGCGACGAACGTGATCGCCCGGCCAGCGGTTTCGGTTATCATGCCGATTTCGCTTGATCACCAGTCCTATCTCGGCGATCGGGTGGAATTGATCGCCGCCGAAAAGGCCGGGATCATGAAGCGCGGCTGCCCGGTGGTGATCGGCCATCAGGAAGAAGACGGCGTGCGCGATGTGCTGGTCTCCACTGCCGAGCGCCTTGGTTGCCCGATGTACGTCTACGGGCAGGATTACATGGCGCATGAGGAGTTCGGCCGGCTCGTATTCCAGGACGAACGCGGATTGGCGGACCTGCCGCTGCCGCGGCTGCCCGGTCGACACCAATACGCCAACGCCGCCGCGGCGATCCGCGCCGTCAGAGCCGCCGGCTTCGATGTGCCGGAGGCGGCGATCGAAAAGGGTTTGGCCGGCGTCGAGTGGCCCGGGCGTCTGCAGCGCCTTGCCGGTGGCAAGCTTTCGCATCACGGTCCGCCTGGTGCCGAGATCTGGATCGACGGCGGACATAACCCGGGCGCAGGTCAAGTCATCGCGGAGGCGATGGCGAGTTTCGAGGAGCGCGAGCCCCGGCCCCTCTTTCTGATCATTGGCATGATCAACACCAAGGATCCGGTCGGCTACTTCAAGGCCTTTCTCGATCTTGCGGAGCAGGTCTTCACGGTGCCGATCCACGGGTCCGATGCCGGCCTGGACCCGGTGGCCTTGGCCGAGGATGCCGGCCTCGTCGGCTTCGAGACCACCGCGACCTCGTCCGTTGCGGAAGCGCTCGGGATCATCGCCGAGCTCGTCGACGAGGATCCGGTTCCGCCGCGCATCCTGATCGGTGGATCGCTTTATCTCGTCGGCGACGTACTCGCTGAAAACGGTACGCCGCCGCGATAGGCAGTGGTTGACGGGTGCGCTCCAGCGTTCCACGTCGACGGCAAGAAAAAAGCCCGGCGAGCCGGGCTTTTCAATGTTTCTCGGGACTTGTGCCGTTCAGGCCACCGCAGTCGAAATCCAGGAAGTCAACGCGGTCTTCGGAGCGGCGCCAACCTTGATGTCCGCCACTTCGCCGGCCTTGAACATGGCGAGTGTCGGGATCGAGCGTACGCCGTATTGAGCGGCAAGCTCGGGGTTTTCGTCGATGTTGAGCTTGGCAACCTTGACCTTGCCGGCGAGCTCGGTTGCGATTTCCTCAAGGCTCGGCGCGATCATCTTGCACGGGCCGCACCATTCCGCCCAGAAATCGACGACGACCGGCTCGGCCGAGTTCAGGACTTCCTGCTGAAAATTGGAGGTATCGACTTTCACAGTGGCCATCTGCTGCTCCTTGCTTTCGGAAATGGCGACCGTACGACTTTGATCGTGCGGTACTTCAAAATGCTACCGCGCCTGTCGGTTTGTACCGGCGCGGTATGTCCAGATGTTGTGCCTCATGTGAGGCGTCGCCACCGGATTTTCAATATCGTGTATCTCACTTTGTCGCGAGCTCTTCAAGGCTCCTGTCCAGCATCGCGTCGGGAAGCACCTGGATTGCCGGTCCCTCGCTGAAAATCAGCGCGCAACGGAACCGTCGCCCCGGATAGAGCGGCTTGAGCAGTTCCCGGTAGATGGCAAGTTGCGTTCTGTAGACAGGCGGCACCTCCGCGAGCGACATCGGTACCTCGCGATTCGTCTTGAAGTCCGCAATCGTCACCGTGTCTCCGGAAACTGCCAGTCGGTCGACACGACCCGACACCGCGAACTCACGTCCGCCGAGCGTAAGCGTTCCCATCACGGAGACTTCCGGTCGGCTGTGCGCGGCAAAGAGCGTCGTGAGGTCGGGATGATCCAGCACCTTCATGACGGCATCGGCAAGCGCCCGGCGCTGCGGCTCGGGCCAGCGTGGGACGGACCGCAGCAGATAGCGGTTCGCCGCCGCCCGGCGTTCAGCGGGATCGATCGACGGGAGAACCTGCAGCAGTCGATGAAGGATCGCGCCGCGCAGCAGCGAGCGATTGGGTGCCGCCTTTTCCGCGAAGAGCGCCGATCCGACGATCGATTCATTGTCCGGATCGTCGATGACGATGCCGGTGCCGGAAGGGGTGAGCGGCCGCGGCAGCCGACGTGGCGGCGGCAAGGGAACAAAAAGCGCTGCGGGCACGCCGCGCGCCGTACGCTCGCCCTCGGCTTGCACATTATCTGCGACAGGGGCGTCGAAATGGGGGTATGCCTCACGCCACGCGTGCCCCGTCCATCCTTCGCCGCCCGCGCGGAATACCATCGGCGTGGCACGTCCCTTGGTGTCCTGCGTAAGCGTCCCCTGGACCATGGCATGCCAGGTGTCGGTGTTCTCCCTCTGCCCGCGATACCCGCAAATGACGAGCCGGTCTGCGGCGCGGGTCATGCCGACATAGAGCAGGCGCCGGTACTCCTCCTCCGCCAGCGCCTTCAGGCGCGCATTGTCGGCGTTGAGCAGCGAATTCGATCCGGAGCCGGGCGCCCGCCAGACAGGCACGGTGATGATGGAACCGTCAGGCCGCTGCTTTTCGAAAAGCCGCAGATCGGGAACATGCTGGTTGTTGAAGGCCTTGCCGCCGCCGTCGACGAGGAAGACGACCGGCGCCTCCAGGCCCTTTGCCGCGTGCACGGTCATGACGCGCACTTCGTCCCGCTCCTTGTCTTGCTCGCGCTTAACCGTCGGCGCTTCGATCTCGAGGGTCGAGATGAAGGCCTGCAGGCCAGGCAAGCCGGCTCTTTCGTGATCGAGCGCAAAGGTGAGGAATTCATCGAGAATGTCGCTGACCTCGCTGCCCAGCCGGGCAAGGAAAGCCGCCCTGCCGCCCAGAACCCCCAGAATGCGGGCGTAGAAATCGTGCGGCAGCATATGGCGGGCGAGATCGGAATATTGCGAGAGCATGCGCGCGATCGGGTGATATCGACTCGTCTCGTCGACGGCGAGGCTCTGCAGGCGTTGCCAGAGGCTCTCGGTTTCCGCCCTTCCCGCCGCAAGCTCGAAAAGATCATCCTCATCGAGATTGATGAGCGGACTTTTCAAGAGCGCGGCAAATGAAAGGTCGTCCTCCGGCAGCAGCGCAAAGCGGCCGAGCGCCATCAGATCCTGAATCGCAATGTGGCTGGTCAGCACCAGGCGGTCGGCACCCGCGACCGGGATGTTGTTTCTGCGCTTCAGGGCTCGCGTCAACGCATTGACGAAAGCGTCGCGCTTGCGAACGAGGACGATGACGTCGCCCGGCCGCATTGGTCGGCGAACGCCCTTCTCGATGACGGTCTCCTTGCCGATCCAGTCCTCGAGAACGGCGGCAATGCGTCGGGCCAGAATGTTGGCCGGCGCGCGCTCGGGCGTCGCGTCAAACGCGGCTGTCCACTCCTCTTCGGCGAGCACCGGTTCGGGCGCGATCACGTCCCATATGTCGACCGCGCCGGGATGGCCGATCCGGTTCGAGGCATGGACGATCGCCTCTTCCTTCGCGCTGAGCCCCTTGGCATTCGCCTTGTTGGCAAAGACCGCATCGACCGCCGACAGGACGTCGATCGTCGACCGGAAGGAAAGCTGCAGGCGGATCGGGCTGAAGTATTTTCCGCCTGCGCGTACGCGCCGCTCCGTCACGATGCTCTCGCGGGAGAAACGCTCGGGCCGCGCACCCTGGAACGAATAGATCGACTGTTTCTCGTCGCCGACGGCGAAAATCGTCCGCTCGTCCGCTCGCGCCGTCTCGCCGGCGAAAAAATCGGCGGCAAGCGCCTGGATAATCGTCCATTGGGCCGGGCTCGTATCCTGTGCCTCGTCGACGAGAATATGATCGATGCCCTGGTCGAGCTTGTAGTGGACCCAGGCGCCGACATCGCCGCGGGAGAGGAGCGCTGCCGTGCGGTTGATCAGATCCTCGAAGTCGAGCTGGCTGCGCGCCTTCTTGATTTCTTCATAATCGCGGTTGAGCCTGCCGGCCAGGGTCAAGGCGGCACGGGTCGCCTCGTACATCCTGACGATGCTCAAGCGGTCCACGCAGGCCACGACATGATCGCGCGCCTGTTCTACTAGCGGCGCGAGGTCAGGCGCTTCGCGCCGCATCGCCGCGTTGAGAAAGGTGGAGTCGGCCCTCGGCTTGCCACCGCCGTTGAAGAAGAGCCCTAGCAGTTTTCGGTAGCGTTCCTCGGGATCGGCGAGCATTGCGACCGTCTTCAATCCTTCCGCAAACTCGGAAGGCTTGGCGCCGCCCTTGCGCTCCGCCAGATCGAGATATTGCTCAAGGCCCGCCCCGTTCAGGCCAGCCAGCGGCCAGACCTTCGCCAGCACGCTTTCGGCGGTCTCGCCCGGCGCAATCGCGAGCGCTGCGCGCAGATGGGTCTCGGGTCCGCCCCGCGTCGCGGCGCGATCGAGAAAGGCTTGAATGGGCGTGCGGTTGGCGACGATCGTCGCCAACAGCCGTTCAAGACCGGTATCGTCGGCGAGATCGAGAACTGTGGCGAAGGCGCCGGCAAGCTCGGTGTCGTCGGCCGCAGTGGCCGCCAGCAACGCGCGCCGGGCATCCGCGAGCAGGACGGCGGCGGCGCTGTCGTCGAGCACGGAAAAATGCCCGGCGACATTGGCTTCCAGCGGAAACTGATGCAGCAGCGCTTCGCAGAAGGCGTGGATCGTCTGGATCTTCAGGCCGCCGGGCGTCTCAAGGGCGGCGGCGAACAACCGCCGCGCCTCTTGGATTTTCACGGCTGAGGGCCGGGCGCCTTCGATCGCTTCGATACGCTTCTCAAGAGTGGCGTCGTCAAGCGTCGCCCATTCGGCCAGCCGCTCGAAGACCCGGTTCGACATTTCCGAAGCTGCGGCCTTTGTATAGGTGAGGCAGAGAATTGCAGAAGGGCGGCAGCCGGCGAGCAGCAGGCGAATGACGCGCTGGGTGAGGACATGCGTCTTGCCCGATCCGGCATTGGCGGAAACCCAGGCCGAGCGCGCCGGATCGGATGCAAGCGATTGCCGCTCCGTCGTCCAGTCGAGCCAAGCCCTCGGTGTGGTTTCCCGCGGTCCGAAAGCATCATCCCTCATCGGTATCATCCTCGCCTTCGGCGGTCGCCCATTCGGCGACCCGCGCCAGATGATCGTATTCGCCTCCGTAGTCGCGCTCCTTCTGGACGATCAGGCGGGAGGCGAAGCCGTGCCTGCCGCTCATCAGCGCCGCGAGCAGCTTCCTCAGCTCGATAAGCGATTCTTCCGCCAGTTGGTCTGCGGATTTCGTTTCCTTCGATTTTCCGCCGTCGTTGTTGACGGCGTCGACGCTGAAGCGGCTGCCGGGTTTCAGGCGGACGTAGAGAAGTGCATTCGGTTCGGCGCGTCCCGTCGCGCCGAAGGCGCCGGCCTTGAGCGCGGCGGCTTCGAGCGAAAGCTGCGGATCGAGCAGACTGCGCGCTTCCCTGGGCGAGGGGCTGGAGCCGGTCTTGTAGTCGATGATATCGATGGTGCCGTCCGGGCGCCGATCGAGGCGATCGGCGATGCCGGTCAGCCGGATATCCGCAAGGCCAATATCCATGGATGCCGGAACCTCGGTGAAAGACTTCGTGATGCCCTTCCGGCGGTCGCGCTCCCATTTGAGAAATGCCTTCCCGACGGCGGCAAAACGCGGGCGCCAGATCGTGTCGATATGCGGCGGAAGACCTTCCTCGTCGAAAGCTTCGTTGAGCAATCCCGTCATCACCGTTTCGGCTTCGGGCGAGGCTGGATCGAAGCCGCCTTTGACGAAGCGATCGACGATTCGATGGTAGAGCGTTCCACGCTCGGCAGCGCCCGGATCACGATTGAACGGGTCGATCGGCTGCAGACGCAGGATCCGTCGCGCGTAGACGGCATAGGGATCGCGACGAAGGCGGGTGACTTCACTGAAGGAATATTTACGCGGCTGCAGCTCGGCGGGCGGCCTCGGTTCCGGGCGAGTCGCGAGCGGCTGGGTCTTGCCTTGATCGAGGATGCGCGCCCAGTGCAGATAGTCCGCACCGTTGGACTTGATGAGTCGCGTCAGTCCTTCGCCGCCGAGCGCCTGCAGACGCTGCAACCACCGTGACGCGACCGTCGGGGCCGAACCCTGGCGCATGGAGCGCGAAAGGATCAGCCGGCGCGTGCCGCAGGCCATCTGGAAATCGTGGGCGAGCTGGCCGATACGCCGCTCCGGCGGCTCGAGGCCGATTCCGGATTTCATCGTTCGAGACAGGAAGGGGTCGTTTGACGTCTGTCCCGGCCAGGTGCCCTCGTTCATGCCGCCGAGCACCACGAGATCCATGCTTTGCAAGCGCGATTCCAGCGCCCCGAAGATGAAGACGCGGGGATGCCGCATCGATCGCGGCTTGACCGCCTCGCTTGCCGCGAGCGCTTCGACAATGTCGCACCATTGCGGCCCGTCGGCGTTCATCTGGCCTTCGGTCTCGATGATGCTTTTGAGAAGCGTTGCCAACGCTTCGCCGGCTTCCGTCGCCCACAGATCGCCAAGGCTGCCGCGCTCGTCGACGCAGACGGCTTCCAGTGCGCGGCCCGTCCGCTCCGCCCAATCGGCAAGGGTGAGCACCTTGGACCGAGGCTGACCATCGACGCGAAGCACGCACGCGCTCGCCAAGGGTTCGGCGGCCAACGAAATGCGTTCGGCAAGCACACGGGCGGCCGCTATGTCCTCCTCGCTGAGACGGCTCTGCCACGGGGGCGAATGACGATCGTGCTTTCGCCTTTCGAGAGCCTGCTCGATGAGGGGAGCAAGCGCCGAAATGTCGGCATTGCTGGTACCGCCGCGCAGCGCCAGAAGTTCCAGCGCATCGGCGGCGCGCCGGACATCCTCGGTCGTCTCGCCGAAGCGCGCGAGTGGGTGCTTGAGAAGAGCGACGAGCGGCACGGGATCGCCTGGTCGCAACGCCGCCTCCAGCAACAAACGGACGATGGCGCCGACGGCCGTGGCGGCGAGCGGCGTGCCGGCGGAATCGTCGGCCTCGATGCCGAAGCGGGCAAGCTCCGCCCCGACGCGCCGCGCAAGACCGCGATCCGGTGTGATCAACGCCGCCTGACTTTCATCGCTGTCGGCAAGCGCGAGACGGAGCGCGATGGCGATGGCTGTTGCCTCTTCCCGTTCGTTCGCCGTCTCGATCAGCGCGACGTCCGCGAAGGCGGAGAGAAGTTTTGCCTGATCGAAATCTTCACGCGCGCGGATCCAGCTGTCGGTCGCCTTTGCCGGAAGCAGGGCGCGCGAGAGAACCATGCTGCGATAGTCGAGGGCGCCATCGGCCGGCTCCAGCGTCATGACGTCACGCCGCCCAATGCCCATGCGTTTCAGCAGCCGGTAGAAGCCGTATTGCGGGTGGCTGCGGCTTGCCGGATCTCCCGTGACGCCGCTATCGCCGACGATCAGCTCCCATTCCGTATCGCTCATCGTCTGATCGAGGCCCGGCAGGACGATGGTGCCGTTCGGCAGCCTGCTCACGGCTGCGATCAGCGTGGCGGTCACCGGGATCGAACCGGTCGAGCCGGCGATGATAATCGGTCCGCTCACCTTGCCGGCGGCGATGCGCTGTGTTTCGGCCCGCAGAATGGCGTTGCGGTGGCGGGAAGGCGAGGATTGCTTGAGCTCGTCCAGCCGCTCCGGCCAATAGGTGCGGGCGATTTTCAGGAAGGCGAGCGTCAACTGCCACCAGAGTGCATGTTCACCGGCGTCGAGTTCATCGAGCGCCTCCCAGTCGAGTTCCTCGGTTTCCACGGCGTCGATCAGGTCGGCAAGATTGCGCGCGAGCCAGATGGCATCGGCGGGACTCGCCGGCGCAATCAGCGGACTTTCGCCATGGATATCGAGAACCGCCTGAGGCAGCTGGTTGCGCCAGGCGAGAATGAGGCGGCCGAGTTCTATCAGGCGCGCGGTGCCGGAAAGAGGCGGGGCGAGATCGAGGATCGCCGGTACCTCGGCGTCGAAAAAGCCGCTGTCGTCGTCCGTCTCGCCGAGCGCGCGGATCGTCGGCAGGATAGCCGAGCGTCCGCCGAGCAGATCGACGAACTCCGAGCGAAGCACACGCGCTGAGCGTCGCGTCGGGACGAAGATCGTCACACCGGCGAGCATCAGCGGATCCGCGGGATCGTACTTGAAATCCGGAACCAGCCCGCCGTCGCAGAGCTTTTGCGCCAATGTCCTTAGGAACGGCGGACCGGCGGGGATCGTGAAGACGTTCGAGGCGTGGCCGGGCACATTATCCTCCCGGCTGGAAGCGCTTTACGACCGCCTCGGCTTCATCAATTGCTTCCGGTGTGCCGACGGTCATCCAGTGGCCGTCGAGCATCAGCCCGAAGAGGCGTCCCCTGGTGATCGCGCGGTCGAAATAGATGTTGAGGTTGAAGGCATCGCTCGGCGCATCGGCGAAGAGGCGCGCTTCCATTGCGATCGCGCCGGCATAGACGACGGGATTGTCCATGCCTTCTGCGTAGCGGGCGAGCCTGCCGTCCTCAGCGAGCGAAAAATCCTTCTTGCCGTTGTGCCCGGTCGTGTCTTCGAGGCGGACGCAGAGGAGCGCCATGTCCATCCTCTGCGGATCGAAAAAACCAGCAAGCCTTTGGATGTTGCTCGGCTTTCCGGTCTCTTCGCCGACCCAGAAGAGATCGGCATTCATGACGATCAGCGGCCCGTCGTCCAGCAATTTCAATCCCTTGGCAAGCCCGCCACCGGAATTCATCAGGGCATCGCGCTCATCGGAAATCAGGATATGCGGGGCCTCACGGCGACGGAGGTGCGCTTCCATCTGGTCGGCAAAGTGATGAACGTTCACCGCCGCCTTGGTCACGCCGGCGGCCGCCAGGATGTCCAGCACGTAGTCGATCATCGGCTTGCCGGCGATCCGGACGAGCGGCTTCGGCAGTGTATCGGTGATTGGCCGAAGGCGGGTGCCCAGTCCGGCCGCAAGCACCATGGCATTGGTGATGGGCATGATTTCCTGTCAGTTGGCTGATTCGCTAGCCAGGATTCCAGCCTTAATGCACCAATCGCGCAAGGGTGTCAGCACCTCATGGCCGAGCGCACGGCTCAAATAAGCGAAGGTACGTGGCATGTGTTTCATGTAACCCGGTTTGCCATCACGCTGCATCAGTCGCACCCAGATGCCGGCGAGCTTGCAGTTGCGTTGCGCCGACATCAGATGCCAGTCGCGAAGAAAGGTTGCCTCGTCGAATGGGCCGGAGGCCTTACGATCGCCGAGATAAGCGTTGATCAGCCGGTCGGCCAGATTTTGGTCTATGGTAACGCGCGCATCCTGCGTGAGCGACGCGACATCATAGGCGGTCGGACCGATCATCGCATCCTGGAAATCGATGATGCCGACGCGATCAAGCCCTTCCCGGTCGAGGCGCCAGAGAATATTCGGCGAGTGAAAATCGCGCAGCAGCAGGTTCTTCTCGGCCGATGCGAGAACGTCGATGAGTTGGTCCCAGATGGCGAAGTACTCTTTACGCTCCCTATCGGAGGCCGCTTCGCCGCGCTTCCATGGCAGGTACCAGTCAATCAGCAGGCTCGTCTCGATCTTGATGGCCGTGCGGTCGAAATCGGGAATGCGATGGATGAGGCCATCGCCAATGGCAATCTCTCGTGTCGGCGGCTTGCCATGAAGGCGGGCGAGCACGCGCACGCTTTCGAGATAGCGATCGGCAACCGGTCTCCCCTCCGCGTCGATAATGCCCTCGGAGCCCAGATCCTCGATCAGCAAGATACCTTTGTCGAGATCACGGGCATAAATCGCCGGCGCGGCGAAGCCGCGGCCGCGCAGCAGCTCGGAAATCGCGACGAACGGAACGGCGTCCTCAGCTAGATGCGCAAGCTGCTGGTAATACTTGCCATCCTGGAGAATGGGGCCGGGCTTATGCCTTGGCGCATCCATCAGAATCTTCGTGGGCTCAGCATTGCCGTGGATCCGCTCGTAGGCCCTCACCGAAGCGTCACCGCTCAAATGGCGACGACGGCCGGTGGCACAACCGTTTTGCGAGAGGAAACTGCGGATCGCCAGCGAACGGGAAATGCGCTCGAAGGCAGTGTCGGGCGCGGAAATCGCAAGCCGGCGCCCTTCACCCTCGTGCGTGAAGGTGAGCGTGATGCGTTCGGAAGGAAGCGCTTGGTCCGCCTTTTCCGGCCATTCGACGAGGCAGATTCCTTCGGAAAGGGCCTCGTCGAAGCCGAGTTCGTCGAGTTCCGAAGCGTCGGCGAGACGATAGAGGTCAAAATGGGCGACCGGGATACGCAGGTCGTAGTTTTGGACGAGCGTGAAGGTGGGGCTCGGCACTTCGAGCGTTTCGTCATCGGCGATCGCACGGAGCAGGGCGCGCGCGAAGGTCGATTTTCCCGCGCCGAGATCGCCTGACAAGGCAACGCAATCGCCGGTCTTCAGCGCCAGCGCTAGGTCTTCGCCCAGCTCGATGGTGGCGGCTTCGTCCTTCAGGAACCGTTGCAGATGCTTCATTATTCGGCCGCGATGATCTTCGGCATTTCGGATGACGGAATGCGGCAGGTGACCTCGGTGCCTTCGCCCTCCTTGCTGCGGATCGAAACGGTGCCGTGATGCAGGCTGACGAAGCTCTCGACGATCGACAGTCCGAGACCGGCGCCGCCGTGCTGGCCGTAGCTTTCGAAGCGGTTGAAGACGGTGTTCAAGACATCCTGTGGAATGCCAGGGCCGGAATCGCTGACGGAGAAGACGAAATCGGCGCCTTCACGCCGGCACTTGAGATCGATAGTGCTGCCATCGGGCGCGAAGTTGGCGGCGTTGGTCAGAAGCTTGATGAAGATCTGCTTCAGCCGCTGTTGGTCAGCGACCATGCGGCCGAGGTTGTCAGGTGCATCCACCCGCAAGGTGACGCCGCTTTCGACAAGCCTGTCGGCCATCTGATGCGCGACGTCATCGAGGAAATCGACGAGGTTCACCTCGGACATGTCAAGCTCGACGATGCCGGCGTCGACGGTGGCCAGATCGAGGATATCGTTGACGATCGTCAGCAGCAGCGACGAGGACGTCGCGATATGGTCGACATATTCCGCCTGACGGTCGTTGAGCTCTCCGAATGCCGGCGTCTTCAGGAGATCGGCGAAGCCGATGATGTTCGTGAGCGGCGAGCGCAATTCATAGGAGACGTGATGAACGAAATCGTTCTTCAGCGCGTCGGCCTTGCGCAGCGCTTCGTTCTTCTCGGTCAGGGCGCGTTCGACCCTAACGCTGTCGGTAATGTTGACGAAGGTCAGCATCGTCTGGGCGTTCGGCAGGGGGATCACGGCGTAATCGAGGATCAGGCCGGTCCGCAATTCCAGAATGCCGCGGCTCGACGGCCGCTCGTCGTCGAAGCTGGTGATGATATGGGCGAACCGCTTCCAGCCATCCGGCTGGTCGTAGGAGGAAAGGCACGCCTGTTCGACGGCACGAATGTGCGTGCCGGGCTTGGCTTCCGCCTCACTGATGCCCCAGATCGCCCGGAAAGCCGGGTTGGAAAGACGGATGCGGCCGTCAGGCCCGAACACCGCGACGCCTTCGGCGAGATGGTCGATCGTTTCGCCCTGGACCTGGAGCAGGGTGTTGTAACGGGTTTCAAGATCGACCTTCTCGGTCAGGTTCTCGAAGACCCAGGTTGCGCCACCTTGCGGCCGTGCGGTGGCGAAGACGCGGAGCGTCTGGCCGTTCGGCAGGTGCCAGAGGTCGGATTGCGTGTCGAGCGCCTGATAGACCGACAGCGCATTGGCCTTCCATTGTTTCCAGTTGAGCTGCTCGGGGAGCTTGCCGCCGGCCCGCAGCCGGTCGAGCACCTCGCCATTGTCGGGCTTGCGCTCCAGGAAGCCCATGTCGAGGTTCCAGAGCCGCTGAAACGCCTGATTGTAGAATTGCAGGCGCTGATTGCCGTCGAAGATCGCCACCGGCGTTGCCAGATGATCGAGCGTTTCGGCATGGCTCTTCAATGTCCGAGCAAGCTCTTCGCGCACAGCCTCGATGCCGGAGACGTCGATGGCGATGCCGGCCGAGCCGGCGGGGCTGCGGGCGTCGACGACGTCGAAGAAGGTGCGATTGCCCTTGACCACCGTCGAGACCTTATCGCTGAAGGGCGTTTCAAGGGTTGAAAAGGCGCGGATTTTTTCGCGAGCCGCGGTCGAAAGCAATTCGCGCCCTTCGGCGACGGCGAGGCTCGTGCTCTGTGTCTCGACCGCTTCGGCATAGGCTTCATTGACCCATTCGAGCTTGCCGTCGGCGGTCCGTTGCCAGACGGGCAGGTCGATCGCGTCGAGCAGCGTGCGGAACGTCGACAGCGATGCGTGCAGGCGATCGCGTTCCAGTTTCAACTCGGCAAGTTCGGCCCTCAGATTGTTGAGCGCGATGAAGCGCACGAATGCCCGTCCGCCGGAAACGCGGCCTTGGGCTTCCAGAACTTCGTTGCGCTGTGTCTCGAGTACGAGATCGAAGCTTTGCGCCTGCGCGCGCAATGTCTCAATCGCTTTCTCGAGCTGGCTGGCGGACGGCGCCTTGAGCCAGCGTCCGAAGGCGAGAAAAGTGCGGTCATCCTGAGGAGCGCCGGTTTCGACGGGAAGCTGTCCGAGAAACTCGGGACGCTCGGCCAGACCGTCCCAGATCACGATGCGTCGGTTCTTGTCGGCGATGAGGGCCTGGAACCGGGAAATCCGCTGGTTTGCATCGGAAAGTCCGGACCTCAGTTCGCGATTCTCGGCCTCTATATTGCCGCGCTGGCGGATGAGCCAGATGGCAGAAATCATGGCGGCGGAAATGACGCCGATCAGGACGGAAAAGGTGACGACTTCGGAGGAGCCGAATATGGCCTTCGCGACCGGCGTCGATGCCTGCGCCGCTGCGTCGCTCGCCGCGAAGAACACCGTGCCTGCGAGCAGCCGCCGCACCATTGAGCCTGCCTTAGGGGCCTCGCCGAAAAGCCTCGATCGTTCTATATTCATGGCGCCGCTGTCCCCGTTTGTCCGGATATTGCCGCCGACCTTACGCCGCCATGCATCGAAACCCTCAGAGAGGGTTCGCGTCAGTTGCGATTGCATCCCCGGTCTGTCTCCGTCTGTTTGCCGCATGTCCGACAAGACATCCCCATCCGCGACACTCGAACGTCCGCGCTACAGCGCCGCGCGTCTTTTGAGACGCGCAAAGGACGCGGTAGCTCTTGAATTACTGCATGTTTCCTTGAACCGGCTACGATTTAAGGAACCATGCAGTAGCGTCACGAATCAATGACTTAAGCATACTTGTTTGACGAATCGCCGGAAAGTGCGCGGCTCAAAAAAGAGGCCGCGATCTCTTGTCAAGATCGCGGCCACAACATCTTGTGGATTGTCCGGCTAACGATTAGTACCGGTAGTGTTCGGCCTTGAACGGACCCTGCGGCTTAACGCCGATATAGGCGGCCTGTTCTTCCGAAAGCTCGGTCAGCTTGGCGCCGAGCTTTGCGAGATGCAGGCGGGCGACCTTCTCGTCGAGCTGCTTCGGCAGGACGTAAACCTCTTTCTTATAGTTCTCGCCCTTGGTGAAGAGCTCGATTTGCGCCAGCACCTGGTTGGAGAAGGAGGCCGACATCACGAAGGACGGATGTCCGGTGGCGTTGCCGAGATTGAGCAGGCGGCCTTCCGAAAGCAGGATCATGCGGTTGCCCTTCGGGAACTCGATCATGTCGACCTGCGGCTTGATGTTGGTCCATTTCAGGTTGCGCAGCGCCGAGACCTGGATTTCGTTGTCGAAGTGGCCGATGTTACCGACGATCGCCATATCCTTCATCTCGCGCATGTGGTCCATGCGGATAACGTCCTTGTTGCCGGTCGTCGTGATGAAGATGTCGGCGGTCGAAACGACGTCCTCGAGCTGGACAACTTCGTAGCCGTCCATCGCTGCCTGCAGCGCGCAGATCGGATCGACTTCGGTGACCTTAACGCGTGCACCTGCACCCTTCAGAGAGGCAGCCGAACCCTTGCCGACATCGCCATAGCCGCAAACCACGGCGACCTTGCCGGCCATCATCACGTCGGTGCCGCGGCGGATGCCGTCGACGAGCGATTCCTTGCAGCCGTATTTGTTATCGAACTTCGACTTCGTGACGCTGTCGTTGACGTTGATTGCGGGGAAGGGCAGCAGGCCCTTGCCCTGGAGCTGGTAGAGGCGGTTGACGCCGGTGGTCGTTTCTTCGGTGACGCCCTTGATGGCGTCGCGCTGCTTGGTGAACCAGCCCGGAGAAGCGGCGAGACGCTTCTTGATCTGGGCAAAGAGAATCTCTTCCTCTTCCGAGCCCGGGTTCGAAAGCACATTCTCGCCGGCTTCGGCGCGCGCACCGAGCAGGATGTACATGGTGGCGTCACCGCCATCATCGAGAATCATGTTCGACAGGCCGCCGTCGGCCCACTGGAAGATCTTGTCGGTATAGGCCCAGTATTCCTCAAGCGTTTCGCCCTTGACGGCGAAAACCGGAACTCCGCTTGCCGCGATGGCGGCAGCAGCGTGGTCCTGGGTAGAGAAGATGTTGCACGACGCCCAGCGAACCTCGGCACCGAGCGCGACCAGCGTCTCGATCAGCACCGCCGTCTGGATGGTCATGTGCAGCGAGCCGGTGATGCGCGCGCCCTTCAGCGGCTTCGATGCACCGAATTCCTCGCGGCAGGCCATCAGGCCCGGCATTTCCGTTTCGGCGATGGCAATTTCCTTGCGGCCGAAATCGGCAAGCCCGATATCGGCGACAATATAGTCCTGAGTTGCGGTCATGGAGTTCTCCAGGGCTGATCTTTTCCGGCCGCGCCGGCCCCTTGGCCTTCTGGCGGCATGACAATGCCTCCCGCGCAGGATCACGGGGAGAGTGGCCACGGTCTATCAGGAATCGGCGGATAGGGCAACCGCGATATAAAGAAGTCTTTATATCTTTATATCGCGCGGAACGGCCCTCGATGTGAACGCGCGATAAGCCGCGTCAGATCTCTTCGCCGAACTTGTCGCGCACCAAGGCGTCGAGGGCGTTGAGCGCCTCTTCCGCCTGGACGCCGCTGGCGGTGACGAAAACGGTGCAGCCGGTGCTGGCGGCGAGCATCATCAGGCCCATGATCGACGTGCCACCGACCGTCATGCCGTCCTTGGAGACGGTGATCTCGGCATCATAGGCTTCGACGGTCTGGACGAATTTCGCCGAGGCGCGTGCGTGCAGGCCGCGTTTGTTGACGATCAGCAGCTCCCGAGTCAGCGACATATCCGGGCGATGGTCCATTATTTACCACTCAGGACCCGGCTGGCGACATTGATGTATTTGCGTCCCGCCTCTGAGGCCTCGACGAGGGCCTTGTCCATGTCGCTTTCGCCACGAACGCCGGCAAGCTTGATCAGCATCGGCAGATTGACGCCCGCGATCACCTCTACGCTGCCGCTGCGCATCACCGAGATGGCAAGGTTGGAAGGCGTGCCGCCGAACATGTCCGTCAGGATGATAACGCCATTGCCCTCTTCCGCGCCCGCAACCGCATCGAGGATATCCTGACGCCGCTGGTCCATGTCGTCCTCGGGCCCGATGCATACGGTCTCGATAGCCTTCTGCGGACCGACCACATGCTCCAACGCATGCCGAAACTCTTCCGCCAGCTTGCCATGGGTGACAAGCACAAGTCCGATCATGGGTATCTTTGCTCCAACTGCATAGCAACTCGTTGATGGTCAGATATCGCAATGCAGCAATTTCGTCCACCTGCTGGGGCGGCCATCTTGGCAAGGAAAAGGCGAAGTGCAAGCCAAAAATGCCGAAAAAGCAGCCCTTGTGCCCTCGCATAAGGCTAAAGTGCTAAATTTTTGGGTAGCAGCGCGTGCAGTGCATCGAGAGGCGAAACGAGGTTTTCAACGGGAACGCGCAACAACGGCAGACTTCGCCCAATTTCTAGCTGCAACTCTTCATTCTCGGGCGGCAGACGCGGGTCGCGGGGCGGCCGGACCGGCATGATCGCCCAGTCGAGAAGGCAGGCCGAAACCGTTTCGGCGGCGACGATGCCGCCGCCACGGACCTCGATCAGCCCGCGAATGGATGGGGGGCACCGGGCGATCATCCGGTCGTTCTCAAGGCTGATATCGACTCGGTCGTCGGCGACGAGCGCCGCGAAACGTCCGCGGCGCCGCGCCTCGGAAATGCAAGAAAGCGCCAAGGCCGATTTGCCCGAGCCGGAAGGGCCGGTAATCAGGAATCCGGTCGTACCGAGAACGATTGCCGTTGCGTGGATGTTGCAGAACGGCGCGGTCACTGGTTCGGCTCGGCGGGCAGCGACAGGATAAAGCGGGCGCCGGTCACATGCCCGCCCTGTCCGACGATGTTTTCCGCCTTCAGCGTGCCGCCATGCGCCTCGGCGATCTGGCGCGAAATAGAAAGCCCGAGGCCGGAATTCTGGCCGAAGTCCTCGCCCTCCGGCCGGTCGGTATAGAAGCGCTCGAAGATACGATCGATGTCTTCGGCTTGGATGCCTGGTCCGTTGTCTTCGACATAAACGAGGCAGCGGGACCGCGACCGGGTCAGGCGCACGATGATGCGACCATTCTGCTCGGGAACGAAGGAGCGGGCGTTTTCGATGAGATTCGTGACGATCTGGCCGATGCGCAACTCGTAGCCGTTGACGACAAAGCTTGCCCGCGGATTGTCCTTGCGGTCGACGACGAAGTCGAGGAGCACCGGCTTTTTCTTGCTGCGGATCTGTCGGGAAATATCGATGAGATCGCCAAGCAGCTTCTCCAGGTCGATTTTCTTGGCGTCGCTGCGCGCCAGTTCGGCATCGAGCCGCGAGGCGTCCGAGATATCGCTGATCAGCCGGTCGAGACGGCGCACGTCATGCTGGATGACGTCGAGCAGCCGCTTCTTCGAGTCCTCGTTGCGTGCGAGCGGCAGGGTCTCGACGGCGCTGCGCAGCGACGTAAGCGGGTTCTTGAGCTCATGACTGACATCGGCCGCAAAATTTTCGATCGCCGCGATGCGGTCATAGAGCGCCGTCGTCATTTCCCGAAGCGCCACGGAGAGGTTGCCAATTTCGTCCTGGCGCGAGGAGAAATCCGGGATTTCCTCCCGTTCCTTTGCGCCGCCGCGGCGCACGCGGATCGCGGCAGCCGACAACCTTCTCAGCGGATTGGCGATCGTCGACGACAGCAGCAGCGACAGGATAACGTTGACGAGGGCGGCAACGCCGAAGACGCGGATAATGGCAAGGCGCTCGGCATGGACGATCTTGTCGATGTCACCCGCCTGCGTTGAAAGGAGGAGCACGCCAAGCACGGCGCGGAAACGCTGTACCGGCACCGCGACCGAAACGATGAGTTCACCCTTCTCTGTCACCCGCACGACGGCTCCGCGCACACCGGTCAGCGCGTTCATGACCTCCGGGTAGATCGAGCCGTTGCCGCCCGGCGGCTCCTTGTAGAGCGGCAGGTCTCCCGGCTGCAGCAACCGGTTGAGCCACATACCGAGCTTGTCGGCGAGGCCGGTCGTTTCCGGGTCGACCGGCGGAAGGTCGAAGCGCAGCACTTGGCCCCCACTGTAGAGGTGGCGGGAGTCGAGCAGGAGGTCGGCATCGGCATCGAAGAGGCGGGCACGCGTCCGCGTCGGCGAAATCAGGCGTCTGAGCACAGGCGCCACACGCTCCTGGATGATCGGGAATTCGAGGTCCTCGTCGTTCGGCAGCGGCGTGATGCTTTCGCCGGCCTGGAGTTCGAGCAGCTTTTCCGGATCGATGGTGATCGAATTCGTATCGACCGAGGCGGAGGCGGAAATGGCCCCGGCGATGATCTCGCCCTGGGTGAGCAGGCTTTCCACCCGCGCGTCGATCAGCCCTTCGCGGAACTGATTGAGATACATGATGCCGCCGACGAGCACCACGAGCGCGACCAAGTTGAAGAAGACGATGCGGCGGGTGAGGCTCGAAAAGACGGCATTGCCGAACAGGCGGCGGATCAAGGTGAAGGGATGCGCCCATCGGCGCTGGCCGCGCGCCGATGCCCGCCCTTCGATATCCTCGAGATCGCCCTGCAAGACTTCTACCAAGTCTCCCGCTCCCACGACGAAAATTCCGTCGCCTTCTCTTCTTCTTTGCGTCGGCTCATTACATCCACCTGATCCCGGGCGCCTGCCTGATCCCGGCTGATCCGCCGGCGCGGCTCGTATCCGGTGGATGCGGCCTCTCCGACGCGGGCTGCCACTCCCGCGTCGCCGTTACGCCATTTCTGCATGATCCACAATCGCTGCTGTGGCAAGCATGGAGCGGCGGCCGTCAGGCCGTCTCGCGAAAACGATAGCCGACGCCGTAGAGCGTTTCGATCATGTCGAAGTCGTTGTCGACCATCTTGAACTTCTTGCGAAGCCGCTTGATATGGCTGTCGATCGTGCGGTCATCCACGTAGACCTGCTCATCATAGGCGGCATCCATCAATGCGTCACGGCTCTTCACCACGCCCGGACGCTGCGCCAGCGAGTGCAGGATGAGAAATTCGGTAACCGTCAGCGTGACCGATTCATTCTTCCAGGTGCAGGTATGGCGCTCCTGGTCCATGACGAGCTGGCCGCGCTCAAGCGAACGGGACGGTGCGTCGGAAGCCTTCGCCGTGCCGATGGCGCCAACAGCGGCGAGGTCGCGGTTCGGCGCGCGGCGCAGGATCGCCTTGACGCGCTCGACCAGCAGGCGTTGGGAGAAGGGCTTGGTGATGAAATCGTCGGCACCCATCTTGAGACCGAACAGCTCGTCGATTTCCTCGTCCTTCGACGTCAGAAAAATCACCGGCAGGTCGGATTTCTGCCGCAGGCGGCGCAACAGCTCCATGCCGTCCATGCGCGGCATCTTGATATCGAAGATCGCGAGCTGCGGCGGACGCGCCAGCAGGCCTTCGAGTGCCGATGCACCGTCGGTGTAGGTTTCGACCTTGTAGCC
Source organism: Ensifer sp. IC4062 (assembly GCF_020193575.1). Taxonomy (GTDB): domain Bacteria; phylum Pseudomonadota; class Alphaproteobacteria; order Rhizobiales; family Rhizobiaceae; genus Sinorhizobium. The sequence goes on from NZ_JADYVD010000026.1 coordinate 70,296, forward strand.
CTCCGCTTCCAGCGCGATGGACACGGATGTCAGGATATTGCGGTCGTCATCGACAAGCGCGATGGTCTGCATCGTATTCAACTCCGTCTTATTTCGGTCTGTTGGCCAGACCCGCTGCGAGGAATCGCGGCAAATCGCGAGTCACCGGCGTTACTTGAGTATAAAGGTGGAACAAATTGTGGCGAAGCTTAAAAGCGCCGCCTGCCACTGCTCTCGGGACTGGCCGTCAAATATGTCTCCAACAGGCATAATTCAACCGATTAAAAAATACACATTTTTCTTTAAATCGATTAATATACTGATATCATTACTGTTTTAGGAGTCGAAGTCTTGTCTTAGATCAACCTTGTCGGTATGTTCCGATGAAATCCCCCACCAATGGCCAATGACAAAGGAAGCTTGACCATGGAGCAACTCGGCACCCGCAACCCCTCGAACGGACTGGAAACAATCGGCTTTTCGGACCTGGCTTTCGTCCGCTATAACTTCGAGGCAGCGGAGCTTTACGAGGACGCCCTTCGCCGCGGCGAGGCCAAAGTGACGGCGCACGGCGCGCTCTGTGCACGGACCGGGCAGCACACGGGCCGCTCCCCCAAGGACAAGTTTGTCGTCCGCGACGCGGCGACCGCTGACCAGATCTGGTGGGACAACAACAACGCGATCTCGCCCGAAAATTTCGAGCGCCTGCACCAGGACATGCTTGCCCATGCTAAGGGCAAGTCGCTTTACGTGCAGGACCTCATCGGTGGCGCAGATCCGGCTCATGCTCTGCCGACGCGCGTCGTCACCGAGTTCGCCTGGCACTCGCTGTTCATCCGCAATCTCCTGATCCGCCCGGCGCGCGAAGCGCTCGCAAGCTTCCAGCCGAAGCTGACGATCATCGACCTGCCGAGCTTCAGGGCGGATCCGGCGCGCCACGGTTGCCGCAGCGAGACGGTGATCGCCTGCGACCTGACGAACGGCCTCGTCCTGATCGGCGGCACCTCCTATGCCGGCGAAATGAAGAAGTCGGTCTTCACGGTGCTCAACTATCTCCTGCCGAAAAAGGAGGTCATGCCGATGCATTGCTCGGCCAATGTCGGCCCCGCGGGAGACACCGCCATCTTCTTCGGCCTGTCCGGCACCGGCAAGACCACGCTGTCGGCTGACCCTGCCCGCACGCTCATCGGCGACGACGAGCACGGATGGGGCGAGGATGGCATCTTCAATTTCGAGGGCGGCTGCTATGCCAAGGCGATCAAGCTCTCGGCCTCCGCCGAGCCGGAGATCTACGCCACGACCCGGCGCTTCGGCACTGTCATGGAGAACGTCGTCCTCGATGCGCGCCGCGTGCCCAACTTCGACGACGGTTCGCTGACGGAAAACACCCGTATAGCCTATCCGCTCGACTTCATTCCGAATGCCAGCGAAACCGGAACGGCGCCGCAGCCGCGCACCGTCATCATGCTGACGGCGGATGCCTTTGGCGTCATGCCGCCGATCGCCAGGCTGACACCTGAACAGGCGATGTATCACTTCCTGTCCGGCTACACCGCCAAGGTCGCTGGGACGGAAAAGGGCGTGACCGAGCCGGAGGCGACCTTCTCGACCTGCTTCGGCGCTCCGTTCATGCCGCGCCATCCGTCCGAATACGGCAATCTGCTGAAGGACCTCATTGCCAAGAACGGCGTTACCTGCTGGCTGGTCAACACCGGCTGGACTGGCGGCGCCTACGGCACCGGAAACCGTATGCCGATCAAGGTGACGCGTGCGCTGCTTTCGGCAGCACTCGACGGATCGCTCAACGACGCGTCGTTCCGCACCGATGCAAACTTCGGTTTTGCCGTGCCGGTGTCGGTGCCGGGCGTGGACGACGGCATACTCGACCCGCGGTCGACATGGGCGGACGGCGTTGCTTATGACGCTCAGGCGCGCCGCCTGGTCGACATGTTCATCGCCAACTTCGCCAAGTTCGAAAGCCATGTCGACGGCAGCGTGCGCGACGCGGCTCCGGGAGCGAAGGTCGCGGCCGAATAAAGATCGTCGGCTATGATTCACGTGAAACCCGGCCCGTTTGGGCCGGGTTTTTGCATCTTATCCCGATTATTTTCAAATACTTCGCTATAGCTGCTTTTAAGTACGCAATTCCAGGCGGAAAACCGTTACACGGTTTTCCTGGAATTGCTGGCAACGGTGATTTTCCGATTCGATCCAAAATCGTGAACGTGATCGAGTCTGATAGGTTAGAGAGGGGAAGGGGCAACCGCTCGCCCGCCGCATCAGCGCGATTGAAACCGGAGCAAACATGGCCAGCGATCCGCTTTACATCAACGACAGCATCGTGATTGCCGGGTGGGAATTGACGGAGCAATTCGTGCTGGCGGGCGGACCGGGCGGACAGAACGTCAACAAGGTGTCGACGGCCGTCCAGCTGTTCTTCGACATTCAGGCCTCGCCGTCGCTGCCGGACCGGGTCAAGGCGAATGCATTGAGGCTTGCGGGCCGCCGTGCCTCCAAGGACGGCGTGCTGATGATCGAAGCCAGTCGTTTTCGCAGCCAGGAGCGCAACCGCGAGGATGCCCGCGAGCGGCTTAAGGAGCTGATTCTGAAGGCGGCCGAGCCACCGCCACCACCGCGCAAGAAGACGAAGCCGACCCGCAGTTCGATCGAGCGGCGGCTGAAGGAGAAATCCGGCCGCGCCGAAATCAAGAAGCTTCGCGGCCGGCCGGGCGGCGAGTGAGGAAATCCGGACCGCGGACATGCGAAGGGCAAAACGAATCTTTCGGCCGTTCCCTTGAACTTTCGCCGGTGCCGCCCTCTTTTATCGGGGGGCATCTGCGAAGAGGAGACAACCATGGGTTTGTTCAGCTTTATCAAGAATGCCGGCAAGAAGCTTGGGATCGGTGGTGACGACACCCCGCCGGATACCGAAAGTGTCCAGAAGGAGCTCGCCTCACATGACCTAGGCACCAAGGACGTGCAGGTCGAAGTCGTGGACGACAAGGTTGTCCTCAAGGGTGTCGTCAAGGATCAGTCGACGTTCGAAAAGGCCGTCGTCGCCGTCGGCAACACGCTCGGCGTGTCGGCGGTAGAAGCGTCCGGTCTCAAGGTCGCAGACGCCGGCGCCGCGCCCGCACCGGCCAAGGCGCCCGTCTTCTACACGGTGAAGAAGGGTGACAATCTCTGGAAGATTGCAGAGGCCCAGTACGGCAAGGGCAAGGGCGCCAAACACACGCTGATCTTCGAAGCGAACAAGCCGATGCTGAAGGATCCTGATAAGATCTACCCGGGGCAGGTTCTGCGCATTCCGGATCTCGACGCCGGCTGAGTGGCGGTACTTTTCGGGTGGCGGCCGAGTCCCCGCGATGACTATAGAGTTCGCGACGTCAATTTGACGATCTGCAGCGCTGCGCGCCTTGTCAGGCGCGCGAAAGGCGCTGGAGCATGTTGAATCCCTGCTTTAGGGAAACATGCAATGGGGGCCGTCGATTGCCGCAGCGGGATGACGGGACAGGCACGATGCAGGTGCTGCCGAAAGGGATAAGACACATTCCAGGATTCCTCGACCGTTCCCGTCAGCAGGAATTGGTCGAGGCGATCCGTCTGGTTGTTGCGGAGGCGCCGCTTTTTGTGCCGGAAATGCCGAAAACCGGGAAGCCGATGTCGGTGCGCATGACCAATTGCGGTCCGCTCGGCTGGGTTACCGATCGGGAAGGGGGCTATCGCTATCAGGCGGAGCACCCGGTGACGGGCAGGCCCTGGCCGGAAATGCCGGCGGCGCTCAACGACATCTGGCGCGCGGTTTCGGCGAGCGATAAGGAGCCGGAGGCCTGCCTCGTCAACTTCTATTCCGCAGACGCGCGCATGGGTCTGCATCAGGACAGGGACGAGCGTGATCTGGAGACGGCTGTCGTTTCGATATCGCTTGGCGATACTTGCCTCTTTCGGGTCGGGGGCCGGGAGCGCGGCGGACAGACGATCTCGTTCAAGCTGGCGAGCGGCGATGTCGTCGTGCTCGGCGGCGAAGGCAGGCTCGCCTTCCACGGCGTCGACCGCATCTATCCAAACACGTCGACGCTTCTGAAAAACGGCGGCCGCCTGAATCTCACCTTGCGCCGGGTCAATCCTTAGGAGTGACATGAGGCGTTGGCCGTCCACATCCGCGAGCGCCGGGTCTGAACTTGCACCTCCCTCCCCACAAGCGGGGAGCGGCTTACCTGGGCCGCACTCTCTGTTGAATTCTGCCCGTTGCGACAGCGTCAACGTTCGAGAGGGAGTCGGTTAGCGGCAGGCGCCAAAGCTCTTCCCACCTGCGGGGATGGGTTGGGGAGGGGTCTTCCGATGCACCGCGATCGTGCCTCGCGTCAAAGCTTCCTGAGTGCCACCGTCTGCGTCAGGTGATTGGGACCCTTCTGCAGGATCAGATCGGCACGCGGCCGCGTCGGTAGGATGTTCTGGTGCAGGTTTTTCAGGTTGATATTGTGCCAGAGTCCCTCGGCGATGGCGCGTGCCGCGTCCTCGCCGATCGTCGCGTAGCGATGGAAGAAGGACTGCGGGTCCTTGAAGGCAGTTTCGCGCAGCCGCATGAAGCGGCTCACGTACCAGCTGTGAATGAGACTTTCCTCGGCATCGATATAGATCGAGAAATCGAAGAAATCCGACACCATCGGCACGATCTTGCCGTCGGCCGGCAGATTGCGCGACTGCAGCACGTTGATTCCTTCGAAGATCAGGATGTCCGGACGGTCGATGATCTGGAATCGATCCGGGATGACGTCATAGGTCAGGTGCGAATAGGTGGGCGCCTTGACGTTCGGCTGGCCCGCCTTGATCGCCGAGAGGAAGCGCAAGAGCGCGCCGATGTCGTAGCTCTCCGGAAAACCTTTGCGATCCATCATGTTTTCCCGCTGCAGGATCGCGTTCGGGTAGAGGAAGCCGTCGGTCGTGATCAGGTCGACCTTCGGGCTCGAGGGCCAGCGCGCCAAAAGTTCGGCGAGAATACGCGCCGTCGTGGACTTGCCGACGGCGACCGAGCCGGCGATGCCGATGACGAAAGGTGTCTTCGTTTCGTCGGACATGCTGAGGAAGCGCTTGCGCTGCTGGAACAGGATCTGCGAAGCCTCGACATGGGCGGAAAGCAGCCGCGACAGCGACAGGTAGATCCGGCGTACCTCGCGAAGATCGACCGGGTCGTTCAGCGAGCGCAGGCGCTGCACCTCATCGGCCGTCAGCGTCAACGGCGTGTCGGCGCGAAAGCGCGACCATTCCTCGGCCGAGAACACGTGATAGGGCGAATAGTCTCCGCCCTTAAGGTTGCCCGGAAGATCCCCGGCGTCGATGTCTTTCGCAGCGATAGTCATGGGTTTTGCCGGTTTGCCTTCTCCTGCAGGCCGGACTGGCTGGTCCGCCTGGCAAGCTCATCCATCACATCCTGCAACGGGACGGCCGCGATATTCAATACGACCATAAGATGATAGAGGAGGTCGGCACTCTCATCGACGAGATTCTTGCGGTCGTTGCTGATCGCGGCGATGACCGTTTCGACCGCCTCCTCTCCTAGCTTCTTGGCCGCCTTGCGCTGGCCGGCTGTGACGAGCTTGGCGGTCCAGGAGTCCTCCGGCGCCGCTTTTGCCCGCGCGGCCACGATGTTTTCGAGATCGGAAAGAGTGAAACCAGTCATGGTTGGCTCCCTTGGGTCTTATGCGGCATCCGGGTTAATCCGGCTAGCAATCGCGTGACCCTTGCGTGTTCGCATTGTGTCAGTCGAGCCGCATGGCGATGCCGTGCTCCGCCATATAGCGCTTCGCCTCGCCGATGCTGTACGTGCCGAAATGGAAGATCGACGCTGCAAGCACCGCCGTCGCGTGGCCGTCGCGCACACCTTCCACCATGTGGTCGAGCGTCCCGACACCGCCCGACGCGATGACGGGCGCCCGCACCGCATCAGCAATCGCCCGCGTCAGGGCGATGTCGTAGCCGCTTTTCGTGCCGTCGCGATCCATGGACGTCAGCAGGATTTCGCCGGCACCGAGATCAACGACCTTCCGGGCGAATTCGACCGCGTCTATGCCGGTTCGCTCGCGTCCGCCATGGGTGAAGATCTCCCAGCGGTTCGCCTCGCCCTCCGCCGACACCTTCTTGGCGTCGATCGCGACGACGATGCACTGGTTACCGAACTTGTCCGCCGCCTCCGCCACGAAATCCGGGTTCTTCACTGCCGCCGTATTGATCGACACCTTGTCGGCGCCGGAAAGCAGCAGCTTGCGTATATCGGAGACCTGCCGCACGCCGCCGCCGACGGTGAGCGGCATGAAGCATTGCTCGGCGGTGCGGGCGACGACGTCGAAGATCGTCTCGCGGTTGTCCGAGGACGCCGTGATGTCGAGGAAACAGAGTTCGTCGGCACCGGCCGCATCATAGGCTCTCGCCGCCTCCACCGGGTCCCCCGCATCGATGAGGTCGACGAAATTGACGCCCTTGACAACGCGTCCGTCCTTGACGTCGAGGCACGGGATTACGCGGGCTTTCAAGGTCATCGGATCATCCCTTTCTCGCTGCGCGGATCAATGCCAGCGCTTCCTGCGGGTCGATGCGACCATCGTAGAGCGCGCGACCGGAAATGGCGCCCTCGAGTTTTTGCGCATCCGGCTCGGTCATGCGGCGAATGTCGTCCATCGAGGCGAGGCCGCCCGAGGCGATCACCGGGATCGACACGGCGTCGGCAAGCTCCAGCGTCGAAGCCCAGTTGATGCCGGTCAGGATGCCGTCGCGGTCGATATCCGTATAGATGATCGCCGCAACGCCGGCACCCTCGAATTTCTTCGCAAGCTCGATGACGCCAAGCTCGGACGCTTCGGCCCAGCCTTCGACCGCCACCTTGCCGCCCTTGGCGTCGATGCCGACGGCGATCCTGCCAGGGAATTTGCGGCAGGCGTCGATGACGAGCGCCGGATCGCGGACGGCCACGGTGCCGAGGATGACGCGCGCGAGCCCGCGCGAAAGCCAGTTCTCGATATGCGTCAGCGTGCGGATGCCGCCGCCAAGCTGCACGGGATTGCGGGTTGCCTTGAGAATCGCGTCGACCGCCCCGCCGTTCACCGTCTCACCGGCAAAAGCGCCGTTCAGGTCGACGACATGCAGCCACTCGAAGCCCTGTTCCTCGAAGGTCCGCGCCTGGGCGGCCGGATCGGGATTGTAGACAGTTGCCTGTTCCATGTCGCCGAGCTTCAGGCGCACGCATTGTCCGTCCTTGAGGTCGATCGCGGGAAAGAGAATCATGTGTTGATCCGATCAAGAAAGAACGCTGGCAGCCTCAAGGCTTCCAACGCAGGAAATTCGAAATGAGGGCGAGGCCAAGCGTCTGGCTCTTTTCCGGGTGAAACTGCGAGCCCGCCTTGTTGTCGCGCGCGACGAAGGCGGTCACAGGTCCGCCATAGTTCGCTTCCGCGATCACGTCTTCGGTGTTCTCGGCGGCGAGGTGGTAGGAGTGCACGAAATAGGCGTGCAGGCCGTTTTCGCCCATCGGGATTCCTGCAAAAAGCGCGTGCGGTCGGTTGAGCCTCAACGTGTTCCAGCCGATCTGGGGAATTTTCAGCGACGGATCGGCCGGCGTCATTTCCTTGACGTCACCCGGAATCCAGCCGAAGCCCTTTGTGATCGTCTTTTCGAGCCCGCGGGACGACATGAGCTGCATACCGACGCAGATACCGAGAAAGGGGCGCCCGTCTTTCTCGACGGCCTGTTTCAGGGCGTCCTCCATGCCGGCGACGCTAGCCAGACCGCGGCGGCAATCGGCATAGGCGCCGACGCCCGGCAGGACGATGCGGTCGGCGGACGCCACCCGTTCCGGCTTGTCGGTCAGGTCGATCTCCGCGGCGATGCCGGCTTCCCGTGCCGCACGTTCGAAGGCTTTCGTGGCCGAGCGCAGATTGCCCGACCCGTAGTCAATGATGGCGACCCGCATCAGCGTTCTCCATAAGGTTGAAAGAGACTAAGGCCGGTGCCGGTATCGGCCTGTTTCGTCGCTGATCTCTCGATAGACGGCAACGGAATTGCCGTTCTGCGGTCCGCCGCTGCCGGTGTGTTGGAAAAATAGATCTCTTCCGCCGTTTCCAGGTCGCGCGCAGGGACGATGGAGCGAAGCGTCCAATCTCGTTTCCTGAGATTTCGGGCGACCAGAAGCGGGCCTTCGAGCGAAACCAGCAGGCTGAGCGCCAGTTGCATGAAAAGCGAGGCGACAAACGTGCCGGGTACGGCGGACAAGAAGATTAACAGAATTTGCAGAGCGGCAACTGCGATTCCAAGAAGCCATGCCCGCTTGATCATCAGCCAGAGCGCGGGGAAGAAAAAGGCAGGCCAGGAAAAACCGTCCGCGATGAACCGCGCCCTCTCGTCATCGGCCGGTGCACCGGGCGGGGTCATGATCAGATAAGAAGCCATGGGTCTCAGCCGGGGTATTGGCCGGCTCAGGCGAGCGTTCCCTTGGTCGAGGGCACGCGTCCAGCCTGGCGCGGATCGATTTCGGTTGCGGTGCGAAGCACACGAGCGACGGACTTGAAACAGGTCTCGGCGATATGATGGTTGTTGGCGCCGTAGATGTTCTGGATATGCAGCGTGATGCCGGCATGCTGGGCCAGCGCCTGGAAGAATTCACGCACCAACTCCGTGTCGAAGCTGCCGATCTTCGGCGAGGTGAAAGTCACGTTCCAGACGAGGAAAGGCCGGCCGGAAACATCGACGGCGGCGCGCGTCATCGTTTCGTCCATGGCGAGGTCGATCGAGGCGTAGCGCGTGATGCCGCGGCGATCGCCGAGCGCCTTGGCAAGCGCCTGGCCGAGCGCAATGCCGGTGTCCTCGACCGTGTGGTGATCGTCGATGTGCAGGTCGCCCTCCGCCTTGATCTCCATATCGATCAGCGAATGGCGCGAAAGCTGGTCCAGCATATGGTCGAAGAAGCCGACGCCGGTCGCAATCTTCGACGTTCCCGTCCCATCGATGTTGACGGAGACCGATACGGCGGTTTCATTTGTCTTTCTGGAAACTTGGCCGCTGCGGCTGGGCATGCTTTCTGCCATCAGGCTCTCCTGTACGCGCTCGACCCGGCACGGCTAAATCAGCGGAATCGATACCAAAACTAGAGCTGGATGTACGGGAGGAAATCACGTCACACTTTTCCCGTACCGTTCCAGAGCCGCTCCATATCAGGGGAGGCGCGAAATATCCAGAACTGTCACGGAAATTCGACGGTTCGTGGACAGTGGAAGGAAGATCGCCGGCAGACTTCACGACCAATTGCAATCGCGCGGTGGGCACTTACATAGGCGTCAAGCAACCAGGCTCGCCTGCAGCGGTGCGCGTCTCGCAAAAGTCGCTGTAGCACTCTAAAGTCGCTGCATGATTTTGCCCTCAAATCATTCCGATTTGAGCAACCATGCTGTGGAGCCGCAACGCCCCGGGGGCCGATAGGTATCTTCATGAGTGAACATAATCCCTACGGAACGATGCATGCGACCACCATCATCACGGTGCGCAAGAATGGCAAGGTGGTGATGGCGGGCGACGGTCAGGTCAGTCTCGGTCAGACCGTCATGAAGAGCAACGCCCGCAAGGTCCGGCGTCTGTCGAAGGGCGACGTGATCGCCGGCTTTGCCGGCGCGACGGCGGATGCCTTCACGCTGCTCGAACGGCTCGAGGCGAAGCTCGAGCAATATCCCGACCAGCTCATGCGTGCCGCAGTCGAACTCGCAAAGGATTGGCGCACGAACAAATACCTGCGCAATCTCGAGGCGATGATGCTCGTCGCCGACAGATCCATAACGCTGGCCATCACCGGCAATGGGGACGTGCTGGAACCCGAACACGGCACGATTGCGATCGGCTCTGGCGGAAACTATGCCCTGGCGGCCGCCCGTGCGCTGATGGACAGCGACAAGTCGGCGGAAGAGGTGGCTCGGCGCGCGCTCGAAATCGCAGGCGATATCTGCGTCTATACCAACCACAATTTCGTGGTGGAGACGCTGGATGCCGAATGATGGGGTCGATGTCAGTTTCCTGTCCCTAGCCGACAGCCACCTGTCGATGTTGCATGGCTGGCTGTCCGAGCCGCATGTGCGGCAGTGGTGGGGCGACCCGGACAAGGAACTGGAATCGATCCGCGATGGCTGTGCGAGCGGCGAAGTAGAGGGCTTCATTTTTCATGTCGACGGAAAGCCCGCCGGATACATTCAGTCCTGGACGCCGTCGCAATATGACGAGCCCTGGGCAAAGGACCTGCCATCCGACACGCCCGGAGTGGATATCTTCGTAGGCCCGCCCGAAATGACTGGAAAAGGCATCGCCGCCCTGGCGCTCAAGGCCTTTGCCGAAAGACTGTTCGAAAACGGCGCCGCGCGTATCGTGATCGACCCTGACGCCGGCAACCGCCGCGCGGTCCGGGCCTATTCGAAGGCAGGCTTCGTGCCCTTTGGCGAATGGATAGATGAATCCGGCCGAACACTCCTGATGGAGCTGACGCGGACGGAGTTTGAGAGGAATTCATGACCAACTTTTCACCCAGAGAAATCGTGTCGGAGCTCGACCGCTACATCATCGGCCAGAAGGACGCGAAGCGCGCCGTGGCCATTGCCTTGCGCAACCGCTGGCGGCGCCAGCAGCTTGACGACGACCTGCGCGACGAGGTGATGCCGAAGAATATCCTGATGATCGGCCCGACCGGCGTCGGCAAGACGGAAATCTCCCGGCGGCTGGCGAAGCTCGCCGGCGCCCCCTTCGTCAAGGTCGAAGCCACCAAGTTCACCGAGGTCGGCTATGTCGGCCGTGACGTGGAGCAGATCGTTCGCGACCTCGTAGAGGTCGGGATCACATTGGTGCGGGAGAAGAAGCGCGTCGACGTCAAGGCGAAGGCCCATCAGAACGCCGAAGAGCGCGTGCTCGACGCCCTGGTCGGCGCAACGGCCTCGCCCGCGACACGCGACTCCTTCCGCAAAAAATTGAGAGCCAACGAGCTCGACGACAAGGAAATCGAGATTGACGTTGCCGAGACCGGCGCTCCGGGTGCCTTCGAGATCCCGGGCATGCCGGGTGCCAATATCGGCGTCCTCAATCTTTCCGAAATGTTCGGCAAGGCGCTTGGCGGCAGGACCAAGAAGGTCAAGACGACAGTCAAGGCTTCCTACGAGCTCCTGATCAACGACGAGTCCGACAAGCTGCTCGACAACGAGCAGATCCAACGCGAAGCCGTGTCGGCAGCCGAGAACGACGGCATCGTCTTCCTCGACGAGATCGACAAGATCGCCGCCCGTGACGGCGGCATGGGTGCCGGCGTTTCGCGCGAAGGCGTCCAGAGAGACCTGCTGCCGCTGGTCGAGGGAACGACGGTCGCGACGAAATACGGGCCCGTGAAGACGGATCACATCCTCTTTATCGCCTCCGGCGCGTTCCACGTCTCCAAGCCGTCGGATCTGCTGCCCGAGCTGCAGGGCCGCCTGCCGATCCGCGTCGAGCTGCGAGCGCTGACCAAGGAGGATTTTCGCCGTATCCTGACGGAGACCGAGGCGAGCCTCATCCGCCAGTACAAGGCGCTTCTCGACACGGAGGAAGTGAAGCTCGATTTTACCGAGGATGCGATCGACGCACTCGCCGAGGTCGCCGTCCAGCTCAACGCCAATGTCGAGAATATCGGCGCGCGCCGGCTGCAGACGGTGATGGAGCGGGTTCTCGACGACGTTTCCTTCAATGCGCCGGACCGTGGCGGCCAGACGGTGATGATCGATGCCGAATATGTCCGCAAGCACGTGGGCGATCTCGCCGCCAACACGGACCTGTCACGCTATATTCTGTGACGGCTGCGCCCGCGCGTCTCATCAGACGCAAAGGTCGCTCTAGCACTTTGCATAGCCGCATGTTCTTGTCCTTAAGTCGGTTCCGATTTAAGGAAACATGCAGCGGCAGAGGACTGAGCTGCGCAAACTCCGGCACTCGCCGAATTGTGAGGCGCCCGTCCCTCGACAGGCGCCTTCATTTTTTCTACAGCGATCGGTAATCGATCGAAGGCCGGGCATTATTCCGACATGATCTTGCCGTAGGGGCCGCGCGCTCGAATGACCGGGGTTCCGGAGTTTCATAGGAAGAACAGATCGTGCGTCTCACCGCCTGCTTGCTCGTCATCGCCACGCTTTGCTTCTCTGCCGGCCCGGGAGCCGCGGCGGAAATGGTTCCTGCGGGCAACCGCCACGTCGAGCAGCCGAAGATACCGGGTGCCTCGGTTCGCCGCACGAAAGCGGGCCGAACCTCCTTCGACGCGAAATACGAGAAGGTGCGCGATCTGCTCGCCAGCGACCGACAGCTCGTCGGCAAAATCAAGTCGGTCGCCGGCGCCTATGGCATAGCGCCGATCCACATGATCGGCGCCATCGTTGGCGAGCACACCTACAATGTCGATGCCTACGACCGGTTGCAATCCTACTATGTCAAGGCGGCCGCCTATGCCGGCAACAGCTTTCAGTTCGGTTTTGACGGCGAGTCCGTTGACGAGTTCGTCGCACGCCCGCAATTTGCCACCTGCGCCGGCAAGGACAATTCTTATGCGCTGTGGAGCTGCCGCGAGCGCGTATGGGACAGCGAGTTCCGCGGCCGTTCGGTCGGCGGGCAATCCTTCCCGAACAATCGCTTCAGCGCCGTCTTTTTCCAGCCGTTTTTCGCCGGCCAGACGTTTGGTCTCGGCCAGATCAATCCGTTGACGGCGCTGATGCTGACGGACATGGTTTCCAGCGTTTCGGGCTACGAGCGCCTGGATGAGAGGAACGCCGCCGGCGTTTATGAGGCGATCATGGATCCGGACGTCTCGCTCGCCTATATGGCAGCCTCGATCCGCCACTCGATCGACGCCTATCGCTCGATCGCTGGCATGGACATCTCCAACAATCCAGGCCTGACGGCGACGCTCTACAATGTCGGCAATCCGGACCAGCGTGCCGCGGCGCTTGCGGCGAAAAACCAGGGCAGCGAAGTCCACTGGCCGGAGGAGAACTATTACGGCTGGCTCGTCAACGACAAGCTTGCCGAGCTGGAAAGCCTGCTTTGAGCGGAGCGAGGCTCGTCCGCTTCGCTCAATTGTGATTCACGTGAAGCATCTTCCTCGATTGCGCCGTATATAATTGAAACGGTAGACGATCGAGAAAGGCCTGCGCCATGGACACCCGACCGGAACTCTTCGAGCCGCCCGCGCCCGAACCCCGCGTCGGCATTCCCTCGCGGCTGCAAATCATCCGCACGGTCTTTCGCAATCCGCTGGAACTCTGGGGCGAGCCCTCCTACACGCTGCCTTGGATCGAGACGAAGTTCATCAATCAGCGCACCTTGATCGTCAATGATCCCGGCCTCATCCGCCACGTTCTCGTGGAGAACGCCGGCAACTACGAGATGGCCAGTGTCCGGCAGCTGATCCTGCGCCCGATCCTTCGCGACGGTCTGCTGACGGCGGAAGGGGATGTCTGGAAGCGGTGCCGCAAGGCGATGGCCCCCGTTTTCACGCCGCGGCACGCCAAGGGTTTTGCCGGCCAGATGCACCGCGTTGCGGAGGAATTCGTCCAGCGCTACGAGCGCGCCGGTGCAGAACCGTTGGTGACGAATGTCGCCGTCGACATGACCGAGCTTACCTTCGAGATCCTCGCCGAAACCCTCTTTTCCGGAGAGATCGCCGTCGAGAAGCAGGGCTTTGCGGGCAATGTCGAAGAATTGCTGCACCGGATGGGTCGCGTCGACCCCATGGATCTCCTAGTTGCGCCGCCGTGGGTACCGCGCCTCACGCGCATCGGTGGCAAGAAGGTCCTGAACCGCTTCCGTTCCATCGTGTCCGATACGATGGCGCAGCGTCGGCGACGCATGGCGGAGGAGCCCGAGCGCCTTCCGAACGATTTCCTGACGCTGCTGCTGCAGCTCGAAGGACCCGAGGGGCTTTCGACGTCCGAGATCGAAGACAACATCCTGACCTTCATCGGCGCCGGGCATGAAACGACGGCGCGCGCGCTCGCCTGGACGCTCTACTGCATCGCCAATACGCCGGCCTATCGCGAGTTGATGGAACGAGAGGTAGAGGAGGTGGTGACAAGCGGTGCTGACCCGGTCGAATGGCTTGATCGCATGCCGCATGTGCTTGCCGCCTTCGAAGAGGCGCTGCGGCTCTATCCGCCCGCGCCATCGATCAACCGCGCGGCGATCGAGGAGGATGAGTGGACATCGCCGGCTGGCGAATACGTCCGCATCGAAAAAGGTATAACGGTGCTGATCATGCCTTGGACCTTGCACCGACACGAGCTTCACTGGCAGAAGCCGCGCGCCTTCATGCCGAAGCGCTTCCTCCCGGAAAACCGCGAGAAGATCAACCGGTTCCAGTATCTGCCCTTCGGCGCGGGCCCGCGCGTCTGTATCGGGGCGACCTTCGCCTTGCAGGAGGCGGTCATCGCGCTCGGCGTGCTGATGCACCGTTTCCGCTTCGATCTGACCGATGCAACCCATCCTTGGCCGGTGCAGAGGCTGACGACGCAGCCGCGGGGTGGCCTGCCGATGAGGGTGTCGGTGCGAGTGAGATAGCGTCTCCGGGCTGGCGAACCTGCACCCCCCTCTGCCCGGCAGGGCAGAGGGGGGTGTCATCACCCGCGCCGTAGCAATCTAACTGAACGCCGCACCGACCAGACGCGCAAACGTCGCACTCACGCGATGGTCTTTCCCGGAAATATGCCCTATCACCGGACGATCCTTCCACGTTCGGGACTCCTCCCGATCCTTAAACACTGGACTGAGCCGAAATTGACCTCGCATCTTCTTCTCGGCATCGACACCGGCGGAACTTATACCGACGCCGTTCTTTTCAGCGAAGCGGCGGGTGTCGTCGCCAAGGCCAAGGCGCTGACGACGCGTCATGATCTGGCGGTGGGTATCGGCGAAGCGGTGGAAGCCGTTCTCGAAAAGGCAAAGGTTCCGGTGACCGCAATCAGCCTCGTTTCGCTCTCGACGACGCTCGCCACCAACGCACTGGTCGAGGGGCAGGGCGGCAGAGCCGGCCTGGTGATGATCGGCTTCGGTCCGGAAGATTTGAAGCGCGACGGCCTGCTCGAGGCGTTGGGCTCCGACCCCGTGCTTTTCCTGCCTGGCGGGCACAATGTTCACGGTGGCGAGACGCCGCTCGACATGAGCGCGCTCGACGAGGCGCTGCCGACACTTGCGAACCAGGTCTCGTCCTTCGCGATCGCCGGCTATTTCGCGGTGCGCAATCCGGCGCACGAGAAGCGCGTGCGCGAACGTATCCGAGAGGTTTCGCACCTGCCAGTAACGTGCAGCCATGAGCTTTCGTCGAAGCTCGGCGGGCCGCGCCGCGCGCTGACGACACTTCTCAATGCCCGACTGGTCTCGATGATCGATCGGCTGATAGGCTCCTGCGAGGATTTCCTTAAAGTCCGCGGCATTCATGTGCCGATGATGGTGGTCCGCGGCGATGGCGCATTGATCTCGGCGGCGGAAGCGCGGCTGCGGCCGATCGAGACGATCCTTTCCGGGCCGGCTGCAAGCCTCGTCGGCGCCCGGCATCTGACCGGCCTTGAAAACGCGGTCGTCTCCGATATCGGCGGCACGACGACGGACGTCGCCGTGCTTGAGAAGGGCCGTCCGAGACTCGACGCCGAAGGTGCCGTCGTCGGCGGGTTCCGCACCATGGTCGAGGCCGTTGCCATGCGCACCTACGGGCTCGGTCGATGGCGCCGGCGCCGTCCTCGCCGTGCGGACCGGTCTGCCTGATCACCTTGCGAGCGGTCTTCAGCCGCAGGAACAGGCGCTTTATGCTCGCATTGGTCCGGTGCCGGTGGCGCTCGCGGACGTGCTTCTCAGCACCCCGCAGAAGGCGACGCTCGACCGCCTCGTGGCGCGAGGGCTGGTGCATATCTGCGGCATCACGCCGTCGGATGCGATGCATGTGCTTCGCAGACAGGCGCAGTGGAATGTGGCTGCCGCCCGCCTCGGCCTTGAGATCGCGGCACGCACGAAGGACGGTGCCGGCCAGCCGATCGCCCCGTCCGCCCAAGGGCTGGCGCAGATGATCGTCGACCGGCTGACGCGGCAATCGTCGGAAGTGATCCTGCAGGCCTGCCTCGGCGAGGACGGCGCCGGCGCCATCGACCCCGCGACGTCGCTCGCTGTCGATCGCGCCCTGAAGCGCGAGCCCGGCATCGTCCGCTTTTCAATGGGGCTCGACCGGCCCCTCGTCGGTCTCGGCGCATCGGCGCCCGTTTATTACCCGGCTATTGCCGACATGCTCGGCACGGACGCAGCAGTACCCGCGGAGGCGGACGTGGCGAATGCTGTAGGCGCCGTGGTCGGGCAGGTCAGAGCCTCCGTCACCGTGTTCGTGACGACGCCCGAAGAGGGCATCTTCATCGTCAACGGCGCCGGCGCGAGCGAACGCTTTGTCGATCAGGAGCAGGCCTTCGGCGTCGCCCGGCACCGCGCACAGACCATGGCGCTCGAAACCGCCCGTGCGAACGGTGCCGAGGAACCGGCGGCGACGATTTGGGAAGAGATTGACGCACCCGAGATAGAGGGTAGCCGCAAGTTGATCGAGGCGCGGTTCATCGCTTCCGCCAGCGGCCGGCCGCGCATCGCCCATCACTAGAGCGGGATGAGGAGATTCGCGGGCGGTTGTCGGCTTCTTTCCGCATGCCGATCTTTTCCATTTTGGAAACAATTCTTCACATCCTTGCGGAATTGACAGGCAAAGGATTGATGAGAGACTGTCCGCGCGCGTGAGCGGGTCAACGCGCTTTCCCAACTGCATCCCGCCCCTACTTATGGGATTACCGAAAACAGAGATTTCAGGAGCTGTCGCATGGATCGCGTTGAGAAATATGGCTTGAAGATCGACGCGGGGCTCCACCGCTTTCTGGTCGAAGAGGCGATGCCGGGAACGGGCGTCGACCCTGAGCGGTTTTTTTCCGCTCTCGCTGACCTCGTCCACGACCTTGCCCCGAAGAACCGCGCGCTTCTCGCCAAACGCGATGAGATGCAGGCGCAGCTCGACGCCTGGTATCGCGACAATGGCGCGCCCGTCGATCTCGACGGCTACGAAGCCTTTCTGAGGCAAATCGGTTACCTGCTGCCGGAAGGACCGGCTTTTTCGGTTTCGACCGCGAATGTCGATCCCGAGATCGCGACGATCGCCGGCCCACAGCTCGTCGTGCCGGTGATGAACGCGCGCTATGCACTGAATGCCGCCAACGCCCGCTGGGGTTCGCTCTATGATGCGCTCTATGGCACCGACGCAATTCCCGATGCCGACGGCGCGGAGCGTGGCAAGGGCTACAACCCGAATCGCGGCGCCAAGGTCATCGCCTGGGCCCGGGACTTTCTGGATGCGAGCGTCCCGCTCGCCAAGGGCCGCTGGAGCGATGTGACAGCCTTGAAGGTCGGAGGTGGCGCGCTTGCGATCGCGCTTGCCCACGGCACGACGACGGCGCTCACTGATCCGTCTCGCTTCGCCGGTTATTCCGGTGCAACTGACGCGCCGTCGGAAATCGTTCTGCGCCAAAACAATCTTCATATCGTCGTCGTTCTCGATGCGACGACGCCGATCGGCAAAGATGATCCGGCTAACGTGTCCGACATCATCATCGAATCGGCGATCACGACGATCATGGACTGCGAGGATTCCGTCGCTGCCGTCGATGCCGAAGACAAGGTCGTCGTCTATCGCAACTGGTTGGGCCTGATGAAGGGCGACCTCGAGGAAGAGGTTTCCAAGGGCGGCAGGACATTCACCCGCAAGCTCAACGCCGATCGGGTTTACACAAGCCCCAACGGTGCGGTGCTGACGCTGCCTGGACGCTCGCTGATGCTGGTGCGTAATGTCGGCCACCTGATGACCAATCCCGCGGTCCTCGATCGGGAAGACCGCGAAGTTCCGGAAGGCATCATGGACGCCATGGTCACGGCCCTGATCGCGCTTCACGACATCGGGCCCAACGGCCTCCGGGAGAATTCGCGCGCGGGTTCGATGTATGTCGTCAAGCCGAAGATGCACGGGCCGGAAGAAGTTGCCTTCGCCTGCGAAATTTTCGCGCGCGTCGAGGCGGCACTCGGAATGCCGGCGAACACCATGAAGATGGGTATCATGGATGAGGAGCGGCGCACCACCGTCAATCTGAAGGAATGCATCCGCGCCGCCCGCGAGCGTGTCGTCTTCATCAATACCGGCTTCCTCGACCGGACCGGCGACGAGATCCACACTTCGATGGAAGCCGGCCCGATGATTCGCAAGGGCGACATGAAACAGGCGGCATGGATTTCGGCTTACGAGAACTGGAACGTCGATATCGGCCTCGAGTGCGGCCTTTCCGGCCACGCTCAGATCGGCAAGGGCATGTGGGCAATGCCGGATCTGATGGCGGCGATGCTCGAACAGAAGATTGCCCATCCGCAGGCAGGCGCGAACACCGCCTGGGTTCCGTCGCCGACGGCGGCGACGCTGCATGCAACGCACTACCACCGTATCAACGTCGCGGAAGTTCAGAATGGCCTGAAGAGCCGGCCGCGCGCCAGGCTCGGGGATATTCTTTCGGTGCCGGTGGCGGAGCGACCGAATTGGACCGAGGCCGAAATCCAACGCGAGCTCGACAACAATGCGCAAGGGATCCTCGGCTATGTCGTGCGCTGGGTCGACCAGGGCGTCGGCTGCTCCAAGGTGCCGGACATCAACAATATCGGCCTGATGGAAGATCGCGCGACGCTGCGCATTTCGGCGCAGCACATGGCGAACTGGCTGCATCACGGCATTGTTAGCGAGATGCAGATCGTCGACACGATGAAGCGAATGGCAGCCGTCGTCGACCGGCAGAATGCCGATGACGAGAACTACACGCCGATGGCCGGCCGCTTCGACGACTCGGTCGCCTTCCAGGCTGCACTGGACCTCGTGCTCAAAGGACGCAAACAGCCGAACGGCTATACCGAACCGGTGTTGCATCGCCGTCGTCTGGAACTGAAGGCGAAGTTAGGGGGCGAAAGGTAAAGCCAGGGCGGTTTTCCGCTTGCATTTGCCCCTCATCCACCTGCCGGCACTTTCTCCCGCAAGACGGGCGAAGGGATATCTCCCGCCGCCTCAGTTCCCTCTCCTCGCGTGCGGAGAGGGTTAGGGTGAGGGGCAAGCAATGCGCCGCTGACACATCAAAGGCTGGAAAATAGACAAGGGCCGCCGGCACCGACCGACGGCCCCCCTCATTATCAAAACGCGGCGGCGTTACTGCTGAACGACGACTCTTGCGCTCTTGCCCGGTCGGACACGCGAATAGAGATCGATGATGTCCTGGTTCATCAGCCGGATGCAGCCCGAGGATGCGGCCGTGCCGATCGAGGCCCATTCCGGCGTGCCATGCAGGCGAAACAGCGTATCCCTGCCCTCGTCGTTGAAGAGGTAGAGGGCGCGCGCGCCAAGCGGGTTGTTGAGGCCAGGGCCCATGCCCTCTTCGACGTATTTGGCGACTTCCGGCTTGCGCTCAGCCATTTCCTTCGGCGGATGCCAGGTCGGCCATTCCTGCTTCCAGGCGATGTAGGCCTCGCCTTCCCAGGCGAACCCGGCTTTGCCTACCCCGATGCCATAGCGCACGGCCTTGCCGCCCGGCAGTACGTAGTAAAGGAAGCGATTCGGCGTGTTGACGACGATCGTGCCCGGTCGTTCCTTCGTCGCATAGTCGACGATCTGACGATGATACCGTTGATCAACGCGATTGATCGGAACGGCGGGCAGGGCGTATCCGTGGTCCTCGACGGCGCCGTAATTGCCGGTAAAGATTTCATTCGTCGCAATCTTCTGGCCCTCGGGAGCAGGGCCGGTCGTGGACGTCGTTTGCGAGCAGCCGGCGAGGGCAACAGTGGCGGCCAGGCTGCACAAAAGGATAGCGTTGCGGAAGCGCATGGGGGTCTCGTGAAAGGAAGTAAGGAAATACGGGAGGGAGGGTGCCCGGCCGTCAGCGCCATCAGCTTATTTTCGATTGCATCGCGCCGCGCAAGGGACTGCGCCGCCGCAATTTGGTCAAAAAGTGCAAATTCCGTGACGATTGCTTTTTTGCAACAAAATGGCGGTGTGGGAGGCGGTATAGCGACGCAATTCCAGACGAAAAACCGCTTTATACTTTTCCTGGAATTCCCCTACAGCGCCGCGCGTTTCAACAGACGCGCAAAGGACGCTGCAGCACTTTTCGTTGCTGCATGTTTTTGTCCTTAATTCGGGTACGATTTCAGGAAACATGCAGGAGTGCGAGAGTGAACCGATGACGATCCTATCCATCCATGGAGACAATCCGCTTACGGATGGACGCCAGTCCGAGCGGGCGATGAAAGTGCGCCGCGGCGTTCAGCGGCTGCTTGCGGAATTGCGGCATTCCGTCCTGCCCGAACTGACGCTCGCAAGCGGCAGGCGCGCCGACCTCATCTCGCTGTCGGCAAAGGGCGAGATCTGGATCATCGAGATCAAGACGTCGATCGAGGATTTTCGCGTGGATCGCAAATGGCACGAATATAGGCTGCATTGCGACCGGCTGTTTTTCGCGACGCATGGGGAGGTGCCGCTCGACATCTTTCCGGAGGAATGCGGCCTGATGCTTTCCGACGGCTACGGGGCGCATATGCTGCGCGACGCACCCGAACATCGCCTGGCGCCGGCAACGCGCAAGTCCGTCGTGCAATCATTCGCCCGGACAGCCGCCCAGCGACTGATGCTTGCTGAGTGGGCGGCGGAGCGAAACGGGGAACTCGGCGATTCCATTCGCGACATTATCGGCGGGTCGCGCGATTAGACCAGCGAATCGGGGAGCGATTTCCGTCACCCTAATCCCTCTCCCCGTAGGGGGGAGGAACCTAAGACTGCGCCGCGTGTCCCTTCTCCCCGCCTGCGGGGAGAAGTTCGCGGCAGCGGGATGAGGGGCAATGGTGTCGGCGCCCGCCTATTTCGGAGCGCGCTTTGCCAGAATACGCTGCAGCGTTCTGCGATGCATGTTGAGCCGGCGGGCCGTTTCCGAAACGTTGCGGTCGCACATCTCGTAGACACGCTGGATGTGTTCCCAACGCACCCGGTCGGCGGACATCGGATTTTCCGGCGGCTCCACCCTCTCGCCTTGGCGCTGGACGAGCGCAGCGAAGATGTCGTCGGCATCGGCCGGCTTCGCGAGATAGTCGACCGCGCCAAGTTTGACCGCGTTCACGGCGGTGGCGATGTTGCCGTAACCCGTAAGCATGATCATGCGCGTGTCGTCACGGCGCCCGCGGATTGCCTCGATCACATCGAGGCCGCTGCCGTCGCCGAGCCGGAGATCGATGACGGCGTGCTTCGGCGGGTTGCCCTTGGCCTTGGCTATGCCTTCGGCGACGGACTCGGCGATATCGACAGTGAATCCCCGCGCTTCCATCGCCCGCGCAAGACGGCGCAGGAACGGACCGTCGTCATCGACAATCAAAAGCGTCCTGTCCGGGCCAATCAGGTCGGCATCCGAAGACTGTGCACTCGGCGCGGTTGTCGATTTTTCCGTCATTTCTTCCGATCCCTAAGCAAAAACATGGCGCAACAGCCGTTTTCGCTGAAATTATGTGGGTTTTCTCGTGACCCTCTTCAATAAACTGCCAAAAGTCATTTCGCCAGTTTCGTATCCATCAGCGCGCGCGGCCATTCGACGCTGACGCGCGCGCCCGGGCTGCCGTTCTCGAAGCGCAGTCGGGCCCCCGAGCGTTCCAGCAAGGTCTTGGCAATGAAAAGACCGAGACCAAGGCCGCCGGCGCTGTCGTCCTTCTGCCGCTTGGTGACATAAGGCTCGCCGATGCGCATGAGGATGTCCGGCGAGAAACCATCGCCATCATCCTCGATAGTCACCCTCACGCGCTCGGCCGTATGTTCCGCGGTGACGGTCACTTTCTTACGCGCGTAATCGACCGCGTTTTCGAGCAGATTTCCGAGCCCGTAAAGGATGCCTGCATTGCGGATGCCGACCGGCTCGGAGGCGCGATCGCCCTTTTCCTTGAGCTCGATCTCGATCCCGAACTCGCGATGCGGCGCCATCACCTCCTCGATCAGAGAGGAAAGCGGCAAAAGCCGCATGTGCTCCTCGCTCTCGGACGAAAGCGTCGTGAGCCGCTTAAGGATATCGCGGCAGCGTTCGCTCTGGCTACGCAAGAGGTGCACGTCCTCGCCGAAGCGGGGGTCGTCGCCGAGTTCGCGCTCCATCTCTTTGGCGACAACACTGATCGTGGCGAGCGGCGTTCCGAGCTCATGCGCGGCGGCGGCAGCGAGGCCGTCGAGCTGCGACAGGTGCTTTTCGCGCTGAAGCACAAGCTCGGTTGCGGTCAGCGCTTCCGAAAGCTCGCTCGCTTCCAGCGAAACCCGGTAGGTGTAGAAGGCGGCAAACGCGGTCATTGAAACGATCGCAAACCAGATACCCGCCGTCAGCACCCGCGGGATCAGGAGAACGGTTCCGGGATACCAGGGCAGCGGATAGGGCGAGAAGGCGAGCGCGGTAACGCCGATGACCGCAAATCCCGCCAGCACTATGCTGTGCGGCTTCGGCTGCGAGGCCGAGGAGATGATCACCGGCACGCAAAGCAGCGGCGCGAAGGGATTGGCGAGGCCCCCGGTGATGAAGAGCAGTGCCGTCAGCTGTGCGAGATCGAGCCCGAGCAGCGCGAAGGCAGCCGGCGGCGTCAGCCGGTGCGTCGGCGGAAAGCGGATCGTGAGAAAGGTGTTCAACAGCGCTAGGCTCGCGATCAGCGCCAAAGATGGGACGAGCGGCAAAGGAAATTGCAGCCACAGCGCAGTAATGATGACGGCGAGCGACTGGCCGCCGACGGCCAGCCAGCGCAGGCGGACGAGCGTCTGTAGTCTAAGGCTGCGATTGCTGTTCATGTCGTTGTAATCGAGTGCCATTGCTGCTGCCATGCGCGTCCCGCTTCACCGTGCCGGATTGGGATCGCAACTCCCACATTATGCCCCAAAGCTATCCGATTCCGGAATTATACCGTGATTTCATGTACCACGCGGTTTGGCGCGCGTCGTCGGTATCGCGTTCGCCGGGTCCTCCGGCCAGGGATGCTTCGGATAGCGCCCGCGCATGTCTGCTCTCACGTCCCGCCACGATCCGGCCCAGAAGCCCGGCAGGTCGCGTGTCGTCTGGATCGGGCGATGGCCGGGGGAGATGAGTTCCAAGAGCAACGGCAGCCGGCCATTGCCGAGCGTGGGATGCACTTTCAGGCCGAAAAGTTCCTGCACGCGGATCGAAAGCAAAGGCTCGTCGCCGTCGTAATGGATGGGATGGCGGTGCCCGGTCGGTGCTTCGAAATGTGTCGGAGCGAGCTTACCGAGATCGCGCTGAAGATCGTAAGGAACGAGCGACAGCAGCCCTTCTGCGAGGTCATGAGCCTTGATCCCGTCGATACTACCGGCGCCATGCTGAAACGGCACGAACCAGTCGTCGAGGCGCGATAGCAGCGCCTCGTCGGAGACGTCCGGCCAGGGTTCGCCAATCGAGCGATGGAGAAAGCCGATGCGATCGCGCAATTGTGCCGTTTCCTTCGAGAAAGGCAGGACTGCAAGCCCCAATTGACGAACGCCGTCGGCGAGCGCGCGTGCCGCCGCTTCGCCGCTCGGGCGTGAAAGCGGCGTTTCCTCGAAGACGATGGCGCCGAGCCGGGTGACGCGACGCGCACGCACCTGGCGGCTCGCACGATCGAAGAAAATCTGCTCCTCCCGCCGGATTGCCTCCGGCATATGTGCCTCGACGTCAGCCCTGGTGATTTCTGCGGCTGCCAACACGCGCTGGGCGCCGGCCCTTCCGGTGAGATCGGCGATGACCAGCATTTCCGCCGCGGCAAGTCGCTCGGTTTCGGGCACCTCCGCGCCGCGTCCGTTCGCCATGACAAAGCGCCCGCGACCGCCGCGCTGAAGCGCGATCCGGTCAGGAAAGGCGTGCATCAGCAACGGACCGGGCAGCGCGCTTTCGCCACTGCTATTCTGTGCGTTGAGGTCCGCCGCCATGCGCCTTGCCAGCCCCCGTGCGGCATCGGCGCGGTCGCCGCGGTCCGCCCGGAACCGGCGCAGCCGCTCCTCCAGGTCGAGACTGTTGCCGCCGAGGCCCTGCTCGGTCAGCATCACCGCCAGCAGGCAGGCTTCCTGCGCCTCGCCCTCTTCGGCCGCCGAAACTGCCATTGCCGCCAGCCGGACGGGCAAGGCGAGATCGCGTATCCTGCGCCCACGCGGCGTCAGCGCACCACTGGCATCGAGCGCTCCAAGCTCGACGAGCAGGCTGCGCGCCTCGCGCAACGTCGTCTCGGGCGGCGGGTCGATGAAGGCGAGCGACGATGGATCGGCAACGCCCCAATGGGCGAGATCGAGCAGAAGGCCCGAAAGGTCGCTCGCAAGGATCTGCGGCGGCGTAAAGGCCGCAAGGGCCGCGGTCTGGCCCGGGTGCCACAGGCGTATCGCGATCCCGGGCTCCGTTCGTCCGGCGCGCCCGGCGCGCTGATCGGCGGATGCCCGCGACACGCGCACGGTCTCGAGCCGCGTTATCCCCGTCGAGGCTTCGAATACCGGCAGCCGCTGCAGTCCGCTGTCGACGACGATCCTGACGCCGTCGATGGTGATAGAGGTCTCCGCGATCGACGTCGCAAGCACGATCTTGCGTGTGCCGGCAGGTGCCGGGCGGATAGCCGCGTCCTGCTCCTTCTGGTTCAGGTTGCCGTAGAGCGGCACGACAGTGGTCTTCTCGTCGAACCGTCCGGCGAGACGCTCGGCGGTGCGGGTGATTTCGCCCTGGCCCGGAAGGAAGGCAAGGATCGAACCCGCTTCGGATCGGTGCGCCTCCACGATTGCGCGCGCAACCGCATCCTCGGCGCTTTCGCCGGCGTTCCTGTCCTCGTAGCGAATATCGATCGGAAAGCTGCGGCCCTGGCTTTCGATGACGGGAGCATCGCCGAGCAGCTTGGCGACCCGCCCGACGTCGAGCGTTGCCGACATGACGACGATCTTCAAGTCGTCGCGCAAGGCCGATTGCACATCGAGGGCCAACGCCAGGCCGAAATCGGCGTCGAGCGAGCGCTCGTGGAATTCATCAAAGAGCACGGCGGAAACGCCGGAAAGTTCGGGGTCGTCGAGGATCATCCGGCTGAAGACGCCCTCGGTCACCACCTCGATCCGGGTACGTGTCGATATTCTGTTGTCGAGCCGCATGCGATAGCCGGCGGTCTCGCCGACCCTTTCGCCTAGCAGCTCGGCCATCCGTCCCGCGGCGGCGCGAGCGGCGAGCCTGCGCGGCTCGAGAAGGATGACCTTGCCGCCCTTGAGCCAGGGCTGGTCCATAAGAAAGAGCGGCACAAGCGTCGTCTTGCCGGCGCCGGGTGGTGCCGAGAGCACGACGGACGGCGCCTCTTTGAGCACTTCGCCCATTCGGGGCAGAATGTCACGAACCGGCAGTGGCGGAAGATCGCGCATCAGGCTTCCGCCTCGCTGCCGACCTCGACCACTCTGCCGCCGGCCGCCTCCGCATCCGCGCCGTCATGGGTGACGAGAATGATCGGCACGCCTGCCGCTTTTGCCTTCGAGAAGACCAGCGCGCGGGTCTGTTGCCGAAGTGCCGCGTCGAGTTTCGAAAAAGGTTCGTCGAGCAGCAGGTAACGCGGCGCCGAAACGAGCGTCCGCTGCAGCGCCACGCGTGCCTTCTGGCCGCCGGAGAGCGTTTCCGGATCGCGATCGAAGAAGCCGGCTAGCCCGACCTGTTCGAGGGCCCGTTCGGCGATCTGCCGTCTCATCTTATCTCCTTTCACCGCCTGCGGGATCGCGAACAGGATGTTGCCGCCGACGGAGAGATGCGGAAAAAGCAGAGGATCCTGGAACAGGATGCCCGCGCGGCGCTCATTTGCCGGGACATCGGTCAGGTCTCTGTCTCCGACTAGAACTCGACCGCTGACCCGGAACGCCGGATCGAGAAAACCGCCGGCAAAGGCGAGTAGGGTCGATTTGCCGGAGCCGGACGGACCCATGACCGTCAGAACCTCGCCGGGCATCACCGTCGCCGACACGGACAGCAGCGTTCGGTCCGAGAGCCGAATCGTCACATCCGCCAGCGTGAGCGGCATCGGGTCGTCAACTGCCTGCATTCACATCCTCATTGCGCGACGGTTGCGGAATAGCAACTGGGGGCCAAGCGACGCAACGAGAAATGCGAGAAAGGGGAGAGTCGCCTGAACGAGCGCATAGACGCCGATGACGCGCCGGTCGCCGCCGGCCGAAAGTGCCACGGCTTCGGTGGTGATCGTCGTCAGGCGTCCTGCCCCGACAAGCACCGTCGGAAGGTAGAGGCTTACCGATACCGAAAACCCGACTGCAAAGGCAGTGAGGCAGGCTCGAAACAGCATCGGCAGCCTAATCGTCAGGAGCACTTGCAGGGGTGATTTCCCGAGCCCGGCGGCTATTTGCTCGAAACGTGGATCGAGTTCGCGCCAGGGTGCCGATAGCGACAGGAGGACATAGGGCAGGACGAACAGCAAATGCACCGCGAGGACGCTCGGAAACGCGGGCGTGAAGCCGATCGAGATCACCAGGATCTGCAGACCGAAGACAAAGCTGATCTCGGGTACGATGAGCGGCAGATAAAGAAGTTTGTAGCCTGCGCCGTTGCGGGCCCGGCCATTTCGCTGGAGCAATGAAATCGCGATAACCAATGCCAGCGCCGAGGCGGAAAGGGCGAGAGCGACTGTCGTGAGAAGCGGCTCGGAGATCTGCGGCAAGGTGCGCAGCCAGACCTTGACTGTGATCGCTCCGGGCAGTGCTTTTGGAAACGGCCAGAGACCGGCGACGGACCAGATGAAGAGGGCGCCCAGTCCCGAAAATATGATGGCGGCGCAGCCGGCCATGGCCAATCCCGATATCGTCCGGGGTAACATGTCCTTCCGCAGTCTCGTACCTGCACGCGTCAGGAAGGTTAGCGCGAACTTTCCAAGCCGTTCGAGCACGAGCCAGATTCCGATCGCCGCAAGGACGACGAAAAGTTGCAGCAATGCGCCGGCGGAGGCAAGAAATCGCATCCTGAGGTCGTGATCGGCAGCCCAATGGGCAATGCGAACAGGCAGCGTCGCCGGCAGCTGCGGGCCAAGGATCATCGCAACGTCCACCACGGAGACCGAATAGACGAGCACGGCGAAGACCGGCAGCCGGATCTGCCTGTAGAGCGTCGGCCAGAGGCTGATCAGAAAGCCGGAGAGACGCCCGTAGCCGAGCGCTGCCATCAGATGCCGTGCCCTGCGCAGCGGAAGTTGCGGCAAGCCAGCGAGCGTCACCAGGAAGAGAAAGGGAACTTCCTTGGTGACGAGCCCCGCGATCATCGAGAGCGCGACGGGGTCATTCGGCAGAAGCCAGTCCGGCGGCCGCGTGAAGCCGGTCAGCTCCGGCGAAACCAGCCGGAGAAGCAGTCCCGAAGGCGCGATGAGGAAGGCGAGAGCAAAGGCCGCGGCGGCGTGCGGAACGGCAAGCAGCGGCGAAACCAGATGGTGGACGCGGGCGAAAATCGGCGTGCCGGCAAAGCCCGCGATGAAGGTTCCGACGATTGCGAGTGCCGCAAAGGTGGTGATCAAGCCCGCCGCCAGGGCGACGAGGACGGAGCGAAGGATGTGGGGCTGGCCGGCAAGCTCGGCGAGATACGCCGTCGTCGGACGATAACCGCCGAGGGCAGGCAGGTAGCCGAATGCCGGCAGGATCGTTCCCGCGATCCCCGCGAGGACCGGCAGTCCAAGGATGATGACAAGAACGCCGTTGCCGACGGTCAGGTACCCGGCCCCTCGGTCTTGATCCGGCCGCCTAGTTCGCTGCCCCATATCGCCGGATCCACTCCGCCTCGATTCGCGTCATCCAGTCCGGGTGCGGCTCGTCGAGCGCAGGTCCAAGTTGGTCGGGGCCTAGCGTTGCGGCGCCGAGATCGAGTGCTTCGAAAGCTTGCCGCTCGGCGGCAGGCAGCTTCGCCAGCGAAAGGACGGTAGGGTCGCCCCAGATTTTCGGGTCCTGCTTGCGCAACTGCGCCTCGGGTGAGAGCAGGAAATTGGCGAAAAGCAGCGCGCCCGCTTTTGCAGACGCATTGTAGGGGATCGCGACGAAATGCGTGTTGCCGAGCGTGCCGCCCGAAAAGACGAAGGAGCGCACACTGTCCGGCAGCTCTCCATTGGCAATCGCCGCCGACGCCTCCGCCGGGTTGAAGGCGAAAATGATGTCGAGCTCACTGTCGGCGAACTTCTGTTTCATGTCGGGATAGTTCTGCGGATAGGCCTTGCCCTTGCGCCAGAGCAGCGGCGTGAGCTTGTCGAGATAGGCAAAGAGCGGAGCGACATCTGCGGCAAAAGTCGCTTCGTCAACGGGCTTTTGCAGCTTGGCCTTGTCGCCGATCAGCTCGATCAGCACCTGCTTGAGGAACGACGTGCCGATGAAGTCCGGTGGCTGCGGATAGGAGAAACGGCCGGGATTGGCCTTCGCCCACTCGAGCAGGTCAGCTGCCGAGTCGGGCAATTCACCGCTCAGCGTACGTGCCGAATCGTAGAAGAAAATGAGCTTGGCGCCGCCCCATGGGCTCTCCAATCCCTCGGTCGCTATCGTGAAATCGGTGAGAACTGTCGCTTTGGTCTCATGATCGACATAGGCCCAATTCGGTAGTTTCGTCGACCAATCGGGAGAGAGGAGCAGACCTTCGCGCTTCATTGCCGCGAAGTTTTCGCCGTTGATCCAGACGAGATCGACCGCACCGTCGTGGTCTTTTCCGGCGGCCTTTTCCGCAATCACGGTTGCGACGGCCTTTGCCGTGTCGTCGAGTTTCACATGGACGACAGAGACGCCGTAGCGCGCTTTCATTTCGTCGCCGGCCCACCTGATATAGGCGTTGATGTTTTCCGCGCCGCCCCAGGCATTGAAGTAGACGGTCTGTCCTCTGGCCTCAGCGACGACCGAATTCCAGTCGTTGACGTCGATCGCGGCCGCTTCGCCGGCGAAACCGAGCGCCAGCATTGCGGCCGTAATGAATTGTCTTGCCCGCCCGATCATGAACCGCCCTGCTCTCCGCTTCTGCATGTTTTCTTAAATCGTAGCCGATTTAGGGATAAAAACATGCAGAGAATTCAAAGTGCTACAGCGTCCTTTGCGCGTCAGATAAGACGCGCGGCGCTGTAGCTGTCGGGCGAAGGTAAGCTGCGTGCCGCCCGCGTCAATCTGTGCAAGCGGTTGCCGTTCTCACGATTCGGTGAAATGGACCACCGGACGGGACACGTCTGCATCGATCAGCTCTTGTCGCGCTGCGATTCGAAGGCAAGCACCGCGCCGGCCAGATCTTCCAGTGCGGCGCCGACCGACTTGAACAGCGTGATTTCCTCCGCCCTCGTGCGGCCGGGATGCGCGCCGCGAGCAAGCTCGAAGAGATCGGCGCGGATGGCATCCTTGGTGATCACGCTCGAGCGGATCGGCTGGACGATATCGCCGGCTTCGCTGAGAGCCCCTTCGCGGGTGTCGACGAAGATGCTGGAGCGCTCGGCAGCGCGGTCGTCTGACTCGCGCATGGTCGGTTTGAAGGCGCCGATCAGGTCGAGATGGGCACCCGCTTTCAGCCAATCGCCGCGGATCAGCGGTGCGGAGGAAAGCGTTGCGCAGGAGATGATGTCCGCTTCGCGCGCCGCCGCTTCGAGATCGGTCGCGACCGTTACCGATATGTCCCCGAGACTGAGCTCCTTGGCCGTCGCTTCGGCCTTTTTCGGATCGCGGCCCCAGATCGTCACGTTGCGGATCGGGCGAACGGATGCGTGAGCCTCGATGACATTCGTCGACAGCCGCCCCGTGCCGACCATCAGCATCCGGCTCGCGTCCTCGCGCGCAAGAAAACGCGCGGCAAGTGCGGAAGCGGCGGCGGTTCGCCGCGCGGTCAGTTCGCCGCCATCGACGATCGCCAGCAATTCGCCGGTCTTGCCGGACGAAAGAAGATAGCCGCCATGAATAGCCGGCTGTCCGCGCGTCTGGTTGCCTGGAAACACTGAAACCATCTTGACGCCGATATAGGCGCCCGGTTGCCATGCGGGCATCAGAAGCAGCGTGGCGTCCGCCTCACCCGGAACAGCGACTTCGTGATGATGGCGCACGGGCATGACGCATCCTTTCACGAACATGTCGCCGAGGGCGTTGACGAGCCCGTCCCAGGGCAGAGCCGCCCGCGTCTGCGCGGCATCCAGTACCAGCATCGCGATGTCCTCCCATGCAAGAATCCGAGCGAGACTAGCAGTCTTTCACGACTGCCGGAACAGGTCCCTCGGAGAGAGGGAAGGCGCTATTTGGCGGCGGCGAGGCATGTGATCGGAAATTTGACCGGTCGGTCAACTTTTTTCCCCGCGTTTGCGGTGCGGTTTGCCCTGGTTTCCCACCGTGATTGAAATTTCACAGTGATTTCAGTGGTTTCTGTTTTTTTGACGATTTTTTGAAAATGGTTGTTGACGTGTCGGAGGTGGTGGGTCTATAAGCCCGATCACTGACGAGGGCGGCGGCGCTGCTGGCGACGATGACCTTCGCTCTAGAGTTTCCAAGGGATTGGCTGAGGCTGATTGCGGGGCTGGGACTTAGGTTTTGGCTTTGGTTTGGAACGTTGACGGGTGGTTAACCTGTCGGTTTTTTGACAATTGAAGATAGAGAAAGAGAAACGTGGGCGGCGGAGCTCGCGGGACCTGAGCGATTGGGTTCTGGAAAGAGACTTTGGCGG
>NZ_JADYVD010000027.1 GCF_020193575.1 Ensifer sp. IC4062
CAGCCTCAGCCAATCCCTTGGAAACTCTAGAGCGAAGGTCATCGTCGCCAGCAGCGCCGCCGCCCTCGTCAGTGATCGGGCTTATAGACCCACCACCTCCGACACGTCAACAACCATTTTCAAAAAAAATGACAGTTTTCTGACAAACCTCGGCGACGCAAGGCTTTGCGGGCCGAAGATTCTTTTCTCACCGAATCCGCCGCCCTGTGGAGACACATTTTTGCCCTTACTTCTTCACAATCGACCGATCTAAGCGACATCATCCATGCTTCGCTTCAGGGGAAGACGGTGGGAGGCCTTTCTTCGCCGATTTGACTTAGACGCTTGGAGGATGCACATCTTTGCGTAACGTATCGGCGCAAGAATACGGTTAGAGTCATCGGGGGCCTTCGGCTTGGCATGAATACCGACAAGAAAATGGTCCGGTCGCTCGGCGACCAGCCGCCGATCCTTGCGGATGGCCGTCGCGCGCCGGATCGGCGCGAGATCTCGATGCGCTGGCTGTCGGGCACGTTCCTCACCGGTATCACGTCGAGCCTGCTGATGGGTGTCGCCCTCTTTGCGGCTCTCGATGGCAGGCAGCAACTGGCCATCCCGGCCGAAGCATTTGCGGCACTCGATCCCTCCGCTCCGGGCGGCGTACCGATCAACGCCGCCAAGCGCGGCGACCGCATCCTTTCACCCAACATCGTCGCCAAGCCGGCCGATAAGACGGTGATGGAAGTCTCGACGATGATCCATGACGGGGAGAAGGAGGTCGTCCGCAGGCAGCCCTTCGTCCATGTCAAGATGGCACTCGCAGCCAATCATCAGACATCCGAGAACTATCCCGCATTCGATCCGCTCGCGATCTTCGCGACTGATGACGCGGACGCCGAGGCTCCGGCGGCAAGAACGGGCACCATCTACGGCTCCGATGTCGAATCGGAAGTGGCGCTAAAAACCGTGGACTTTCCGCTGAAGGGATCGGGCTTTACCTTCGGCCCGTCCATGTCGCTCGACGAGGTGGAAGAAAACGTCCGCACCAACGGCTCGGTCCTCACGGAAGGCAACACACAGGTTGCTTCGCTCTTCTATGTCGACCCGCAACGCTTCGCGTCGGATGCCGGCGATCTCGATCTGATCCAGGGGCTTTCGGCCCGGATCGTCGAGGAAAACATGAGCGTTTCGGCCTACGAGAACATCACCAAGCAGAGCACCGAATACGCCGACGACGTCATCCCGGTACGCCGCCCGACGCCGATTGCAACCGTGATGGTGAACGCCGGCTACGCCAAGGCGCAGGCCGAGGATGCCGGAGCCTATATCGCAGAGGCACTCGGCGCCAAGGAACTGGCAGCCGGCGACGTTCTGCGCATCGGCATCATTCAGAAAGGCGAAGAAGCGCGCATCGTGCGCGCCACCATCTACTCGCGCAACCGTCACGTGCTCACCATGGCCGTCGACGACCGGGGCCGTTTCATTCCTGGTGCGGAGCCCCCGAGACTCGACGCAGTCGCGACTGCCTTCGACGACAACGGCACGCCGGTCGTCACCAGCGGCCACGATCTGCCGCGCGTTTACGACGGCATCTATCGAGCCGCTCTTTCCTACGGCATGAATTCAGACATGGTGGCCCTGGTGGTCAAGCTGTTGGCAAGCAATGTCGATTTCCAGGCACAGTTGAAGCCCACGGATTCGCTCGAGGCTTTCTTCTCGGTCACCGACGAAAGCGGGCTCGCGACGGAAGACTCCGAACTTCTCTACGTGAATGCCAAGTTCGGCGATGCCGAGACCCGGTTCTACCGTTTTCAGGATCCGGACGACAACTCGATCGACTACTTCGACAAGGACGGCAAGAGCATCCGTCAGTTCCTTTTGCGCAATCCCGTTCCGAACGGCCATTTCCGTTCCGGTTTCGGCATGCGCCGCCACCCGATCCTCGGGTTTTCGCGCATGCATACCGGTGTTGACTGGTCCGCGCCGCGTGGCACGCCGATCATCGCCGCCGGCAACGGTACGGTCGAGAAAGCCGGCTGGGATTCTGGCGGCTACGGCAACCAGACGCTGATCCGCCACGCGAACGGCTACGTCTCGTCCTACAACCACCAGAGCGCGATCGCCAAGAACGTCAAGCCGGGCGCCAAGGTCGTGCAGGGCCAGGTGATCGGCTGGGTCGGCACGACCGGGCTTTCGACCGGCCCGCATCTGCACTACGAGCTGATCGTCAACGGCAACAAAGTAGATCCCCTGCGCATCCGCCTGCCAGGCGGCAAGTCGCTCAAGGGAGAAGCGCTGGCGAAGTTCGAAAAGGAACGCGAACGGATCGATGAACTCCTCGGCAAGAACGAGGGCAACGAGGTCGCGAGTAAGTAGCGTTCACGCAGCACAGTCATTTCGTGATTTTCTCCTAAGTCGCATCCGATTTAAGGAGTCGTGCAGCACCTTTGAGCGTCAGATTGAACGCGCGCTGTAATGCAAAAAGGCCGCCCCTCGGCGGCCTTTTTGTCTTGATGCTCTGCCTTACGCAGCTTCCTTCTCCGCGGAGGTCCCACGCTTGAAGTTCAGCCGGTCGGAGCCGGCGAAAACCTTTACGACCGAACCGTCCGGGAATTCGCCCTGCAATATCCTCTCGGCCAGCGGATCCTGAACATATTTCTGGATCGCCCGCTTCAAGGGTCGCGCGCCATAGGCGGGGTCATAGCCCTTGTCAGCCAGGAAGGCCCGTGCCTCGTCCTCCAGTTCGATCGTGATCTTGCGATCGGCAAGCAGCTTGCGCAGCCTTTCGAGCTGGATATCGACAATTGCACCCATTTCCGAGCGACGCAGGCGGTGGAACAGGATGATCTCGTCCACACGGTTCAGGAATTCCGGACGGAAGGCGGCTCTCACTACCTCCATCACCTGATCACGAACCGCATCGCTGTCCTCGTTCTCGCCAAGCGCGGTCAGGTATTCCGCACCGAGGTTCGAGGTCATGATGATCATCGTGTTCTTGAAGTCGACCGTGCGCCCCTGGCCATCGGTCAGGCGCCCATCGTCAAGCACCTGCAAGAGCACGTTGAAGACATCCGGATGCGCTTTCTCGATCTCGTCGAACAGCACGACCTGATAGGGCCGGCGACGAACGGATTCTGTCAGTGAGCCGCCCTCTTCATAGCCGACATAGCCGGGAGGCGCACCAATCAGCCGGGCAACGGAGTGCTTCTCCATGTATTCCGACATGTCAATCCGCATCAGTGCTGTCTCGTCGTCGAAGAGGAACCGCGCAAGCGCCTTGGTCAGCTCCGTCTTACCGACGCCCGTCGGCCCAAGAAAGATGAACGAGCCGATCGGCCGGTTCGGGTCCTGGAGCCCGGCGCGGGAACGCCGGACCGCCCGCGAAACGGCCTGCACCGCATCGCCCTGACCGACGACCCATTTTGCCAGTTCGTCTTCCATCCTGAGCAGCTTCTCGCGCTCGCCTTCGAGCATCTTGTCGACGGGAATGCCGGTCCAGCGCGAAACGACATGGGCGATGTTGTCGGGCGTGACGACCTCCTGGACCATCGCATTGGCGTTCGAACCATCCTGGCTTTCCGCTTCGGCAAGCTCCTTCTCGAGCTTCGGGATCACCCCGTAGGCGAGTTCGCCAGCGCGCTGGAATTCGCCCTTGCGCTGGACGATCTGAAGCTCGTTGCGTGCCTCGTCGAGCTGTTTCTTGAGATCGGCAGCTTGTCCGAGTTTCTGCTTTTCAGCCTGCCAGCGCGCCGTCAGCGCGGCGGCCTCTTCTTCGAGAGAGGCCAGGTCAAGCTCCAGTTTCGCAAGACGATCCTTGGAGGAAGCGTCAGTCTCCTTCTTCAGGGCCTCGCGCTCGATCTTCAGCTGAATGACGCGTCGGTCGAGCTCGTCGAGTTCCTCGGGCTTGGAATCTACCTGCATCCTGAGGCGCGACGCAGCCTCGTCCATCAGGTCGATTGCCTTGTCCGGCAGGAAACGGTCGGTGATGTAGCGGTTGGAAAGGGTCGCGGCGGCCACCAGCGCGGAATCCGAGATCCGCACCTTGTGGTGCTGTTCGTACTTCTCCTTGAGGCCGCGCAGGATCGAGATCGTGTCCTCGACCGTCGGCTCTTCCACCATCACCGGCTGGAACCGGCGGGCAAGCGCGGCATCCTTCTCGACGTGCTTGCGGTACTCGTCAAGCGTCGTCGCGCCGACGCAGTGCAGTTCGCCGCGAGCAAGCGCAGGCTTCAACAGGTTCGAGGCGTCCATCGCCCCGTCCGCCTTGCCGGCGCCGACAAGCGTGTGCATCTCGTCGATGAACAGGATGATCTCGCCCTCTTCCGAGCGTACCTCATTGAGCACGGCCTTCAGCCGCTCTTCGAATTCGCCGCGGAACTTGGCACCGGCAATCAGGGCGCCCATGTCGAGTGCCATCAGCTGTTTGTCCTTGAGGCTCTCCGGCACGTCGCCGTCAACGATCCGGAGCGCCAGGCCCTCAGCGATCGCCGTCTTGCCGACGCCCGGCTCGCCGATCAGCACCGGATTGTTCTTAGTCCGGCGCGAAAGCACCTGGATGGTACGACGGATTTCGTCGTCACGGCCGATTACGGGGTCGAGCTTGCCCTCCCGCGCTTCTGCCGTCAGGTCGCGCGCGTATTTCTTAAGCGAGTCGAAGCCCTGCTCTGCATTGGCGCTGTCTGCGGTACGCCCCTTGCGGATATCATTGATGACCTGATTGAGCTTGGTCGGCGTGACCCCTGCCTTCGACAGGATCGACGCCGTGGCGGCGGACCTTTCGATGGCCAGCGCCAGGAGCAGGCGCTCGACGGTCACGAAGCTGTCACCGGCCTTCTTCGCGGCCTCTTCGGCTGCGGTGAAAATCCTGGCGAGCGGCTGCGACAGGTAGACGGAACCATTGCCGCCGGAAACTTTCGGGAGCTTGGCCAAAGCGGCAGCCGTGCCAGCGCGCGCCTCGCGCGCATCACCGCCGGCGCGCTCGATCAAAGACGCGGCCATGCCCTGATCATCGTCGAGCAATACCTTGAGGACGTGTTCGGGCGTGAACTGCTGGTGTCCCTCTGCCAGCGCAAAGGTCTGCGCCGATTGCAGGAAACCGCGGACGCGCTCGGAATATTTCTCGATATTCATTCTCTACCTCCATAGCCCGGCGAGCCCATCTTCGTGGCACTGGCCGGCGTTTCAGGATCAGGCTCCCGCATTCGGCGAGCCTGTATCCCCAGATCGATTTCGATCTAAGGAATTCTGCAGTGAGATCTCGTCCTCGCATTGCGCGTGATCAAGTCTTCGAAGCGGAATATGGGGCAGCGTTTTCAGAAATTAAAGGCCCGTCGCAGGAGGCGCCCGGGAAATCTCGACGGGCAGGTGAAGCGACCCAAATCCAGCAGAAAGCACGGAAATGCAGAAACGAGCGGCTGCCAAAAAAACCGGCCGCCAAGCAGCCGGATTTTCGACAATTCGTGGACCGAGGCCCGTAAGTGCAACTCGTGGACCGAGCCCGTAAGTGCAACCGTAAACGGGCTTATTCAGAGGTAGCGAGCGCCGGTGCATCGCCGGCAGATTCGCCGGCAGAATCGCCGGACGGCTGGGCGTCGCCCGATGCTTCCTCCTGCGTGCGGCGCGGCTGACGACGCGGGCGGCTCGTGCTGCGACGGCGAGAGGCCGGACGGCTGGACGCAGCCGCAGGCGTTTCCTCTTCCATTGCAACTTCGGCAGGCGTGCCTTCGATCACAGGCTGCGGACCGGAACCATCGATCATCGGCTGCGGTGCGCTCACCGAAGACGGGGCCGCGATCGAGACCGGCGCCTCCTCGGCATAGACCTGATCCAGATCGTCCTGATCGCGATCGACCACGTCTCTTTCCTGATAATCCTGGCGCTCTTCGCGCTGGAAACGATCTTGCATCTGTGCCTGGGCGGCTGCGATGATGCGGTTGTAGTGCTCGGCGTGCTGCAGGTAGTTTTCGGCCATGACGCGATCGCCGGAGCTCTGGGCGTCGCGCGCTAGGGCGGCGTACTTCTCGGCGATGTGCTGGGCCGTACCGCGAATCTTCACGTCGGGGCCGGAGCTGTCGTAAGTCCGCGTAAGCGGATTTGAACCCTTACGATTGTGATTGTTGTTTCCGTTATTGTTGTTGTTTCGCCCACGGCCGCGCTTGTTTTGCTGTCCTGGCCTCATTGTACATTCACCCGAATTTTCTTGATAATGATGATCATGTGGTTCCGCATCCCGGCGGGATCTGTCCGCGCCCGAGAAAACACGCGCCGCAACAGACCGCATATCGCGATCTCGGCGCCGGCTGACGTCAAAATTAACAGGTACCCGCACGAGGCACTGTCGAACCCTAGCAACTCTTTCTTGAGAGCAATCCCCGTGGCCAGGTCATACCGGAACGAATCTTTGGTCAATGACCTTCTGCCCAGTGCGCGGGGGCAAACTAGCCCGCTTCCTTTAGGATTCCAAGCCCTTTCTTTGCCCTTCGAGAAAAGAGATGCGCCGATGCAGCTTTTTTTCAACTGTCGCTGCCGCATTCCCCGTCGCGCTTAAACGTGAGGACCCGGTCGTTGCCGCCAAGATCCTTCGCGCTATCGTGCAAGCGGAACCCCTGCGCCGCGAACAGCGCCGTTACCGCCTGCTTTTGATCGAAACCGATTTCCAAGCCGATTACGCCGTCTGCTTCAAGATGACGATCGGCGTGAAGGGCGATGGCACGATAGGCATTCAGCCCGTCATCTCCGCCATCAAGAGCAGCGGCCGGATCATGCAATTTCACTTCCGGCTCAAGCTCGTAAACGATTCTGGACCGTATATAAGGCGGATTTGAGACGATCACATCGAACCGCCCCTCGACCTTATCGAACCAGTTGCTCCGAAGCGTCTGGAAGCGTGCGGAAAGGCCGTTGCGCTCTGCGTTGTCACGCGCCGTTGCCAAGGCATCTTCGGATATATCGGTACCGAGACCGCGCGCTTCAAGTACCTGGTCGAGAAGGGCGAGACAGATTGCCCCTGTTCCGATGCCGAGATCGACGATCCGGCAGGCCCCCTTGCTGGCGACAATCCGCCGCATATACGGGATCATGCAATCAACCAGCGTCTCCGTGTCCGGTCGCGGTTCGAGCGTGTCCTTCGAGAGCTTGAGCGTCAGTCCGTAGAACTCCCTTTCGCCCAGGATGCGGTAGACCGGTTCACGCGCTGCGCGACGGGCGACCGCGGCACGGACGCGCTCGACGACGGCGTCATCGACCGCCTCCCCTCCCCGGGTCATCAGTGCAGCGAGTGAGAGCCCGAGCACCCCGGAAATCAGATGACGCGCATCGAGCGCCGCCGTCTCGATACCCGCGGCCCTCAAGCTGTCGCGGCTCTCGGCAAGAAGACGGTCTAGCGTCTCGGCCATCGCGGCTCAGCCCTGCTGCTCGCCGAGAAGCGCGAGCTGGCTTGCCTGATGATCGGCCAGCAGCGCATCCACAACCTCGTCGATCTCGCCTTCCATCATCCGGTCGAGCTTGTAGAGCGTCAGGTTGATACGATGGTCCGTGATACGGCCCTGCGGGAAATTATAGGTGCGAATACGCTCCGAACGATCGCCGGAACCGACCTGGCTCTTGCGATCGGCCGACCGCTCGCTGTCGGCGCGCTGACGCTCCATGTCAAAGAGCCGCGAGCGCAGCACCTGCATCGCCTTGGCGCGGTTTTGATGCTGCGATTTCTCCGAGCTCGTGACGACGATGCCTGTTGGAATATGCGTAATGCGGACCGCCGAGTCGGTAGTGTTGACGTGCTGGCCGCCAGCACCCGACGACCGCATCGTATCAATGCGGATATCCTCGGACCGGATGTCGATGTCGATCTCCTCGGCCTCAGGCAGAACCGCCACCGTCGCAGCCGAGGTGTGGATGCGACCGCTCGCCTCGGTTTCCGGCACCCGCTGCACCCGGTGGACGCCGGATTCGAACTTCAATCGCGAAAAAACACCACGACCCGACACCGTGGCGACGATTTCCTTGTAACCGCCGGCTTCGCCCTCGCTTGCAGAAAGGACCTCGACACGCCAGCCGTTGGTCGAGGCGTAGCGCTCATACATTCGAAAGAGGTCGCCGGCAAAGAGTGCCGCCTCCGAGCCGCCGGTGCCGGCGCGGATTTCAAGGATCGCGCTCTTTTCGTCGGCCGCGTCCTTGGGCAGGAGCAGTATTTGAATTTCCTGCTCGAGCGCTTCGATCCGCTCTTCGACCTCGGGCTTTTCCATCTCCGCGAGGTCACGCATCTCCTTGTCCGTGGTCCGATCGGCAAGCATGGCATTGATGTCGGCGAGCTCGGCCGTGGCCCTCTCGTAGGCACGGATCTTCGTCACGACCGGCTGCAACTCGGAATATTCCGACGCCAGTTTCACATAGACATCTGCCGCCGGACCGGCTGACATGCGAGCTTCGATTTCACCGAACCGACGCTCCAGTTCGCGCATCTTTTCAACGGGAAGCTTTGCCAAATGTAACTCCAAATGCATTCGCCCGCCCGGGTTCATCCGGGCGTGGCTACTGCGTGATTCCTTAATCGAAATCGATCTAAGGACAAAATCATGCAGCAACTCAAAGCTCTACAGCGATCTTTGCGCGTCTGACTAGACGCGCGGCGCTGTAACAACGCTTTAATCCTGTCTAAACCGGTATGCCGTTCGCCGCTGCGAAATCGACAAGGAGCTGCCGAACGGACGTTTGGGATTTTACGTCGTCGAGCGCAGCTTCCAGTATCCCGGCCAGCTTGCCCGCATCGAGCGCCAAAAGCATCGCCTTGACCGGCCCTACCGCGGTCGGCGACATCGAC
This sequence comes from Ensifer sp. IC4062, assembly GCF_020193575.1. Lineage (GTDB taxonomy): Bacteria > Pseudomonadota > Alphaproteobacteria > Rhizobiales > Rhizobiaceae > Sinorhizobium. Next base: position 8,798 of record NZ_JADYVD010000027.1, read on the forward strand.
ACCGAGCGGAAACCGAGGCCGAGCAGTGCCATCGCCGACAACGGCTTGCCCGCCATTTCGCCGCAGAGCGTGACGGGCGTGTCATTGCGCTCGCCGGCTCGCACGATCTCGCGCAGGACGCGCAGAAATGGCCGGTCGAGAATGTCGAAACGATCGGACACGCGGGCATTACCGCGGTCGACGGCCATCACGAACTGGAAGAGATCATTCGAACCGACGGAGGCGAAATCCACCTCTGACATCAACTCGTCGAGCTGCCACATCAGGGCCGGGACTTCCAGCATCGCACCAAACTGCAGCTTGCGCGGCAACTGCTCGCCAAGCTTCGACTGACGCTCGATCTCCTTCTGCAAAAGTTCGCGCGCCATCTTGAGCTCAGAGACTTCCGTTACCATCGGCAGCATCAACTTGAGTTCGGTGCCGGCGGCTGCTCTCAGCATCGCTCTCAACTGCGTGCGCAGCAGCCCCGGCCGGTCGAGCGAAAGCCGGATCGCGCGCCAGCCGAGCGCCGGGTTTTCCTCTTCCGCCGCGCGGAAATAGGGTACGACCTTGTCGCCGCCGATGTCGAGGGTACGGAAGGTCACCGGCTTGCCGCCCGTTTGCTTCAGCACGCTGCGATAGAAGGCCTCCTGTTCCTCGGCCTTCGGCATGGTCGAAGCGATCATGAATTGTAGCTCTGTGCGGAAAAGACCGATGCCTTCCGCCCCCGCCTCGTTCAGATGCGGCAGATCGACCAGCAGGCCGGCGTTCATCTGCAGCGTGATGCGCTTGCCATCCTTCGTTAGGGGCTCGACGTCTTTCAGGGCGCGAAACTGGGCTTGCCGGCGGGCACGGAACCGCACCTTCTCCTCATAGGCCCGCTGCAGGTCGGCCAGCGGCCGCAAATGCACCTTCGCGTCGTCGCCATCAACGATGATCGCGTCACGGTTTTCGGCAAGCGCCACCGCACCTGCCGCCTGGCCCACGACCGGAATCCCCATGGCCCGGGCGACGATCACTACATGGCTCGTAACCGCGCCCTCTTCAAGGACTAGGCCGCGCACTCTCTCTCGCGGATAGTCGAGCAGCTCGGCCGCCCCCATGGCCCGGGCGACGATGATCGCGTCGTTCGGGAAATCGGCGGCCGACAGCTTGGCGCCATAGCCGGAAAGCTGGCGCAGCAGCCGATTGGCAAGGTCGTCGAAATCGTGCATCCGCTCGCGGAGATAGGGGTCCGTGAGGCGGATCATCCGCGCCTTGGTCTCGCTCTGGACCCGTTCGACGGCCGCTTCCGCCGTCAGGCCATTGCGGATCGCTTCTTCAAGCTTCCTCACCCAGCCGCGATCATGAGCGAACATGCGATAGGTTTCGAGCACCGCCCGGTGCTCGCCCTCCATCGACACCTCACGGCGCGACAGCATGTCGTCGATCGAAATGCGGAGCGACCCGAGCGCCTCGGCAAGGCGCTGGAGTTCCTGTTCGGTATCCTCGTTGAGCAGGTTCGTGACGACGATTCTCGGCTCGTGCAGCACCACGTAGCCGAGACCTATGCCTTCGCCAAAACTGTTGCCGTCGATCGAGACCGGGCGTGAAAGATCGAGTTCAAGCCCCGGCTTGGTGATCTTCTTCAATTCGCCGGTCGCAACCATCTCGGCGAGCACCATCGCCGTAGTCTCGAGCGCCTCGACCTCGTCCTCGCGATAGTTGCGCATCGCCTTGTTCTGCACGACGAGAACACCAAGCGCGCGACCCGTGCGCAGGATCGGCACGCCAAGGAACGAGTGGTAGATCTCTTCGCCCGTTTCCGGCAGATAGGTGAAGGCCGGATGAGACTGCGCGTCGGAAAGATTGAGCGGCCGTGCGGAGGCGGCGATCGTGCCGACGAGACCTTGCCCCATCTTCAACTGCGCCAGATGGACCGCGGTCTTGTTGAGACCTTCGGTGGCGTAAAGTTCGAGCACGCCATCGGAACGCAACACATAGACGGAGCACACTTCCGCGACCATGTTCTGTGCGATCTGGCGCACGATCCGGTCCAGGCGCTCCTGCGGCTCGAGCGGTTCCGCCATGAGCTCGCGCAACCGCTTGAGGAGAACGCGCGGACCTGCGGAAAGGTCTCTCATCGCGTAAGGTCTCCAGAATAAGAATTACCGACGACATCCATCAGGACCGCGCCCTTCGAGCCGCGAATCCTAAATCGAAATGTCTGCTATTTAACTCTTATCTAGACCGTAGGCGGAATGCAAAGTGCGAACCGCCAATTCCGCATATGGACCATCGATCAGAATAGATATCTTGATTTCGGACGTGGTAATCGCCTTGATGTTGATTCCCTTATCGGCAAGTGCCCGAAAGGCCGAGGCGGCAACGCCTGCATGGCTGCGCATGCCGATACCGATCACCGAGACCTTGACGAGGCCCGATTCCGACTGGGCGACATCGTAGCCGATCTTTTCCTTGTTGTCGGAAAGCACCTTCAGCGCCTTGTCGACATCGCCGGAAGGCACGGTGAAGGTCATGTCCGTCGTCGAGCCGTCTTCCGAGATGTTCTGGACGATCATGTCGACGTTGATATGCGCCTCCGCCAGGGGGCCGAAGATCGCGGCGGAGACGCCGGGCCGGTCTGCCAGGCGGCGCAGCGAAATCTGGGCTTCATCCTTGGCATAGGCAATGCCGGTTACGACTTCCTGTTCCACGATCTCATCCTCATCACAAATCAGCGTTCCGGGCGGGTTCAGAAGGTCACCCATGCCCGGCGCATCGGGATCCTCGAAAGAAGAGCGCACGAACGTGCGAACCTTGTGCACCATGGCGAGCTCCACCGAGCGCACCTGCAGCACCTTGGCGCCGAGCGAGGCCATTTCCAGCATTTCCTCGAAGGCGATTTTCTTCAGTCGCCGCGCCTTGGGCTCAATCCGCGGATCGGTCGTGTAGACCCCATCGACATCGGTGTAGATGTCGCAGCGGTCCGCCTTGACGGCGGCGGCGATCGCGACCGCCGAAGTGTCGGAGCCGCCACGCCCGAGCGTCGCCAACCGATTGTCCGGGCCAAGGCCCTGGAAGCCGGCGATCACCGCCACCTGGCCCTCGCCCATCCGGCGAATGATGTCGGCGCCTTCGATATCGAGGATGCGGGCGGCACCATGGGCGCTGTCGGTCTTGATCGGGATCTGCCAACCCTGCCAGGAGCGCGCGTTGATGTTCATGGATTGCAGCGCGATCGCCAGCAGACCGGAGGTGACCTGCTCACCGGAGGCAACGACCGCATCGTATTCACGTGCGTCGTAGAACGGGGCGTTCGAACCGGCGACCTTCGGCATGTTTTCGACCCAGCCGACCAGTTCGTTGGTCTTGCCGGACATGGCGGAAACGACGACGGCGACCTCGTGGCCCGCATCGACCTCACGTTTCACATGGCGGGCGACATTGTAGATGCGTTCCAAATTTGCGACGGATGTTCCGCCGAATTTCATCACGATGCGTGCCATTTCGCCTCTACCGGTACCGATGTTTGCGCGCGAGCGCGCGACAGGAAAAGCGTCCCCGCCGGCGCCTGTCGATCAAAAAAGCTTGGAACCTCTCGGACATCGGCCAGTCACCGCTACGGGGAGCGGAAAGTCGCGGCGTCTCTTAGCGGATCAACGGCCGCCGTGCAATGGCAAGGCGACGGAATGGCGAGGTCCATCCGATGTTTGAGATCTGGTCTTGAGTCCTGATCTCGCCATGGTTGCAAGTCTTTGTCCACAATGCTAACAAGGCACCGCAACTCAAGTGATGAAGGGAGGGCTGCGCGTGATCACATACTTCCGGCACCACCGCCAGCGTGGCCCCGTCTCCGCCCTGCAAATGCGTTTGCAGGGCTGACCAGAGACTGAACCTCATTCTCATCGTTTCCTGGTCTGCCCAGTCGTCGTGCGGAGCCGAACCATAAGGTTCATGGCACCACCTATCGTCACCAAACCGAGCCGATTGGCCCCAGCGCGCTGACGTTCGCATCTGGCCATCCGCTTCCGCTCCTCCCGCAATTGTCGGAAGCGGGAGCACAGCTCGGGCAGTCCAGAGAACGACAATGGCCTTGATCAATGTAAAGAACCTCGGCATCACCTTGGGCGCGCCGCTCTTTTCGAACCTCAATCTCTCGGTCGCAGCCGGCGACCGCATCGGCATCGTCGCCGCGAACGGCCGGGGAAAGTCCACTTTTTTGAAATGCATCGCGGGCGGGCTTGATCCGACCGCTGGCGAAATCACGCGCTCGCGTGGCCTCACCGTCGGCCATGTCGAGCAAGCGGTGCCGTCCGTCATCTTGGACACATCATTTTACGAGGCTGTCCGCCAGGCGTTGCCGGAGGAACAGGCAGAGACAGAAAGCTGGCGGGTCGACGTCATGCTGGATTCGCTCGAAGTTCCCATGGAGCTTCGCGAACGACCGATCGCGCAACTCAGCGGCGGCTGGCAGAGACTTGCGCTTCTGGCTCGCGTCTCGGTCACCGATCCGGACTCGCTGCTGCTCGACGAACCGACAAACCACCTCGACCTCGCCAAGATCATGCAGCTGGAAAGCTGGCTTAACAGCCTGCCCCGCGACGTTCCCGTGCTGATCTCCAGCCATGACCGCGCCTTCCTCGATGCAACGACGAACCGCACGCTGTTTCTGCGACCCGATCAGTCTCAGATGTTTTCGCTGCCCTATTCCCGCGCCCGCAGCGCGCTGGACGAGATCGATGCCTCGGATGAGCGGCGTTATCAGAAAGAGATGAAGACGGCCCAGCAGCTTCGCCGGCAGGCGGCCAAGCTCAACAATATCGGCATCAACTCCGGCAGCGATCTCCTGACGGTCAAGACGAAGCAGTTGCGCCAGCGGGCGGAGCGCCTCGAAGACGCGGCGCGGCCGGGCTTTCAAGAGCGATCATCCGGGGCGATCCGGCTCGCCAACCGCGGCACGCACGCGAAGACCCTGCTTACGCTCGACAATGTGTCCGTGGAAACGCCTAGCGGGCGCCTGCTCTTCAAGACAGGCAAGCTTTGGATCTGCCAGGGCGACCGCATCGTGCTGCTCGGTCCCAACGGCGCCGGAAAATCGCGTCTCATCGATATGATCAGGACGGCGATATCCGGACCGGGCCACGCGTCGGAAAGCATCAAGACAACACCGTCTGTCGTGCTCGGCTATAGTGACCAGGCGCTTGCTGGCCTGCCGGATGAGGACACCCCGCTTGCAGCCCTCGGCCGGCGTTTTGAGATTGGCGATCAAAGGGCGCGCGCCCTGCTGGCGGGCGCCGGCCTCGGCATCGACCTCCAGACGCGCCCGATCGGTGTTCTTTCGGGCGGGCAGAAGTCAAGACTTGCAATGCTGGTCCTGAGGCTCACCAATCCGAATTTCTACCTGCTCGACGAGCCGACCAACCATCTGGACATCGAAGGACAGGAAGCGCTGGAATCGGAATTGATGGCCAACCAGGCGACCTGCCTCCTCGTCTCGCACGACCGCAGCTTCGTGCGAGACGTCGGCAATCGCTTCTGGCTGATCGAAAACTGTCGGCTCGTCGAGGTCGAGGGGCCGGAGGATTTCTTTGCCTCCGCGTCAGCAGGTCGGATGTGATTGCAGCCTAACAGCGCCCCTCCAGCTGGCGGGGTGCTGCGAATTCGTCGGAACAACAAACTCGCCTCACCGCTTCGGTTCGTCGGCAGTGGCGTTCGGCTTCGGTGGAAGAGCGATGACGCAGGCGACGTTGCAACCATCAAGCCTTTTCTTCAGGACCGCCTCCACCGTCCAGGCGTTGCCCCTTACGCCTGCTTTCAGTCGTCGCGCAACATCGTCGGCGCTGCGGGACGGCTCGTCATGGAAGAGATAGAGCCGCCCCGCCGGCGATAGGTGCCGTGCCAGAACCATTAGCTCGCGCGCGGGGTCGCCGCGAGCGAAGGGACCGACACGCAAGGCGAAGGCCTTGTCGAATCGCGCCTCGCTGAAATCCGCAGAGGCAAGCTCGGCGGTATGAAACTCCGCGCGGCCGGCCGCAAGATGACGCGCGTTTCGCCGCTTTGCCGCCGCGATCATCGTCGCCGAACGGTCGACCGCAACGACGCGACCATCGATCAGCCTGTCGCAAACCATCGTCACCGCAACCCCATGGCCGCAGCCGACTTCGAGGATCCTCTCGGATGCTCCCGGCGATAGCACGTCGACTGCCCAGCCTATCCTGTCGTTCGCCACCGCCGCCTCCTGATCCAATCCATTCTCACCGTTATAATGCTCTCAAATTAAAACCACTTGTATAATTGAAGTGGTTTTGTCATCCTGCTGTGACGATGCAACCGACGACGGGGGTCGAACATCGCCACAGGGAGGAAAAATCAATGCGCAAGATTATCATGTGGGACATGGTCAGCGTCGACGGCTTCTTTGAGGCTCCGGACCATGACATAAGCTGGTTCGTCTTCGAGGACGAGCTCGCTGCCTACATCGGCGAGACGCAGATGGAGGCAGGCACGCTGCTCTTCGGCCGCTCGACCTATGAAATGATGGCGGCCTACTGGCCGGCGGCCGAGGGTGATATCGCCACGTTTATGAACAGCGTCGAAAAATTCGTGTTCTCTCGAACACTGAAGAGCGCCGACTGGAACAACACGATGCTGGTTTCAGGCGATGCCGTCGCCGAGGTAGAGCGGCTGAAGCGACTCGACGGCGGAACGATCTTCATCTTCGGCAGCGCCGATTTCGCCGCGACCCTGACGGCGAACGGTCTCGTTGACGAATACCGCCTCGGCATCAATCCGGTACTGCTCGGCAAAGGGACTCCGCTCTTCCAGAACATTCCGGAACGCACGAATCTGAAGCTTACGCATATACGCCCGCTCAAATCCGGCGTCGTCATCCTGCATTACCAGCCGCAGTCCGCTTGATGTGAAGAGTGGGCAGGAAAGAGGCACAAAATGGAAAAGCGATTGTCCAATCTTGCGTTGGGCTTCGATGGCCTACGTGACGGTTGAGCCCTTGACATCGCCCTTCGATCGTCCGACTTCACGATGACAGCGGAGAAATGTCGAGCGGGTCGAACTTATCCGCCGAGCGAAATGCAGGGAGGCTCTGATGAGCGAGACGGCACGCACCACGATCGATCAGAGCGAAGTAGAACGGTTTTCCGCTATGGCTGCGGAATGGTGGGACCCGACCGGCAAGTTCCGTCCGCTGCACAAATTCAATCCGGTACGCCTTGCCTATGTCCGCGACAAGGTTTCAGAACATTTCGGCCGTGACCCCAAGGGTCCGCAGCCGCTCAAAGGTCTGCGGCTGCTCGACATCGGCTGTGGCGGCGGACTGCTCTCCGAGCCGATGGCGCGCATGGGAGGGGACGTCCTCGGCGCCGACGCGTCTGAAAAGAATATCGGCATCGCCAAGAACCACGCGGCCGGAAGCGGCGTTTCCGTCGATTACCGCGCTGTCACCGCGGAGGCGCTCGCCGAAGCCGGCGAAAGCTTCGACATCGTCCTCAACATGGAGGTGGTGGAACATGTTGCCGACGTCGATTTCTTCGTCACCACCTGTGCCCACATGGTGCGCCCGGGCGGGCTGATGTTCATAGCCACCATCAACCGTACGGTGAAAGCCGCCGCGCTCGCGATCTTCGCCGCGGAAAACCTGTTGCGCTGGCTCCCGCGTGGCACCCACCAATACGAGAAGCTGGTTCGTCCGGAAGAGCTGGAAAAGCCGCTCGAGGCAAGCGGTATGGAAATCACCGACCGAACCGGCGTGTTCTTCAGCCCGCTCTCAAATCAATGGAACCTGTCGAAGGATATGGACGTCAACTACATGATCGTCGCCAGGCGTCCGCTTTGACTTTCCGGCATCGCTGAGCCCAAGGCTTAGTTCGCATCATCCGGCAGCACCGGCAGAGGTGCGATCTCGATCCCTTCTTCGAAAAGCGCCATCGCCTCTTCGGCGCTCGCCTTGCCGATCAGCCCGCGCTGCTCGGCTTCGCCATAGTGGATCTTGCGCGCCTCTTCAGGGAAACGTTCGCCGACATCCTCGGCATTCTCGCGGATCGAATTGACCAGTTCGCGGATCTTGGCGATCGTTTCTTTCTGAGCCCGATCCATCACAAGCGCGCGCGTCGCTTCCTTCTTGCGTGCGGTCGATACCGACGGCGCCATCAGCTGTTTGCTTACGGAGTGAGAACCGCAAGTGGGACAGGCGACCAGACGCCGCTCGACCTGCGAATCGAAGTCGTCGCTCGACGCGAACCATCCTTCGAAGTCATGGCCCTTATCACACGAAAGATTGTAACGGATCACGCTGCAACGCCCCCTTTCCCGGTCGGCGTCACCTCTTCCAGCACGAAACTGCGGGCATTCTTGAGATTGGGTATTTTTGCCCGCGCGCCATGCACCGCGGCGGTGTCGATATCGGCAACGATGACCCCCTCGTCGGTCGGACCTGCCTCGGCGAGCACGCGACCCCACGGGTCGACAATCATCGAATGCCCGAAGGTTTCACGCCCATCCTCGTGCTTTCCGGCCTGCGCAGCGGCGATAACGAAAAGGCCGTTTTCGATGGCGCGGGCACGCAGCAGAATTTCCCAATGCGCCTCGCCGGTCTGTTTGGTGAAGGCCGCCGGCACGGACATGATCTCGGCGCCTGCGACGGCCTGCTGACGGAAGAGCTCGGGGAAGCGGACGTCATAGCAGATGGAAAAGCCCAGCTTGCCAAAGGCAAGATCGGCGATACGGGCCGTGGAGCCGGGTCGATACGCCGCACTCTCTCGCCAACTTTCGCCATTCTCCAGATCCACGTCGAACATGTGGATCTTGTCGTAGTCGCAGATCTTGATGCCGTCCGGCCCGAAAAGGAAGCCGCGATTGGCGATCTTGCCGTCCGTAAGGGCAATCGGCGTCGAGCCGACATGGAGATAGACGCGGAGCTCGGCCGCAAGGGCCGAGGCCTCGCGCACGACCATGTCGTCCGCCTCGGCTTTCAACACGGAACGAAGCGCCGCTCGATCGCGCTGGAGGATACCGGTCATTTCCGGGGTCTGGATATAGGTCGCGCCTTGAGCGGCCGCCTCGCGCACGAGCTTTGCCATCGTCTCCACGTTTCTTATGGGATCCACGCCGGAGCACATCTGGACAGCAGCAGCTTTGAAACTCATCTTCTTTCTTCTCTCCGTAGCCATCCGCACGCAACGCCAGGACCCTGGACGCCCGCAGGCTGCGCGTCAAACATTTAGGCCGCGAGCATCTCGTCGAGCTTGCCGGCGCGGTCGAGCGCGTGCAGGTCGTCGCAGCCACCGACGTGGAGGTCATTGATGAAGATCTGCGGGAAAGTCGCGCGGCCGTTGGACTTTTCGATCATCCTCTGGCGCAGAGCCGGATCATAGGTCGCATCATGTTCTACGAAGCTGACGCCTTTAGTTTCGAGAAGTTTCTTTGCTGCCGAGCAATAGCCGCAGAACTGACGCGTATAAATAACGACCGAAGCCATATTGTTGAACCGCTCCTTCACCAGCACGACGCCTGATATATCCGATCGTCATATAGGACCGGACATGGCTCTTGCAAAGGTCAAAACCGTGACATCTCCGGCGCCCGCCCGCTTCAGCGCACGGGTGGCGGCCGAGACGGTTGCACCGGTGGTATATACATCGTCGACGAGTATAATTCTTTTCCCGCTGAGACCTTGCCTGCCGCTTTCACGGACGACGAAAGCGCCGCGCACATTCTCCTCACGCGCCCGGGCGCCGAGGCCGACCTGCCGGCTGGTGCGCTTGGCGCGGCGAAGGACGTCCGGTCGGTAGGGTTTTCCCGCACGCCCCGCGATGACACGGGCGAGTTCGGCAGCCTGGTTGAACTTTCGCCCCCAGAGCCGGAATGCGTGGAGCGGAACCGGCACGATCATGTCGGCAGCCGCGACCGCGCCATCGCTCGCGCGGATCATCCATTCGCCCATCATTGGCGCGAGATCGGTGCGGTCGCGGTATTTCAAACCGTGGACGAGATCGCGGACCATACCGTCGTGGATCGCAACCGAGCGAAGCCGGTCGAAGACAGGCGGATCGGCGATCGCTTCGGGGGAGACGGAACCCGATCCGGGATCAAAGGAAAAGGGCAGCCCAAGGATCTCACAATAGGGGCGCTCGATCAGCCTGAGGCCGGACCAGCAGGCCGGGCATACGGCATGATGATCGCCGGTCAGTCGGCCGCAGCCGCAGCAGACCGGCGGATAGACGATAGCGACGACCTCGCTTCCGACGCGGCGCAACAGCGCCCTCCAACGCAGGGCCCGATTTCGCCATCCTTCCGGTTCCATATGGTTGACTTTGTCCACGTCAGGGTTTCTTTGCATCCGTGATTTCGGAGAGAGTATCGTGGAAATCATCTTTGACCAGAGCCTCGTCGAGGCGCACCGCCACAGGGCCCTTCTCAACGGCGACCAGAAAGCAACCTTCCTGCTCGATATCGTGGCGCGGGAGCTCGCCGAACGCGTCAGCGTCGTTGAACGGCATTTCGACCGGGCAATGGAATTGCATGGCTATACCGGCCCCACGGCCCGCTCTCTTGCCGCGACAGGCAAGGTCGCGACCATCGAGCGGGTGGAAACGGAGAAAGGTTTCGGTACCGGCGATCAACCTGTTACGGTCGCCCCATTGGAGCGGATTCCCGCCGCACCGGAGTCGCTCAATCTTCTTGTGTCGCCACTTTCGCTGCATCTGACCAACGATACGCCCGGCGTCTTCATTCAGGCGCGTCGCGTCTTGAAGCCGGATGGCCTGTTCCTTGCGGCAATCCCCGGCAACGGCACGTTGCAAGAGCTTCGCGAGTCGCTCCTTACCGCCGAGGCCGAACTGACCGGCGGGGCGAGCCCAAGGGTCATTCCCTTTGCGGACGTCCGCGAAATGGGTGCGCTGCTGCAGCGGGCAGGCTTTGCCCTGCCGGTCGCGGACGCCGAAACCTATACGGTCCGCTACGATTCGCTTTTCGGACTGCTGAAGGACCTGAGGGCCATGGGCATGACAAACCCTCTGGCAGCCCGCAGTCGCGTGCCGGTTTCGCAGCGCTTCTTCCTGAGGGCAGCCGAGATCTATGCGGAACGCTTCTCCGACGCCGATGGCCGCATCCGCGCGACATTCTCGATCATCTATGTTTCCGGTTGGGCGCCCCACGAAAGCCAACAAAAACCGTTGCGGCCGGGCTCCGCGAAGCAAAGGCTGTCTGAAGCGCTCGGCGTCAACGAACATCCGCTGAAGGAAAAATAAGCGACATCACGGTGCCGCGCGTCTAGTCAGATGCACAAAGGTCGCTGTAGCAGTCTGAATTACTGCATATTTTCTTAAGCTACGACTTAAGGAAATATGCAGTAGAAGCCGGTTTTTAGGCACCGCCGAGGCCGTTCTCATCCCCGGTTCGACTCCATCGTGTCCACCACATGATTGAAGAGCCCGAGCAGCGCATCCGAGAAACTCTCGAGACCGACCAAGAGACCGACGGAGATGAGCGCGGCGAGGAGCCCGTATTCCACGGCCGTGGCACCGTCCCTGCTGCGAATAAAGCCTGCAAACTTGGCCATACGCCCTTCCCCGTTCGATTACCCCGGAAACGGAAAATGCCGCCCTGCAGCGCCGCGCGTCTTTCCGGACGCACAAGGGCCCCAGCAGTTTGAATCGCCGCACGTTGTTAGATCGGATCCGATCTAAGAAACGTGCAGACCTAGCGTTCCGTTCAACTCAGCATCCGCTCCTGCTGCCGTCAGCGTCGATAATGCAGACGGCGCCGGGCATTTCCTGCAGCACGCTGCGGCGTACCGTGTAGCGCCTGCTGGCGCCGTTCGAAGGAATCGAGCCGGTCGAAATACTGTCGTAGTCCATCGGCGTATTCGCCAGCACGCGCTTGTCCGCCTTTGTCGACAGCATAGGCGTGAGAATCATCGTCAGCGCAATCACCGCCGTTCCGAACAGCAGCGACAGATTGAGCACGCCCGTCCGGCGGGCCTGGCTCGCCGCCAGATCCTTGTCCTGAACTGTCCTCCAGAAATCTTCGTCCACCATCCCAGCCTCGCAAACACGTAAAGAGCGGCGGGCGAAGCACCCTTCCCAAGCCTCGACCTGACCACACCTGCTCGAAACCGGTGCCACGCCGTAAAGCGGCAGGCACCGAAACTGATAGGCCAATCATGCCACAAGGGTGATAAACGTTTGATTAATAAACTTTGAGATTTCCGGTAGATTCGCGTCTTGCGGGAGGAACCAATCGGGCCAAGCGCAAGGCGTGCGGTCATTTCCGGATCAGAGCAAATCCATCAGAAATGGGATCAGCGGTTCGTCAGCCGGAGGCATCGGATAGTCGCGCAGCGCTTTCGGCCGAACCCATTTGATCGTCTGGCCTTCGCGTCCCTCGGCAAAGCCCTCGTATCGCCGGCATACGTAAAGCGGCATCAGCAGGTGGAAATCATCATAGCTGTGGCTCGCGAAGGTGAGCGGCGCAAGGCATGCGACCTTGGTGCGGATGCCGAGTTCCTCCTCCAACTCGCGGATGAGCGTCGCCTCCGGCGTTTCACCAGGCTCCACCTTGCCGCCCGGAAACTCCCAAAGTCCGGCAAGCGGTTTTCCCTCCGGACGCTGCGCCAGCAGAATGCGGCCGTCGGAATCGACCAGGGCGCAGGCCGCAACCAGCACGATCTTCTTTCGCTCGATATCCATGCCTCAGGCCCTTCTGCATGTTCCTTAAAGCGGAGCCGATTTAAGGACAAAAACATGCAATTCAAAGTGCTACAGCGACCTTTGTGCGTCTGAAGAGACGCACGGCGCTGTAGGTGTCCGGTAGAGGTAACGATAGACCTCGGTGAAGCCGGCCTTGCGGTAAAGTTCGACTGCCGCTTCGTTGTCGGCTTCCACCTGCAGCCAGGCTTTCTTCGCGCCCTTGAGACGCGCCCAGCGCAGTGATGCATCGAGCAACGCCGACCCGACGCCCCTTCGTCGCACACCCTCGGTGACCGCGAACTGCATGATGCCGGCCAGATCGTTGTCCTGAACCACCAGCGACACGGCGGTCGGGCCGATCTCAAGGTCTTCGAACAGGAACAGGCCGCATTCCGGCTTGATGGCATTGATGATTTCGGTGAGCGCTGGCTTGGTCTGCGGTTCTTCCTTGCCGATCAGGATGCGCGCATCGACGAAACGACCGACATCCTTGATGGGGAGGTGGTCTATGCCGTCGCCGAATTCGCGCTCGGCCAGGTCCGCCGTCAGCACCAGGCTGTGTCCGAATGCGGCCCAGTCCTCATCGTCCATATATGCGATCAGCTGCGGCGGCGTCAGCGGCGTCTGGCGAACCGTGAGCGGACGGCCGTAATCGGAGAAGCGTTTGCCTGCTTTTTCAAGCCGGACGTGAATGTCACGGTAATCCGACGGGTCGAGCGGATTGACCGAGTTCAGGCGTTTGGATGCATGTCCCGCCGTAAGGCGGATCAGCCAGCTGCCATCATACTGAACGCTCGCAGCCGGCCAGGCGCGGAAGCCGACGGCTTCCAGGCGGCGCACACTCGGAAGATCAACCATGATCGTTTCCCCAACCGCCGCGTCGGTCGTCGGCGGCTGCCTGTCATTCGATGTCATTCGTTCGCAACCTCGGATCAGGGAACCAGAGCGTCAGCTTCTGTAGTCGCCGTTGATCTCGACATATTCCTTGGTCAGATCGCAGGTGTAGACCGTCGCGCGGCCGGAACCGAGGCCGATGTCGACACGGATCGGAATGTCTTCGCCTTTCATGACGGCGCTTGCCGCCGCCTCCGAATAGGCCGGATCCCGCTCGCCCTCGACGGCAACGCGCACATCGCCGAACCAGATCGCCAACCGGTCTCGTTCGGCCATCTCTCCGGATTTGCCGACGGCCATGACCACCCGACCCCAGTTCGCATCCTCGCCGGCAACGGCCGTCTTGACCAGCGGCGAATTGGCGATCGACAAAGCAATCCGCTTGGCCGCGGCATCGTTCTCGGCACCGTCGACGGTTACGATCACCATCTTGCGGGCGCCCTCGCCGTCGCGCACGACCTGCAGAGCCAGATCGCGCAACAGGTCGTTGAGCGCGGTGCGGAAGGCGTCGAGGCGCGGATCGGCGGCGTCCACGACCTTTGCCTGACCGTCCTTCGCCGCCGCGCCGGTTGCAAACAGCATCAGCGTGTCGGACGTAGACGTGTCGCTGTCGACCGTGACGGAGTTGAAGGTCGGGCCGACGCCGGCTGAAAGCAGGGCCTGAAGCGCTGGCGACGCGATGTCCGCGTCCGTCACCACGAAGGAAAGCATCGTCGCCATGTCGGGCGCGATCATGCCCGCTCCCTTGGCGATGCCGTTGATCGTCACCGTGACGCCACCAATCTCGGCACTGCGGGTCGCGACCTTTGGATAGGTATCCGTGGTCATGATCGCCTTGGCAGCCTCGAACCAGAAATCTTCCTTGGCGGAAGCCGCAAGATCATCGAGGACACCGGCGAATTTCGTCGCATCGAGCGGTTCGCCGATCACGCCGGTCGAAGCAAGAAAGATCTCGTTCTCGTTGCACCCGATAGCCTTGGCTGCGGACTGCGCAGTGAGCTCGGTCGCCTCCCGCCCCTTCTTGCCCGTGAACGCATTGGCATTGCCCGAATTGACAACTACAGCGCGGGCAACACCTGCCGACAGATTCCTACGGCAGAAATCGACCGGCGCCGACGGGCATTTCGATCGGGTGAAGACACCAGCAACCGCAGCGGGCTGGTCGAAGATCATCATCAGAACGTCGGTGCGGTTCTTGTACTTGATCCCTGCCGCGGCCGTGGCCATGCGCACACCTCGAAGCGGCGGCATTTCGGCGAAGGTTTTCGGAGCGAGCGGAGAAACGGAGCCGGACATGGGATGAACCTGCTTGGAGAACCGTGGATGATGTTGCGACAAATGCCCGACCGGCATCGAACCGTCGGGCATCGACAATGAGCGGGACCGGATGTCGCTCAACCCTTCAGACGAACAGCATCCGGCAAAAGCTTACTTCGTTTCCTGCGGCTTGTTGGCCTCGTCATAGGCCTTCTTGAGCGCCGGATCCGAAATTTCGACGCCGGTCTCCTTTTTCGCGGAGGCCAGGAGCTCAAGGTACTTGTCACGCATGACGAGCTGTCGAACCTGCGGCTCGACCTGTTCCAGCGTCGGCGGCGCCTGCGGGCGCTTGTCCTCGACGAGGATGACGTGGAAGCCGAACTGCGTCTTCACCGGGGTCTTGGTGTAGGTTCCCTTTTCGAGAGCGAAGGCGGCCGCTTCGAATTCCGGCACCATCCGCCCTTTGGCGAAATAGCCCAGATCGCCACCGTCATCCTTGTTCGGATCGGACGACTTGGCCTTGGCCAGCTCTACGAAGCTCTTGCCGGCGTCAAGCTCCTTGATCACGGCCTTCGCCTCGTCCTCGGTCTTCACCAGGATATGGCGTGCCTTGATCTCTTCCTGTGCAGGGATTGCGGCAATTTCCTTATCGTAGCGTGCCTTGACTTCTTCCTTCGTCACCGCATCCACGACATGCTTCTTGAAGAACGCATTGTGCAACTCGCGTTCGGTGAGGTAGGCGATACGCTGTTTGAAAACAGTGTCGTCCTGCAGCCCTTCCTTCTCAGCGTTCTTTGCTAGAAGCTTGACGTCGATGACGGCCGAAAGCGCGGCGGCGCGTTTCTGCTCTTCAGGCATCTGCTGAAGCTGGGGATCAAGACCACTGAGGGCGAGATTGAGCTCGGACTGACGGACTTCCTGCTCGCCAACCTTCGCGATGACCGGATCGGTCTCTTCGGCGCGCGCTCCGTGCACAGCGATCGCCGCAACGAAAACCGCCGCCGCCAAAGTCTTGTATCGGGACATTTCACTAACCTTTCACCATTGGCCGCTGGCGCGATTGCCTCTGGCCGTTGCGGCTGCACAACACCAGAATGTGGCCGTTCTGTAGCCATCCGGCAGTGCAAGTGCGTTGACATAATCCGACCCCCCTCTTATCTGTCACGCAACCTCGCGTCCAGAACAGTTTCCGGGCGTTTCATGGCATTATGTGGTTTTTCAAGCCCAACCTGAAACCCCAGGCGACAAATAAAGAAAGGGCCATTCATATGGTCAGTCTCGGCGGCCTAGCCCGCAAGTTGTTTGGTTCCGCCAATGAGCGCCGCGTCCGTAGTTACAAAGGCCGGGTGGACGCCATCAACGCTCTCGAAGCCGAAATGAAGGCGCTCAGCGACGAAGCGCTGGCGGCAAAGACCAAGGACTTCCGCCAGGAACTGGCCGACGGCAAGACACTCGACGACATCCTCGTGCCCGCCTTTGCCGTCGTGCGCGAAGCCGCGCGCCGCGTGCTCGGCCTGCGTCCCTTCGACGTCCAGCTCATCGGTGGCATGATCCTGCATGAGCGCGCCATTTCCGAGATGAAGACCGGTGAAGGCAAGACGCTCGTCGCGACGCTACCCGTCTATCTCAACGCGCTTGCCGGCAAGGGCGTGCATGTCGTCACGGTCAATGACTATCTGGCTCAGCGCGACGCCGGCATGATGGGCCGCGTCTATGGCTTCCTCGGTCTGACGACCGGCGTCATCATTCACGGCCTCACCGACGAGCAGCGCCGCGACGCCTATGCCTGCGACGTCACTTACGCGACCAACAACGAACTCGGCTTCGATTATCTGCGCGACAACATGAAGTATGAGCGCTCGCAGATGGTGCAGCGCGGTCACTTCTTCGCGATCGTGGACGAAGTCGACTCCATCCTGGTCGACGAGGCGCGCACACCGCTGATTATTTCCGGTCCGCTCGACGACCGCTCCGACCTCTACAACACGATCAACGAATTCATTCCGCTGCTTGCGCCGGAAGACTACGAGATCGACGAGAAGCAGCGTTCGGCCAATTTCTCGGAGGAAGGTACCGAGAAGCTCGAAAACATGCTGCGGCAGGCAGGTCTGTTGAAGGGCGAGTCGCTTTATGACATCGAGAACGTCGCGATCGTCCACCATGTCAACAATGCGCTGAAGGCCCACAAGCTCTTCACGCGCGACAAGGACTATATCGTGCGCAACGGCGAGATCGTCATCATCGACGAATTCACCGGCCGCATGATGCCGGGCCGCCGTTACTCCGAGGGCCAGCATCAGGCGCTCGAGGCCAAGGAAAAGGTGCAGATTCAGCCCGAGAACCAGACGCTCGCCTCGATCACCTTCCAGAACTACTTCCGCATGTACGAGAAGCTTGCCGGCATGACAGGTACGGCAGCGACGGAAGCCGAGGAATTCGGCAACATCTATGGCCTCGAAGTGGTAGAAGTTCCGACCAATCTGCCGATCAAGCGCGCCGACGAAGACGACGAGGTTTATCGGACGGCGGGCGAGAAGTACAAGGCGATCATCGACGAGATCAAGGCTGCGCACGAGCGTGGCCAGCCGATGCTGGTCGGCACTACCTCGATCGAGAAGTCCGAGCTTCTCGCCGACATGCTGAAGAAGAGCGGCTTCTCGAAGTTCCAGGTCTTGAACGCCCGCTACCACGAACAGGAAGCCTACATCGTCGCTCAGGCCGGCGTTCCGGGCGCCGTGACGATCGCCACGAACATGGCCGGCCGCGGTACCGACATCCAGCTCGGCGGCAATCCCGATATGCGCATCCAACAGGAACTGGCCGAGATGGAGCCTGGTCCGGAGCGCGAGGCGCGCGAAAAGGCGATCCGCGAAGAAGTGCAGAAGCTCAAGGAGAAGGCGCTTGCGGCCGGCGGTCTCTATGTTCTGGCCACCGAGCGCCATGAGAGCCGCCGCATCGACAACCAGTTGCGCGGTCGCTCGGGCCGCCAGGGGGATCCCGGGCGTTCGAAGTTCTACCTGTCACTGCAGGACGACCTGATGCGCATCTTCGGGTCCGACCGCATGAATGGCATGTTGCAGAAGCTGGGCCTGAAGGAAGGCGAAGCGATCGTCCATCCCTGGATCAACAAGGCACTTGAGCGGGCACAGAAAAAGGTCGAGGCGCGCAACTTCGACATCCGTAAGAACCTGTTGAAATATGACGATGTGCTCAACGATCAGCGCAAGGTCATCTTCGAGCAGCGCATCGAGCTGATGGACGCGGAGAGCGTCACCGAGACGGTCACCGACATGCGCAACGAAGTGATCGAGGATGTCGTCAGCAAGCGGATTCCCGAGCGCGCCTATGCCGAGCAATGGGACGTCGAGGGCCTGAAGGCGGACGTCCAACAGTATCTCAACCTCGACTTGCCGATCACCGAGTGGGCGGCCGAAGAGGGTATAGCCGAGGACGACATTCTTGAACGCATTACCGCTGCCGCCGACAAGGCTGCGGCTGACCGGGCGGAACGTTTCGGCCCCGACATCATGCAATATGTCGAGCGCTCCGTCGTGCTCCAGACGCTCGATCATCTCTGGCGCGAACACATCGTCAACCTCGACCATCTTCGTTCAGTCATCGGCTTCCGCGGCTACGCCCAGCGCGATCCGCTGCAGGAGTACAAGTCCGAGGCGTTCGAACTGTTCCAGGGCCTGCTCGGCAATCTCCGCCAGGCCGTGACGGCACAGTTGATGCGCGTCGAACTGGTGCGAGAGGCAGCCGAGGCACCACAACCTCTGCCGCCGATGGAAGGCCATCACATCAATCCGCTAACCGGCGAGGACGACTTCACGCAGGCCGGAGCGCCTCTGCTGGCCATGGCGCCGTCAAACCGCAATCCGGCCGATCCCTCAACTTGGGGAAAGGTATCGCGCAATGAGCCCTGCCCTTGCGGCTCGGGCAAGAAATACAAGCATTGCCACGGAATCTACGAAGCATGATCAAAATGCCGCCCTCGGGCGGCATTTTCATAGGTGCATTCGGCCCGGCGGGTGGGTGGGAGTCTGACAGCACTTCGCGGATGTCACGCCAACCGTTTGTTAACGCTGATCTGGCAGAAGTGGGGCCCTGTATTGCGTAGTGTCAGGGTGTCCTCGTGTTCATGGCGGTATGTCAATCGGCCGGACGAATGCTGCCGTCGGCGCTGAGGCTACGCCTGTCTCTGCTGCTGACCCGGCTTGGACCCATCGCGTCTGGCATCGACCCAAAAACCCGCGCGCAACGCACGGCCCTGATCGCCTTCGCGATCCGCATCTTCAGTGCAGCCATTGCCCTCGTCTCGCAGATCGTTCTCGCTCGTCTTATGGGCGAGTTCGAATACGGCGTCTTCGTCTTCGTCTGGGTCTTGGCCATCCTGTTCGGCAACCTGTCGTGCCTCGGCCTGCACGCGGCTGTGATCCGCTTGGTGCCGGAATATCAAACGGCAGGCGCCGTGGCCGAAATACGTGGGCTCACGACCGCTGCGCGCGTCTTCGCGCTGTTGTCGGCGACCGCACTCGCCACCATTGGCGCCGTCGGTCTCTGGTTCTTTGCCGACATGATCGAGCACTATCATCTCGCCGCCCTTTATCTCGGCCTTGTCGCCCTGCCGATGATTGCGCTCGGCGACGTGATGGACGGCACGGCACGCGCGCACAGCTGGCCGCTCGCGGCGATGAGCCCCACGTTTATCATCCGGCCGCTGCTCATTCTCGCCTTCATGGTGCTGGCCACCGCCGCCGGCTTTCCCAATTCGGCGAAGACGGCGATGGTCGCCGCGTTGGCGGCCACCTACATCACCACGCTTGGACAATTTCTCGCAATGACATCGCGCCTGCGCAGACGTTACGTTCGCGGACCGATGAAGATCGAACTAGGACCATGGCTGCGCCTTTCCGTCCCGATATTTCTCGTCGAAGGTTTCGGTTTCCTGCTGACCAATTCCGACGTCGTGATCGTCGGGCTTTACCTCCCGCCGGATGAGGTGGCGATCTACTTCGCCGCTGCCAAGACCATGGCTCTCGTTCATTTCGTCATGTTCGCCGTAAAGGCGGCGGCGGGGCCGCGCTTTTCCGAGGCGATGGCTTCCGGTGAGAGCCGCCGGCTCGCCGACATCGCCACCGAAAGCGCACACTGGTCCTTCTGGCCGTCGCTCGCGATGGGCGGCACGGTGCTTGTCGCCGGTCGTTTCCTGCTGTCGCTGTTCGGTCCGGCCTTCACCGCCGGCGCGCCGTTGATGGCGATCCTGTTTGCCGGGATTCTGGCCAAGGCCTTCGTCGGCCCCGTCGAAACACTGCTCACCATGGCTGGCCGGCAGAAGCTCTGTGCCATGCTTTACGCGACCGCGCTCGCCGTCAATATCGCCCTGAACTTCGTTCTCATCCCCGCCTTCGGCCTGATGGGCGCAGCGTTCGCTACCGCCGGCGCGATGGTCTTCGAGGCGGCAATTCTGCACCTTGCGGCAAGACGCACTTTCGCCATCCCTCTCCTCGCTTTCGCGGGCGCAGGAAGCGGCAACGACAAGAACGAGGCGATCCGTCCATGATCGGCAATACACCCTTACCCGGAGATACGAACGGCAGGGCGAGCCGCCTGCTCGGCGGATTGGCCCAGCCCGGCTTCGACGCCTCGCAACCCGAGAAGACCGTCAGCGTCGGCCGACCCGGTCGCTACCTTTCGATCTATTCCGCCAGGGCCGGCTACGGATTGCAACAAGAGCTCGATTACCTCTCCAATCGCGCTATAGAACCGAACATATTCTTTGCCGGCCGCTTCCTCGCCCCGGCCATGCCGCGCCTCGAGGACCGGATCATTCGGCTCGCCGTGATCCGAGACAATGACGAACGCCGCAGCCGCATGCGCTTCCTCATGCCGTTCTCGATCGAGAAGCCGGGCTTCGCGATCGGTGCGTCCATCATTCGCGCCTGGTCCAATCCTTTCGGCCCGCTGGGCGTACCGCTGCTCGACGCAGAAGATGCGGCCGAAACGATCAGCAATCTGTACGAAGCGCTGGCCGCCCCCTCCTCCGGTCTGCCGCCCGTGCTCGTGCTGCCGGATGTGAGGCTGAGGGGCCGCTTCGCGCAACTCGCACGCGCCGTCGCGATCAGCGAAAACCTGCCGCTCACCGTGACCGACACCTTTGAACGGCCGATGCTCGAAAGCCTGCTCGACGGTCCGACCTATCTGCGCAAGTCGATCAAACGCGCGCATTTCAAGGAGCTTCGCCGCCAGTGGAAGAACCTGGAAAAGCATGGACGGCTGATCTACAACGTCGCGCGCCAGCCGGAGGAGATCCGGTTACGCATGGAGGAATTCCTGGCGTTGGAGGCTTCCGGCTGGAAGGGGCGAGAGCGCAGCGCCATGATCACAGACCGCTTCCGCGCCGCCTTTGCCCGCGAGGCGATCAGCAATCTCGCCGACACCGACAGCGTCCGCATCCACACGCTGGATCTCGACGGAAAGGCGATCGCCTCCATGATCGTTCTGCTCATGGCCGGCGAGGCCTATACGTGGAAGACCGCCTATGACGAGCGATATGGTATTTATTCCCCTGGCAAGCTGCTGCTCGCCGAGTTGACGGAATGGCACCTCGACGACGCCAACATCGTTCGCTCCGATTCCTGCGCCGTGCCCGATCACCCGGTAATAAGCCGCTTCTGGCAGGAGCGCGAGGAGATGGGAACGCTCGTCATCGGCCTGCAGCCGAACCGTGACCGCGACGTCCGCCAGGTCGCGGCGCAGCTTCACCTCTATCGCAACACCCGTAAAATGGCACGGCTGCTGCGCGAAAAGATACGGGCGCTTGCCGGCGGCTGACGTCGCCGCCGCTACTCTCGAAGCGCTTCGGCAGCAGCCCGGTCGCGCAGAAGCCGGCGGATTACCTTCCCTGACGTCGTCAACGGCAGGCTGTCGACGAACTCGATCTCGCGCGGGTATTCGTGCATGGAAAGCCTGGTTTTCACCCAGTCGCGGATTCCGGCCGCGGCCTCTTCATCGGCGGAGGCGCCGGGCTTCAGCACCACATAAGCCTTGACGATCTCCGTGCGAACCGGATCGGGCTTTCCGACAACAGCCGCCAGTTGAACGTCCGGATGGCCGGCCAGGCAATCCTCGATCTCGCCGGGTCCGATGCGGTACCCCGACGAGGTGATGACATCGTCGTCTCGGCCGAAGAAGGTGAAGTACCCGTCCGCGTCCATCACGCCCTGGTCCCCGGTCGTCATCCAATCACCGATGAACTTCGCTTCCGTCGCCCGCTCATTGCGCCAATAGCCGAGGAACATCACCGGGTCCGGGCGCTGCACGGCCACCTGCCCGACCGCGCCCGGCGGCAGGACCCTCCCCTCGCCGTCAATGATCGCCACACGGTGACCGGGCGCCGCCTTGCCCATGGAGCCGGGCTTCAAGACACCGAGATCCGCGGCTGCGGAGATGACGATATTACACTCCGTCTGGCCGTAGAATTCGCTGACATCAATCCCGAGCGCTGCCTTTGCCCATTCGAAGGTCTCGCGCCCGAGCGCCTCGCCGGCGGACCCGATGGTGCGCAGCTTGAGAACATAGCGGTCACGCGGCCGGTCGACGGCCTTCAGCAGCCGAAGCGCCGTCGGCGGGATGAAGGCATTGCGCACATCCATCTCTTCCATGATCCGGAAGGCCATGTGCGGATCGAATTTCTGGGCCGGCGACGAAACCACCGGCACGCCCAGCAGCAGCGAAGGCAGCAGCGCGTTCAGAAGCCCCCCGGCCCAGGCCCAGTCGGCCGGGGTCCACATCCGGTCGCCCGGTTGCGGCAGGAAATGATGATGGAACTGGAAGCCCGGCAAATGGCCGAGCAGGACGCGATGACCGTGCAGGGCGCCCTTCGGAGGCCCGGTCGTTCCGGAGGTGTAGATCATCAGCGCCGGATCGTCCGGGGTCGTATCGGCGGCAGCAAAACGCCGACCACTGTTCGCGAGCCGGTCGAAACGAACCGTGCCTGGTTCTTCCTCTTCTTCCGCCAACACGACGAGACCGAGGTCCGGCAGCTTCTCCCGGATCGTGGCAAGCCGCTCGTAGCCAAACCGGTTGGTGACGATCGCGGTCGCAGCAGCATCCAGCAGACGATATTCAAGCGCATCGACGCCGAACAACAGGGCGAGCGGCAAGGCTATCGCGCCGAGCTTATGGATCGCAACATGCGCGATTGCCGCCTCGAAACCCTGCGGCAGGAAGATCGCAACGCGGTCGCCGCGCTTGACGCCATGATCGGCCAATCCGGCGGCAAAGGCAGACGAGCGCGCCGCAAACGCGCCATAGGTCAGAGACAGATGCGCGCCATCAGGCCTGAAATGCTGAAGGCAGACGCGCTCCGGCTCCCGCTCCGCCCAGGCATCGCTGACCGCAACGCCGATGTTGAACTTCTCCGGAATCCGCCAGCGGAAATCGCGATAGAGTTCATCGTAGGTTTCGATCTTCGGGAGCATGGGCGACCGCAACAGAAATTTTCCGCCGTGCAGCTAACATTTTCGCACCCGCCTGTTCAATGGCGCTGCGGCTGCGGAACGCATCCGATAGTCTGCGGGGAGGTGGTGGTGCCCCATGCCGGAGTCGAACCAGCACTCCTTTCGGAACTCGATTTTGAGTCGAGCGCGTCTACCAATTCCGCCAATGGGGCTCAGGCTGTGATGTCAGCGGTTTGCGATTTACACGATGGATTTCGCGCCGGTCAACCGCGAAAATGCATTTCGCAGCCCCGCCATCACAAAAGCGTGCAAACGGTGTGGCTTGCGGGCAATTTACAGCGGCGCTGATCCTTCCTAATAAGGCGTCGTAGTTACCCGGCCGGCCGCCGAAGCCGGCAACCTATCGCTCGAGCGCGAGGTATTCATGACCGCAGCTTCCGTCGCCCACCGCCAGCATCTTGTTGGCGCCGTTCTCGTCACGCTCGGCATGGCGGCGACGGTCGGCGGGGCGCTCGCGTTCGAGCACATCGGCGGCTACATCCCATGTGCGCTTTGCCTGTTGCAGCGCAATCCCTATTACTACGGCATTCCGCTCGGCCTTCTGGCCATCGTTTCGAGCGTCCTCAAATTGCCGGCATGGATCACGCGGACGCTGCTTCTTCTCGTCGGCATCCTGATGCTCGTCGGCGCCGGCATGGGCGTCTATCACTCGGGTGTCGAATGGCATTTCTGGGAGGGACCGTCGACCTGCGCGACGGCCGCCCAGGGCATCTCGTCCGATGTCGGCGATCTGCTCGGCGATCTCGATGCCAAGCACGCTCCTTCCTGCACGGATGCGGCAATGCGCGTGCTCGGCCTCTCCTTCGCGGGCTGGAACGTGATCGCAAGCCTGATCCTGGCTGCGATCACATTGCGCGCTGCCGCCAAGGCTTGATGACGCCTACTGCATGTTTCCTTAAATCGTAGCCGATTCAAGGACAAAAACATGCAGCAATTCAACGCGCTACAGCGTCCTTTGCGCGTCTGATAAGACGCGCGGCGCTGCAGGCTTGATTCTTACGGCTGCAGTTCGACATCCCAGTAGAGATAGTCCATCCAGCTTTCGTGCAGATGGTTCGGCGGGAAGAGCCGACCGTTGTTGTGCAGGTCCTGTACCGTCGGTTGATACGGCTTCTGGTGCGGGAACATGTTGGCCTGCTTCGGCAGCTTGCTGCCCTTGCGCAGGTTACAGGGCGAACAGGCCGCCACGACATTTTCCCAAGTCGTCTGGCCGCCATGGGCGCGCGGCACGACATGGTCGAAGGTCAGGTCGTCAGGCGATCCGCAATACTGGCACTCGAACTTGTCGCGGAGGAAGACGTTGAACCGGGTGAAGGCCGGATGGCGCGACGGCTGCACATAACTCTTGAGACAAACGACGCTCGGCAGCCGCATCGAAAAGCTTGGCGAAGAAACTGAATGTTCGTATTCGGCGAGGATCGTGACGCGGTCAAGGAAGACGGCCTTGATCGCGTCCTGCCAGGACCAGAGCGACAAGGGGTAGTAACTCAGCGGCCGGTAGTCGGCGTTCAAGACGAGCGCCGGCAGGGCCTGCGGTGAGACTGCAATCGTCAAGCGTATTCTCCTGATCGATTCGGCATCTGCACCTTCTATATTAGTCGTGTTGCGACAGGATTGTGAAGCCACAAAGAAAAACGGGGCGAAGGATTCGCTTTTTTCTTCAAGGCGTCACCGGCAGCGCGTCACGCCGCATTTCCTGTGCATAATAGGCCCAGAACAGCCGCGCTGCGACGCTGCGCCATGGTGACCAAGAGGTCGCGAGCGAATCGACCTCGCTTGCCGTCGGGCGCAGATCGAACTCGAGGGCGTGGCCGACGGCGTTCTGCAGCGCAACGTCGCCGGACGGAAAGACGTCCGGATGGCCGGCGCAGAAAAGCAGGTAGACCTCCGCCGTCCAGCGACCGACCCCCTTGATCGCCGTCAGTTCGTGGATCGCCACGGCGGCCTCGGCGTTGCAGATGGCGTCGAGATCGATCTCGCCGGCAGCCGCGGCTGCCGCGACCCGCCGCAACGTGTCGGCCTTGGCGCGGGAGAGACCGAACTGCCGGCAATCTTCGTCGCCGAGCGAAAGGACTGTGGCCGGACTGATCTCGCCGAGCGAGGCCTCCATCCGCCGCCAGATCGCGGCAGCGCTCGCCTTCGAGACCATTTGCGAAACGATGATGTTGGCGAGGCCGCGATATCCCGGATCCGTTCTCCTGAGGGGCACCGGCCCCGCCTTGGCGATCACGTGCTCGAGACGGGCGTCGAGCATCACCAGACCGGCAAGCCCGGCCTCGATATCCTCGTGCGTCCGGATGATCCGCATGCGCCCTCCACTGCATGTTTCCTTAGATCGTAACCGATGTAGCGACAAAAACATGCAGCAATTCAAAGTGCTACAGCGTTCCTTGTGGGTCTGAAAAGACGCACCGCGCCCAGAAAGCGGATGACCTTTATACCGCTTCCATGCCAAAGGGAAACGATGACCAGTCTGCCACAGCAACCCGTTTTTCGTTTCGCACCGAGCCCTAATGGCTTCCTGCACCTCGGTCACGCCCTGTCCGCCATCCTCAATCATGACATGGCGGCCGTGACCAATGGACGCTTTCTGCTGCGGATCGAGGATATCGACCGCACGCGTTGCCGCCCGGAGCTGGAGCAGGCGATTTTCGACGACCTCGGTTGGCTGGGTCTCAGTTGGGAGCAACCGGTGCGCCGCCAGTCCGAACACCTCGACCTTTATGCCGAGATGCTTCAGCGCTTGCGGGCAATGGGCATCCTCTATCCGTCGATTATGACCCGCGGGGAGATAAGGGCGGCGGTGGCCGTTGCGGAAGTCTCCGGATCGGCCTGGCCGCGTGATCCGGACGGAACGCCGATTTATCCGGGCCGCGAGCGCGAACTGTCACTTGGCGAGCAAGTCGCACTTGTCGCCGGCGATCGGCCCTTTGCCTGGCGCCTCGACGTCGAAAAAGCGGTCGATCTCGTTCACCGTCCTCTGACGTGGCAAGAAACCGGCGCAGGCCCCGCCGGGGAAACAGGCCAGATCCCGGCCGATCCCGCAAGCTGGGGCGATGTAATCCTCTCGCGTTCCGACGCGCCATCGAGCTACCACCTCTCGGTGGTCATCGACGACGCTCTGCAGGGTGTCACCCATGTCGTGCGTGGGCGCGATCTCTACCATGCGACTTCAGTACATCGCTTGCTTCAGCGGCTTCTCGATCTGCCAGAACCGATCTACCATCATCACCGCCTTATCCTCGGGCGGGATGGCAAGAAGCTGTCGAAGAGCAACAAGGACACCGGTATCGCGGCTTTCCGCGCTGCCGGAAAGACGCCCGCGGATATTCGTGAAATGGTGCTATGAGCCATTCTCGGCGGGGCGATCGTCATTCTCGCGCTGGCCCAAGAAACTGCGCATGACGAGGCGCTTGACCCGGAATTTCATGATTGCGGCGTTGATCTCGGCACCGATGATGAAGATTGCGCCGATCATGTACAGAAACACCAGAACGATCACGACCGAGGCGAGACCGGCATAGGTGGCCACATAACTCGAGAAGGCCCTGAGGTAATAGGCAAAGGCGTAGGCGCCAATCGACCAGAACAGCAGCGTGAGAACAATTCCGGGAAGAACATCGAAGACCTTGCGGTGTCCGTCCGGAAGCCAGAGATGCGACACCAGCAGCCCGCCGGTGAGCATCACTAGGGCCAGCGTTAGCCCCCAATCGTCGACCGTTGCGAGGACGGAGTCGAGCCAAGGCAGCCATTGGTCGGCATTGCGCACCGCAAGCGGCACCGCAACGAGCAGGATGCTGATGACGGCAAGGATGAGGACGCCGGCGATCACGAAGCCGAGACTCGCAAGGCGCGTAATGTACCACGGGCGGCTTTCCGCCACCCGGTAGGCACGGTTAAGCGCAATCCTCAACGCTTCGACGCCGTTGGAGGCGAAATAGGCGGCGGCGAGCACCGAGATTGTGAGCAAGCCACCGCGCGGAATTGTCAGCACGCGCACAACCTCGTCAGCCACCGGTTTGGCGATCGATTCGGGCCAGGCATCGAAAATCAGATGGACAGCGGTTTCTGCAAACTGGTCAGCGCCAAGGAAACTCCCGAGGGCGGTGCCGAAGATCAGGAATGGGAAGACGGCCATCAGCGAGGATAGTGCCACATGGCTCGCCATCGCCCAACCGTCGTCCTCGCTGAAGTGCCAGAGCGCATCGAACACGACCTTCCAGATGATGCGAGCGACGGCCATTCCATCTCCGAGCTTTGCGGTATCCATGTGCACCGACGGAGGCCGGTGTGGCACACGCAATTCAATTGTATCCCACCGACGAATATGGGAAACGGGGGATGGATTTCTACAGGAATCGACCGGATGCCCGATCGTCCCACCATCATTGTCACAGGCTGCTCTTCCGGCATCGGCGCCTACTGCGCCCGCGCGCTGAAGGCGGACGGCTGGCGCGTCTTCGCGACCGTGCGCCGGCCTCAAGATCAGGCGGAACTGGAGGCCGAAGGCATCGAGACCTTCATCATGGACTACAGCAGGCCGGAAACGATCGTCGCGCTGGCGGAGGCGGTGATGGCCCGCTCGGGCGGGCGCATTGACGCCCTCTTCAACAATGGTGCCTATGGTCAGGCGGGCGCGGTCGAGGACCTGCCGGCCGAGGCGCTCAGGCTGCAACTCGAAACCAATGTCGTCGGTTGGCATGAGCTGACACGCCGCGTGATACCGGCGATGCGGGCTCGCGGCCACGGCCGCATCGTGCAATGCTCCTCGATCCTCGGCATCGTCCCCTATCGCTGGCGCGGTGCGTACAATGCCTCGAAATTTGCCATCGAAGGACTGTCGCTGACCTTGAGAATGGAGCTTGCCGGCAGCGGCGTCCACGTCAGCCTGATCGAGCCGGGACCGATCGCATCGAAATTCACGGCGAATGCCATTCCCTATATCGAGCGCTTCATCGATCTCAAGAATTCCGTACATCGCGCGGAATATGAGCGACAGATGCGACGCCTGCGCGGCGAAAGTAAGCCAGCAGCGGGAAAGCTTGGGCCGGACGCCGTCTACGCCGTTTTGAAACATGCGCTGACGTCACGCAGGCCGCGACCGCACTATATAGTAACAAGACCCGCCAAGCAGGGTGCACTGCTGAAGAAGCTCCTGCCGGCCTCCCTATTCTATCGCATCATCGGCCGTCTCGGCTGACCGAAATTGGAGGGATATGCATCATGTCCACTTTCTTCACCGGCCTGACCCTGCTCGTCATGGGCCTGGTCGTGATCGTTCTGATACGCGGCCTTTTCAACATGGCCACGGGCGGCAGCGGCAATACTTCAAACAAGTTGATGCAGGCGCGCATCGTCCTGCAGGCGATCGCCATCGCGCTGATCATGCTGACGCTGTGGATCACCGGCGGCGGCCGGCCGGGCTGATAGGGGGCGACACCATGGTAAGGCTTAACAAGATCTACACGAGGACAGGCGACGACGGCACGACTGGACTTGTTTCCGGCCCACGCCGCGCGAAATGCGACCTGCGCGTCGAGGCATATGGCACGGTTGACGAGGCGAACGCCCTAGTCGGCCTTGCGCGCCAGCACACCGACGGCATGCCCGATCTCGACGCCATGCTGATGCGCATCCAGAATGACCTCTTCGACCTCGGAGCGGACCTCGCAACGCCGGATACTGGCGAGACGCCGGACCATGAACCGCTGAGGATCGCAGCCGCCCAGGTCGCGAGGATCGAAGGTGAGATCGACCGCCTTAACGCCGATCTCGAACCCCTGCGGTCCTTCGTTCTGCCGGCCGGGAGCCCGGCTTCCGCGGCCCTGCACGTTGCCCGCACCGTTGCACGACGTGCCGAACGCCAGATCGTTGCACTTGCTGCCGGCGAGATCGTCAGCCGCGACGCGATCGCCTATATCAATCGACTCTCGGACTTCCTTTTCGTGGCCGCCCGCTGGGCAAATGACAAGGGACGTTCCGACGTGCTTTGGGTTCCGGGCAAGAACAGGTAACGTTCGTCAAGAATCACGCTCGAGGGCCGCATGTTCATACCGCTTCACGACAGCAACGCGCTGAAGCACATCAGCATGCAGTATGTGACGATCGCGCTGATCGCCACGAACATCGCGGTCTGGCTCGTTACCGGCCCGATAGCCACGGAAGAGTTCGCAAACGCGGCCGTGCTCGGGCTCGGCTACATCCCGGCTGTGATCTTCGACTATGCCGACCTCGATCCGTCGCTCGTCATCGTTCCCGATCATTTCACGTTCGTCACCTATTCGTTCCTGCACGGCGACTTGTCGCACCTGGCGATGAACATGCTGTTTCTCTGGGTTTTCGGCGACAGTGTCGAGGACGCGCTCGGGCATTTTCGCTTCCTCGTCTTCTACCTGCTGTGCGCGGCCGCGGGCGCGCTCGCGCACGGACTGCTCGATCCTGCTTCGGAAGCGCCGCTGATCGGCGCTTCAGGCGCCATTTCTGGCGTGGTCGCCGCCTATTTCCTGCTCCATCCGAAGGTGCGAGTGTGGGTTCTCGTCCTCTTCCGCATTCCATTGCCACTGCCTGCGGCGATCCCGCTGGCGTTCTGGATCGGCCAGCAATTCTACATGCTGGTGGTCGACTCCGGCAGCGGCGTCTCCTGGAGTGCACATGTCGGCGGCATTGCTGCGGGGCTTCTGTTGGTGGTCGTTTTGCGACGTCGCGGCGTCCCGCTGTTCGATCGCACGATCGTCAGTCCGCGCGCCGTCGAGCATCGTGAGGAGCGCCCGGCGGAGGTCGACGCCAGCACCGCGAGCGCCAGAAAACCGCCTACTCCATGGGGCCGGCCGACCTGAGATGCGATGCAGCCGCGCAATGTGCGTGCGGATATGAATCGCAATTTCAATATGTTGAACGTGCTGCGGGTGAGAAGGTCTGTGCCATTCGGCGTTCCTCGTTACACCGCTTGCCAAGCGCCAATCTGACGTGTACGTAAACGTCATTCGAAATCTCGAGGTTATATCGATTTAGCTTCGCGGACGGCGATTGTAATTGGAGAAAAAACGCGTATCGATGTCGCCAACCGACAATCAGGCAGCTCTGTTAAGGGGCATTTTCCTGCGAAAGCTCTTGGAGGGAATGAATCCATGAAAATCCTAGTAACGGTGAAGCGTGTCGTCGACTTTAACGTCAAGATCCGCGTCAAGGCGGATGGTACCGGCGTCGAGCTTGCCAATGTCAAGATGTCGATGAACCCGTTCGACGAGATCTCGGTCGAAGAGGCGCTGCGGCTGAAGGAAGCCGGCAAGGCGAGCGAAGTGGTGGTCGTCTCGGTCGGTCCGGCCAAGGCCGAGGAGACGCTGAGGACCGCGCTCGCCATGGGCGCCGACCGGGCGATCCTGGTCGAGACCGACGATCAAGTCGAGCCGCTCGCCGTCGCGAAGATCGTCAAGGGTGTGGCCGAGGCGGAAGCACCGGGGCTGATCATCGTCGGCAAACAGGCGATCGACGACGATAGCAATCAGACCGGCCAGATGCTGTCGGCGCTGCTGGGCTGGGCCCAGGGCACCTTTGCCTCCAAGGTCGAGATCGCCGACGGCAGCGCCAAGGTGACGCGCGAAGTCGACGGCGGCCTGCAGACGGTCGAACTGAAGCTGCCGGCGGTGGTGACCACCGATCTCAGGCTCAACGAGCCGCGTTATGCCTCGCTGCCGAACATCATGAAGGCGAAGAAGAAGCCGCTCGACAAGAAGACGCCTTCCGATTTCGGCGTCGACACTTCGCCGCGGCTGAAGGTGTTGAAGACGGAAGAGCCGTCGGGCCGCAAGGCCGGCATCAAGGTGAAGTCGGTCGCCGAGCTTGTCGAGAAGCTCAAGAGCGAAGCCGGCGTACTTTAAGGGTTAGGAAAGGGAGATCTCACCATGGCCATTCTGCTTCTGGCTGACCACGACAATAAGAACCTTTCCGACCAGACGGCCAAAGCGCTGACGGCGGCCAGCAAAATCGGCGGCGACGTGCATGTGCTCGTCGCCGGTTCCGGCGCCAAGGCCGTCGCCGATGAGGCGGCGAAGCTTGCCGGTGTATCCAAGGTGCTCGTCGCAGACGACGCCTCGCTCGCCAACAATCTCGCCGAGCCGCTCGCCGCCACGATCGTCGCGCTCGCCGGCTCTTACGACACGTTTGTTGCCGCCGCCACCTCGGTCGGCAAGAACGTCATGCCGCGCGTTGCCGCGCTCCTCGACGTCGCCCAAGTCTCGGAAATCATCGAGGTGGTGTCCTCCGACACCTTCAAGCGGCCGATCTATGCCGGCAACGCCATCCAGACGGTGCAGACGAGCGAAGCCAAGCGGGTGATCACCGTCCGCACCGCCTCGTTCGCGTCGGCGCCGGCCGGCGGCTCGGCCGCGATCGAGACCGTCGCGGCCGCCGCCAATCCGGGGCTTTCGAGCCATGTTGCCGATGCGCTGTCCTCGTCCGACCGGCCGGAACTGACCTCGGCGAAGATCATCATCTCCGGCGGCCGGGCGCTCGGCTCGTCGGAAAAATTCAAGGAAGTGATCCTGCCGGTCGCCGACAAGCTCGGCGCCGCCGTCGGTGCCTCGCGCGCCGCCGTCGATGCCGGCTATGCCCCGAACGACTGGCAGGTCGGCCAGACCGGCAAGGTGGTCGCCCCCGACCTCTACATCGCCTGCGGCATCTCCGGCGCCATCCAGCATCTCGCCGGCATGAAGGATTCCAAGGTGATCGTCGCCATCAACAAGGACGAGGAGGCGCCGATCTTCCAGGTCGCCGACTACGGTCTCGTCGCCGACCTCTTCGACGTCCTGCCGGAACTCGAAAAGGCGCTGTAACCACACGTAAAACGCGTTTGGCTCCGGCATGAAAAAGGCTGGAAAAAGCGCGGGCTTGGCATTAACAATCGTACCGGGCCGGCCCCATCGGCCCGGTATTTTTGTTTCTGCGGCTGCAAAGCTGCGGAAATCTCTTGAGGATGGATGTTCGCTTCGATGATCAAGACGGTCGGAATTATTGGCGCTGGTCAGATGGGCTGCGGCATTGCCCATGTTTCGGCAGCCGCCGGATACAAGGTGCAACTCTATGATCTTGCTGCGGACCGCATCGAGGCCGGGCTTGCGACCATCAACGGCAATCTCGCCCGTCAGGTCTCCTCCGGCAAGATGACCGACGAGGACCGCAAGAAGGCGCTCTCCCTGATCAAGGGTTCCGCCGACATCAACGATCTCTCGCAGGCCGACCTCGTCATTGAGGCGGTGACGGAAGACGAAACCGTCAAACGGAAGATTTACGGCCAGGTTTGCCCGATCATGAAGCCGGAAGCGCTTCTCGCAACCAACACCTCTTCGCTGTCGATCACGCGGCTCGCTTCCGCGACCGACAGGCCGGAGCACTTCATGGGCATCCACTTCATGAACCCGGTTCCGGTGATGAAGCTGGTGGAGCTGGTACGCGGCATTGCAACCGACGAAGAGACGTTCAATGCGGCGAAGGAATTCGTCGCCCGCCTCGACAAGACCGTCACAGTCGCCGAGGATTTTCCCGCCTTCATCGTCAACCGCATCCTGCTGCCGATGATCAACGAGGCGATCTACACCCTCTATGAGGGAGTTGGCACCGTCGATGCTATCGATACGGCGATGAAGCTCGGCGCAAACCATCCGATGGGGCCGCTGCAACTGGCCGACTTCATCGGCCTCGACACCTGCCTTTCGATCATGCAGGTGCTGCACGATGGGTTGGCGGACTCGAAATACCGCCCCTGTCCGCTGCTGGTCAAATATGTCGAGGCCGGCTGGCTCGGCCGCAAGTCCGGCCGCGGCTTCTACGACTATCGCGGCGACGTTCCCATTCCGACGCGCTGAGAGGTAAGACTTCGTGCGACTCCGCTAGATGCGGCACGCTTTGAAGCCCGAATCTCAAGTGCCCGCAGACGGCTTCAGCGCCGCCTGGATAAGGCTCTTTGCATCTTCACTATCCCAGACGGCGGGACCGTTCATCGACCCGATCAGGCAGCCCTTCTCATCGAGGAGCAAGGTCGCAGGAAGGCCGAAGGCGAGGCCCTCCTTCTTGAGCGTGTTGAACACGCCCATCGACGCATCCCGGTAGTAGCCGAGCTCGTGTACCCCGATCTCATCGAGGAAGGCCTTCGGCTTTTTGTCATCGCCGGTGTCGATGTTGATCGCGATGACCGCAAAGCGGTCGCCACCCAGCGCTTTCTGCAGCCCGTTCAACGCAGGCATCTCCTCCCGGCATGGTACGCACCACGTCGCCCAAAGGTTGACGAGGATCGTCTTGCCGGCAAAGGCGGCAAGGGTCAGCGGCTTACCATCGGAACCGGTAAAATCGAGACCACTGATCGGACGCGGGTCGGCCACCGGCGTCATTGCCGCGACCTGACCCTTCATGAACGGGGTCAGCGTGGCGACCTTCTCCATGGTTTGTGGACAGCTCCCGCCTTCAGCCGTTTGCGTCGCCTTGCGGTCGCCGGATCCTGTGGCATTGCCAGACCCCGTCTCCTTCACGTATACCGCAGCCGCGCCGACGATCACGCCGAAAAGGGCTGCGAGCGCGAACAACCGGATGGCCAGGGGACTTTTCTTCTGGTCTGGCATTTCATTCTCCAAGGCGGGCATCCTCATGGCTGACGGCAGTTCCGAGACGAAATCCTCCAACCAGATGTGGGGCGGGCGCTTCGCCTCTGGCCCGGATGCGATCATGGAGGAGATAAACGCCTCAATCGGCTTCGACAAGAAGCTCTATGCCCAGGACATCCGCGGCTCAATAGCGCATGCGACCATGCTGGCGCATCAAGGCATCATTTCTGCCGAAGACAAAGACAAGATCGTTCACGGGCTCAACACGATCCTGTCAGAGATCGAAAGCGGAGCATTCGAATTCTCGCGCCGCCTGGAAGACATTCATATGAATGTCGAGGCGCGGTTGGCAATCCTGATCGGGCCCTCCGCCGGTCGGCTGCATACGGCGCGCTCGCGCAACGACCAGGTCGCGCTCGACTTTCGCCTGTGGGTGAAGGAAGAGCTGCAAAAAACGGAAAAGGCCCTGACAGCGCTGATCGCCGCATTCCTGGATCGCGCCGAGGAGCATGCCGATACCGTGATGCCCGGGTTCACCCACCTGCAGACGGCGCAGCCGGTCACCTTCGGCCATCATTGCATGGCCTATGTCGAAATGTTCGGCCGCGATCGCTCGCGCGTGCGCCACGCGATCGAGCATATGGACGAAAGCCCGATCGGCGCTGCGGCCCTGGCCGGTACGGGCTTCCCGATCGACCGGCACATGACGGCAAAGGCGCTTGGCTTCCGCGAACCCACCCGCAACTCGATCGACACCGTTTCCGACCGCGACTTCGCACTGGAGTTCCTTTCGATCGCCTCGATCGCAGCGACCCACCTGTCGCGCCTCGCCGAAGAGATCGTCATCTGGTCGACGCCGCAATTCGGCTTCATCCGTCTGTCGGACGCGTTTTCGACCGGGTCGTCGATCATGCCGCAGAAGAAGAACCCTGACGCCGCCGAGCTCGTGCGTGCCAAGACGGGCCGTATCAACGGCTCGCTCATCGCGCTGCTGACCGTGATGAAAGGCCTGCCCCTCGCCTATTCGAAGGACATGCAGGAGGACAAGGAGCAAGTCTTCGACGCCGCCGAAAGCCTCGAGCTGGCAATCGCCGCAATGACCGGCATGGTGCGCGACATGACCGTGCGTGCCGATCGGATGAAGGCCGCCGCCGGCTCCGGCTATTCGACCGCGACCGACCTTGCCGACTGGCTCGTCCGGGAAGCGGGCCTGCCCTTCCGCGACGCCCATCATGTGACCGGCCGCGCCGTGGCGCTTGCCGAACAGAAGGGCTGCGGCCTCGCCGATCTGTCGCTCGCCGACTTGCAGTCGATCAATCCGGCGATCACCGAGAAGGTCTTCGATGTACTCACCGTCGAGGCCTCGGTCGCAAGCCGCACCAGCTTCGGCGGCACCGCGCCTGCCGAAGTGCGCAAGCAGATCGCCTGGTGGCGGGCCCGCAACTAATGCATGCCGCCCGAAAGTGCACAGCGGTTTCGGGACAACGACACGCATGCAAGCAACGACCTAAAGCGCGTCGCCTGGCTCTCACTGAATGCGATGCGCTTTAGGCGACGCAGAAAGAGGGTGCACAAGGCCCTGAAAAATCGATAAGACATCGCACCAGAGTGGAACGGGAAACCGCCCGCTCCAACTTACTCGGCTCCCGTTCCGGCAAAGGAAAATGACGATGATATTGACGAAGGCAGCCCGGCTTGCGCTTGTGCTCGCTATCCCCGGGCTGGTTCTCATCGGTTGTGGGCGTAAGGGCGATCTCGACCGACCGGGCGCCACGACGCTCAACACAAAAGCGCCCGCGGGAACCATCGAAGAGAAGGATACGGTAGAGGACCGGCCCTTCCTGCTTGATCCCCTCCTCTGAACTGAGCGAGTCCCGTGAACCATTTCCAATACCGTGACGGAATTCTGTACGCCGAAGACGTCCCCGTAACAGACATCGCAAGAGCCGTCGGAACACCCTTCTATTGCTATTCCACCGCAACGCTGGAACGCCACTACCGGGTCTTCGCGCAAGCCTTTGCCGATGTTGACGCCATGGTCTGTTACGCGATGAAGGCCAACTCGAACCAGGCCGTGCTGAAGACGTTGGCGCGGCTTGGCGCGGGCATCGATGTGGTTTCCGAAGGCGAACTCCGTCGCGCGCTCGCTGCCGGGGTTCCGGCGGACCGGATCATGTTTTCCGGCGTCGGCAAGACCGCGCGCGAGATGGATTTCGCGATCGAGGCGGGCATTTATTGCTTCAATGTCGAGTCCGAACCGGAACTCGAGGTCCTGAACCAGCGGGCACTAAGGGCCGGCAAGCAGGCGCATGTCTCCTTCCGCATCAATCCGGACGTCGATGCCCGCACGCATGCGAAGATTTCGACTGGAAAGAAGGAGAACAAGTTCGGTATTTCCTGGGAACGGGCGCGCAGCGTCTATGCCCATGCCGCCACCCTGCCCGGCATCAAGGTCACCGGCATCGACATGCATATCGGCAGCCAGATTACCGAGTTGCAGCCGTTCGACGACGCCTTCAAGCTGCTTCGCGAACTCGTCGATACGCTCAGGTCCGATGGTCACGTGATCGACCACGTCGATATCGGCGGCGGTCTCGGCATTCCCTACAAGGATGACAACAATCCGCCGCCGTTGCCCGATGCCTATGCCGACATCGTCAAGAACCAGCTCAAGGGCCTTAACTGCCGCATCGTAACCGAACCCGGCCGGCTGATCGTCGGCAACGCCGGCATCCTCGTCACCGAAGTGATCTACGTGAAGGATGGCGGCGACAAGACCTTCGTCATCGTCGACGGCGCGATGAACGACCTGATCCGCCCGACCCTGTACGAGGCCTATCACGAAATCCGGCCGGTAAGGATTTCCGCCGCCAATGCGCCGCGCATCAAGGCCGACGTGGTTGGCCCTGTTTGCGAAACCGGCGACTACCTGGCGCTCGATCGCGAGATGGCGATGCCGAAACCGGGCGATCTGTTCGCGATCGGCTCGGCCGGTGCTTACGGCGCCGCGCAGTCGGGTACCTATAACAGTCGCCTGCTTGTGCCGGAAGTGCTCGTAAAGGGCGACCGCTTCCATGTCGTGCGCCCGCGCCAGGATTATGACAGTCTGATCGGCCTCGACTCGGTGCCGGACTGGCTCGACTGATCAGCTCTCGTTCGGGTTCTGGCTGAGACCCCCGCAAGGCCGTGCGCCGATCACGATTTGGTGTCGCCCTCGTCTTCGCCACAAACGATGTTATCCTGCGGTACAAGGATCACTACACGCCGTGCGTCTATTCGGGCATGCAACGACGCTGTAGCACTTTGAATTGCTGCATGTTTTATCCTTGATCGACTAGGATTCAAGCATACATGCAGAAGAACGACCATGAGCGACCGAAAGGGAACTTGGGCGGATGACGCAATTCCGGCGGGATGAAACGCCACAATCGAAGCCCTTTGCCAGGATGCTGGCAACCAAGAGGTTGTTCGCCCGCTTGGTCCTTTTCGCGGAGCAGGTTCTGCCCCGCGCGCTACTACCTGCGTCGATCGTTCTCCTGTTCCTCTCCGCAGGCTGGCTTGGCATCTTCCGCGTCGCGCCGTTGTGGCTGCACGCCGCAATCCTTCTTGTGTTCTTTGCAGGCTTGTTCTTCTCGCTCCTGCCGCTAACCCGGATCCGCTGGCCGGAAAACACCGATGCCGACCGGATGCTCGAAGAGCGCAACGACTTGCCACATCAGGCGATCCGTGTCCAGGACGATACACCCGCAACGGAGGGAGCATTCGGGGCGGCGCTATGGCGGGAGCACCAAGCGCGCATGGCCAAGATGGTCCGCGCATTGGACACCGGCCTTCCGCGCCCCGACATCGCGCGGCATGACCCCTGGGCGCTCAGGGCGGTCCCCGTGCTGCTCGCCTGCCTCGCATTTGCCTATTCCTATTCCAACCGCGCGGGGTTCGTCACGGATGCTTTCCGGCTGCCCCAACAACAGGTCGTCGCGGCGGACATCCGCATCGACGCCTGGGTGACGCCTCCGGCCTATACCGGTCGCGCGCCGATCTTCCTGACCGGCCGGCAGGATACGGCCTCCACCCAAGAGCAGGCTGCGGCTCAGGAAAAGGCCCTCATCACCGTGCCGCAGTTCAGCGATTTGACTGTCAGGATAACCGGTGCCGGACCGGAGGCACGCGTGAGCTACGCCGAGTCCGGCGGAACGGGACCGATCGTCATTCCGGCTTCGGCTGAAAAAGCGAAATCCGAGCCAAAGACGGAGCCGCAGGAAATCGTGCAGGCGCCGCGAAACGGCGTTCGCAACCATCTCTACAAAATAACGAAGGACGGAACGCTTTCGGTCGGCGGGCAAAGCTGGGACTTCAAGATCACTCCGGACAGCGTTCCCGACATCGCTTTCGATGGCGCACCGCGCCCGACCGCGAATGCGTCGCTCGAAATGAGCTTCCTCGCGCATGACGACTACGGCATCTCGCAGGCCTGGGCAGAGATCAAGCCGCTGGATGAGCCGCCTGCAGGCGCCCGGTCGCTCTACGCTCCACCCGAGTACCGCCTCGACCTGCCGCGGCGCAATGCCCGGGAAGCCAAGGGGACCACGAGCCGGAACCTTAGTGAGCATCCGCTCGCCGGGAAGCGTGTGCGCATCACCCTGGTTGCCCGCGACGCCGCCGGCCAGGAAGGCCGAAGCGTGCCGCAGGACATGATCCTCCCGGCACGACAGTTCTTCGAACCGCTCGCTGCGGCTGTTGCTGAGCAACGGCAGGTCTTCGCGCTCAACGTCAACGACCTGCCACGCGCGATCGATCTCAACGACGCACTGATGCTCTATGCGGAGGAGACGATCCCCAACCTTACGCATTTCCTGCTGATCCAGTCGGCCCGCACGCGCATGGCGCTCGCGCGCAACGACGACATGCTCAGGGACGCAGCTGATCATCTCTGGGAGATCGCCCTCGGCATTGAGGACGGAGACCTGTCACTCGCCGAGCGGCGGCTGCGCGACGCTCAGCAGAAGCTTTCCGATGCGCTGGACCGCAACGCGTCCGACGAGGAAATCGCCAAGCTGATGCAGGAATTGCGCCAGGCGATGCAGGAATACATGCAGGAGCTTGCACGGCAAGCCGCCAAAAATCCGCGCATGGCTGTCAATCCCGACCAGAACAACGTGCTGCGCCAGCAGGACCTGCAAAAAATGATGGACCAGATCGAAAACCTGGCCCGGTCCGGCTCGCGCGACGAGGCGCGCCAACTCCTGTCTGAACTGCAGAGAATGATGAACAACCTGCAGGCCGGGCGCATGCAGCAGATGGGCGAGCAGAACAACGCCATGCGCCAGCAGATGGACAAGCTCGGCCAATTGATGCAGCAGCAGCAACAGCTGATGGACGAGACGTTCAAGCTTGACCAGGCGCTGCGCGACCGCATGCAACGTGGCGACCCGCTACAGGGCGAAGACAACGAACTTTTCGGTCAGGACATGCCGCAGGATCCTGGGCAGCGAAGCGATCCCAACGGCCAGCCCAACCCGCTCGACGACATGACCGCCGAACAGTTGAAGGAGGCCCTGAAGCAACTGAGGCAGCAGCAAGAAGGTCTCGGCAAGCAGCTCGGAGAGCTGCAGAAGGGCCTCGAACAGCTTGGCGTAAAGCCCGGCAAGGGCTTCGGCCAAGCGCAGCGCGAGATGAAGGGAGCGGCCGACGCTCTCGGCGAGGGCCAGGGCGAACAGGCTGTCGGCAGTCAGGGCCGGGCGCTGCAGGCCTTGCGCGAAGGCGCACAGGACATGATGAACCAGATGCAGGCCCAAGGGCAGCAGGGTCCCGGACAGGGCGTTCCGCAATACGGCCAGAATGGACGTGACCCGCTCGGCCGTCGTCAGCAAAACGTTGGTCCCGACTTCGGCGATCAGGTCAAAGTTCCGGACGAAATCGATACCCAGCGCGCCCGTGAAATCCTCGACGCGATCCGTCGTAAGCTCGGCGACAGCCTGTCTCCGGAAGTCGAGCGGCAATATCTCGAACGCCTGCTCGATATGCGTTGACCAGTGCATAATTCCTTCCAGCTACAGATGTACGCGTAGAAGGACGCCCGGCGTGATGAACGGCCGTCGCCGGCAAAGCGGCGAAGGCCGGAAATCGGAATGGCTGTCAGGCGACGAGCGCCAAGGCGACCGCCTTGCGAATATCGGGCAAGGAAAACGGCTTGGAAATGACATCGACAACCTTGCCCGAGAGATCGTCCGCGCGTTCGCGCTGTTCCGCATAGCCGGTCATCAGCAGGATCTTGAGTGCGGGAAACGCGGCAGAGGCCTGATGCGCCAATTCGATGCCGTCCATCACCGGCATCCGGATGTCGGATAAAAGCAGATCAAAGGCTTGGCTTTGCAGGCAGGCGAGCCCGTCGGCTCCATCTCCCGCCTCGACAGTTTCATGTCCATCGAGTTGCAATGCGCGCGCCACAAATGAGCGCAAGGCATCCTCATCCTCGGTAATCAGGATTCTCGCCATCATGGCCTCCCGTATTCGCTCCCATAGAGCGCCATGCGTCCTTTGGCGTTGCAAAGGACGCTCATCTCGTTGAACTCGCGCATCATGCCTTCGAAACCGTTGCCGATCTCGAGCATATGCCGACGCCACGCTTCGTCCTGGCCAAAGCCGTGACACCCCTCCAAACAACCAGCTTTTCGTTTGCTTTCGGTAAACGCCGCAGCGTCGATTTTCAGAAAAGGCGCACCGTTGCTTGAACCGGTCCGGATCCAAGGACAAATTCATGCAACATCCAAAGGACTGCAGCGACCTATCCACGTCTAACTAGACGCGCGGCGCTGTGGTATCACTCAGCGTCGCCTGTGACGACGCCGACGAAAGGCAGTTCGCGGAAGGCGTAAGCGACGTCCATGCCGTAGCCGACGACGAAATGGTCCGGGCACGCGAAGCCGACGTAATCGGCCTCCAGATCGACCCGCCGCTTCATCCGTTTGTCCAAGAGAACGGCGATCGTGACATTGCGCGCGCCGCGCTCCAGCAGCAGATCTTTGGCGAAACGCAATGTCCGGCCGGATTCGAGAATGTCGTCGATCAGCAAGACATCGCGATCATGCACGTCGCTGTCGATGTCCTTGGTGATCTTCACGCCCTTGGATTCGGTTCCCGTACCGTAGCTCGACAGCGTGATGAATTCGACCTCCGGCGCGAGGCCGGCGTCATGCATGGCACGGATGAGATCGGCCGCGAAGATGAACGAGCCCTTCAATATCGAAATGACCAGCAGATCCTTATGCGGGCCGCGAACGATCGCTTCGGCCAGTTCGTGATTGCGGGCAGCGATCGTCTCGGCGCTGTAAAGGACTTCGATGTTCTTGCCGCGGACGACGGGCATGCGGGGCTCTCCAGCACTTCATTGCGGAAGACAATGAGCGCCTTCCTTTCAAGCGCCGCTTAGCACAATCAGAGGCGAGAAACACTGTTTTCGGCGAAAGAAACCGTAACATCAGGCATTTTTCCGCCCGCGTAAGGAAGGCGGGCAGCGAAATGACGGCTCTCGCCGGGTGCAATCGAAGCGCCGTCGGGCATCAAACGCGTTGCCGTCACCTTGCGTCCGTTGCTCCTGACGTCGACCACAACAAGCGGTAGACGCTGCTCGGTACCGGAGCGGTTATCGATGCTTCCGTAGACCGAAAGCACCTGCATGCCGCCAGCATAGTCGAAGGAGGTCGTGACGCCTCCGATCGACAGGGGTTGGGTGTTCGCGTGGCCACCACTGAAAAGGCTCGCGATCAGAAGAAACGCCCCAAGACCCAGCCCGCTGACCAGCCCGGCGAAATGGCGGCGCGGCATGCGGCGCAATCTCGTCTCGACGACCGTCAGAACCTGCCGGGCTTGCGTTCCACCGCGCCCACGGCGAGTGTCTCGCCGGCTGTCGTTGAAAACCGGATAGGGGCTGGGCCGTACGGTGGTGGCGATGGTCTCGAATTCCGCGTCGACATAGTCGAGGTTTCTGGCCGTGGCGCCACTTGGACGCGCCTGACGTTCGGGGGGAAGCAGATCGACGCGTGCGGTGGTTCTTGAGCGAAATGCCTGCATGGGTTCCCCCTCGGGATCGCTCCGTCGCTCCTCCGGAGCATCGTGCGCGCGCGGATCGGCAGCAGCCTTGAGCGGAGCTTGCGGGCAAAGCCTGTAACCAGCCTGTGCAAGAAACAGGGCATTGCATCAAATCCTGACGACACGTAAACCGAAATGGTTAATGTTTCGGAAAGAAGCCGTGAAAGCGACGCCTTTTCATGGAAAGTTAACCGCCGCTTAACCGCCGTGCCGCACACGGACTGTACCCTGGCGGACTTGCTGTCCTCTGCGCGGACGATCGCCTTGGCAGCGGATGTCGAAGGTCGTGACGAGAAACT
This sequence comes from Ensifer sp. IC4062, assembly GCF_020193575.1. Lineage (GTDB taxonomy): Bacteria > Pseudomonadota > Alphaproteobacteria > Rhizobiales > Rhizobiaceae > Sinorhizobium. The sequence goes on from NZ_JADYVD010000027.1 coordinate 51,115, forward strand.
GGGCTGGCCCATTGATTCACTTTGAGAACGTCGGATTGCGCTATGGCATGGGACCGGAAATCCTCCGGGACCTGACATTCGACATCCCACGCCGGTCATTTCAGTTTCTCACGGGGCCTTCGGGCGCCGGCAAGACGACCTTGCTGCGGCTGCTCTTTTTGTCACTGCAGCCGACGCGCGGGTTGATCCGCATGTTCGACCGCAACATCTCCTCCATTCCGCGGGACGAATTCCCGATGCTGCGCCGGCGCGTCGGCATCGTCTTTCAGGACTTCCGCCTGCTTGACCACCTGACGACCTACGAGAACGTCGCCCTGCCGCTGAGAGTGCGCGGCAAGGAGGAGGCGAGCTACCGCGCGGATGTGCTCGAACTTCTCAAATGGGTCGGGCTCGGCGAGCGTATCAACGTGCTGCCGCCGGTGCTCTCGGGTGGCGAAAAACAACGGGCAGCGATCGCCCGGGCTCTTATCGACCGGCCGGAGATCCTGCTCGCCGACGAGCCGACGGGTAACGTCGACCCGCCGATGGCGCGCCGGCTGCTGAACCTCTTCCTCGAGCTCAATCGGCTCGGAACGGCGGTGGTGATCGCCACCCACGACCTGTCTTTGATGGACCAGGTAGAGGCCCGGCGTATGATCCTGTCACAGGGACGGCTCGACATCTATGAATGAGAACAGCGTCCCCCGCCGCGAACCCGAACAGCATCAGCGCCGCGCCGAGATGCGCGTGCGCCCGACCGGTCCGATCGTGCCTTCGGCCAATGTTTCCGGCCATGCGCTGATGTGCGTCATCGCGATCATGTCTTTCCTCGCCTGCCTGACACTCGGCGGGGTCAGCATGGTACGGGCGACGGCGCAAAGCTGGCAGTCTCAGATCTCGCGGGAAATCACCATCCAGATCAAGCCCGACGACAATCTCGACATGGAAAAGGCGCTCGCCGATGCGCGCGACCTGGCGCTGACCTTCAGCGGCACAACTGGCGGGACGATTATCGACCGGGCCGCTACGGCCCGGCTGCTCGAGCCGTGGCTCGGCGAGGGTCTTGATCTCGGCGAACTGCCTGTGCCGCGACTGATCGTCGTTACGATCGACGAGAACAACCCGCCCGATTTCACCGCCATGCGCAAGGCGCTGACGGAAACCATCCCGCAGGCCTTTCTCGACGATCACCGCACCTGGGTCGACCGTCTGGTGGCGATGGCGAATACCACTGCGATGATCGGGAGCGGCGTTCTCGCGCTGGTGTTCTCGGCCATGGTGCTCACCGTCGTCTTCGCGACCCGCGGCGCATTGTCCGGCAACCGTCACATCGTCGAAGTGCTGCATTTCGTCGGCGCGGAGGCAAGTTTCGTGGCCTCCGAGTTCCAGAAGCACTTCCTGCGAATCAGCTTGAAAGGGGCCGGCGCCGGCGGTCTGCTGGCCGCGCTTTCCTTTGCTATGGCCGGTTTCTGGCAATCGCGGACGCTCGCCACCCCCGAATCGGACCAGGCGACCGCGCTGTTTGGCCGATTTGCAATCGGCTATACCGGTTATCTTGGCATTTTCGCGATTATAATCGTCATTGCCCTGCTGACGACGCTGACGGCGCGCCTTACAGTCATGCGGACGATCTACGAAATAGATTTGATCCGGTCGGATCCTGGCCGGACGGACACCTATCAAAGCTGACAGCCATGAACCGCCTTCACTCCATCTATTCCCTGCCGCAATCTGCGGCTACTGCATGATTCCTTAGAATCGATTTACGGACGATCATGCGGCAATTCAAAGTGCTACAGCGATTTTCGCGCGTCCGATTGGACGCGCGGCGCTGTATGTGAAGAGAACCATGATGGTGCCAGAATTGGGCGAGAGTGGAATGGCCGAGAGGGGCAACTGGCGCGAGAGGGCCGCGCGCCGCCGCCGATCCCGCAGCCTGTTGCGCAAGCTCCTGCGCCGGACGTTTTTCGTGCTGCTCATCGTCCTTGCCGTTTTCATCGCCGGCTTCCTGCAATTCGCAGACACCGTCGCGTCACTGCAGCCACCGGCTCATCCGAAGGCCGACGGAATCGTTGTCCTGACAGGCGGTTTCCAGCGGATCGATCAGGCGGTGGATCTTCTTAAATCAGGATCAGGCAAGCGGCTGCTGATCTCGGGCGTCCATCCGACGACAACGGGAACCCAGATACGCCGTAACACGCAGAGTTCGGCCGATCTCTTCAAATGCTGCGTCGACATCGGACATGAAGCGATCGACACAATCGGCAACGCCACGGAGGCTGCGCAGTGGATCCGCAATCGCGGCTATAAGACCGTGCTCGTCGTCACCAACAATTATCACATGCCGCGCAGCCTTCTGGAATTGCGTCGCGCCAAGCCCGACACGGAATTCATCGCCTATCCGGTCGTCAATTCCGATCTGAAGACGACCAACTGGCTGCGTAACCCGCGCGTGCTGAAGGCAATTCTGCTCGAATATGGCAAATATTCAGTCGCCTCCATACTCGACGTGATGGGCGCGCGTCCGACGAACGGCCTCAGGGCAATCTCGTCTCGCGCAACCCCGGCCGAAGAATAGCACCGAGTGCCGCGTCGACTTTTGCGCTGGTAAACGCGTCCCGTGCCGTGGCGGCTGTTTTCCTCCACGATATATTCGTGTAGGCAGCGGAGTGCTAGCCCGCCGCTAAGGCCCCGCACCGCATCGAGAGCCACCTGATGATCATTCTGCGTTCGATCCTTTTCAATCTGGTTTTCTATGCCAATCTGATTGTGCAGATGATCGTGTTGACGCCGATCTATTTCATTCTTCCCCGCAAGAAGGCCTGGTTCGTGCCGAAGAACTGGGTGCGTAGTAATCACTGGCTTCTGGAGAAGATCGTCGGCACGACGTTCGAAATCGAAGGCTTGGAGAATATTCCGGAGGGGCCCTATATTTTCGCGCCCAAGCACCAGTCTTTCTGGGATGCCTATGCGCTCCTGCCATGGCTCGACGACCCGTTCTACATCCTCAAGCGCGAGCTTACCTGGATACCGCTGTTCGGCTGGTACATCATCAAGCAGCGCATGGTGCCCGTAAACCGCGCGGCGCGCGGCAAGGCGATGACCGACGTTATGGAGCGCACCAAAAACGAGATGGCGACCGGGCGGCAGTTGATCATCTATCCGGAAGGCACTCGTCGTCCTCCGGGGGCACCGCCCGAATACAAATACGGCATCGCCCGCCTCTACCGCGATCTCAAAGTCCCCGTCGTGCCTGTTGCAATGCATCCGGGCCTCTTCTGGCCGCGACGCAAGTTCCTGCGCTTCCCCGGCCATTTCAAGGTGCGTATCCTGCCGCCGGTCCAGGCCGGGATGGATCCGGATGCGTTTCTCAAGAAGCTGGTCGAGGTAACCGAGGCAGCAAGCGATGAGTTGCTTGTCGAGACCGCCAAGGCCAATCCGCAGGTGCCGCTGCCGGAGACGGCAAAGCAGCGGCTGCGCGAACTCGGTCAGGCTTCCTGAGCCATAGCTAGAGCGTCCTTTGTGCGTCTGGAAAGACGCGTTCCGCTGTCGCGGTCAATCTTGCAACAACGTCCTCCAGCCACTGGTCGCGAATCCCCATTTCCCTAAGATGGGCGAGCGTATTGAGCACGTATTCGCTGTTCGGCCCGGACTTGCCGGACGCGGTCGCCACCGTTTCCGCCGCTTCCTCCGCGCTGAGTGCTCCGGCATATTGGGCGTGACCGCGGTCGACCACATAGGCAAGTGCCGGCACGCGGCGCCCGTCGGCAAGCTGGACCGGCATGGTCCGCTCCCTGTAGACTTGCGTTACAAGTTCACGCTCGCGCAGATAGACGACCACATCGGCCTTTTCACCTCCCCGAACGCGGAATGCAGTGCCGATGCAGGAGCCGCCATAGTCGAGGCCGAGCACAAGGCCGGGCCGCTGCTCCGTGCCGCGATGCACCCATGAATGCACGCAGAGCGAGCGCCTGTAGCCGAAGGCGCGCGCCGTCGACTTCTCCTCAAAACGGAAACCCGGGTTCCACATCAACGAGCCGTAGCCAAAGACCCAAAATTCGTCCATATCCACTGCCATTCAATCTTTGCCGCCTGTCACGTGTCGCATCATTCGCCAGCGTTGTCGCGATCGATCAAGCCGGAACTTCTTCGGCACACGGACGCCGGGCAACCGTACATTGGAATGGAAAATAGTTTGCAGGATCGGCAACCGCCACCCGGAACGGAATGAGAATAACGAGAAGTCGTTTTTCCATCCCCTTCACCTTCGATCACAATGATCCGAAGCGGTTCCCGCCACAGCAATTGGAGAACGCGATTAGAATGACCGTCACCGATGTCGCCAACGGATCACCAGCCGGCAGGAAATTTCTCTGGCTGACAGTGGGTATCGTGCTCGCCGCCGGCATTTATTCTGCCGGCTGGTTCTTTGCTGCGGACCAGATCGAAAAGCGACTGACAACCTATCTGTCGGAAAAGCGGGAAAACGGTCTTGGCGGTGAGTGCACGGAGATGGACGTACGCGGCTTTCCGTTCCGCATCGGCCTTTTCTGCGACAAGCTGCGGCTCGACGACAATCTTCGCGGCGCTTCCGCATCCTTCGGCGCATTGAGAACGGCCGCGCAGGTCTATCAACCGGGACACGCCGTCGTAGAACTTGACGGTCCCGCCGAGATCCGGATGTCGCCCGGCCTCACGCTCTCGGCCGATTGGACACTGCTGCACGGGAGCCTCAAGGCGACGATGTCTGGCTTCGACCGCACGTCGATCGCCTATGACAATCTTACGGGAACGGCGCGCTGGCCGCTGACGGGCGATAGCCTGGGTTTCGGCGCGAGCCATGGCGAGATGCACCTGCGCCAGAACGGTGAAGATCTCGACGCGGCCCTGAGCGTCGAGAAACTTGATCTGCGCCCGCAGCAAGGACCGAGCCTCGCCGCCCCCGTCGATCTCGCAGCGGATATCACCGTCGTCGGCAAGGCCGGGTGGTTGGAGGCGGGTGCCATTTCAGAGCACATGCTTCGCGGCACGAGCGGCGAACTGCGTCACCTGACGCTGGACGCGGGCGACGGAATGAGCGCGAAGCTGTCAGGCCCGTTTTCGGTGAATGATCAGGGCCTGATTTCCGGCGAATTCGAGCTAACCATGATGAATATCGATGCTTGGCGGACGAGCCTCGTGAAGGTAGTTCCGGACGAAACGGACCTGATCAACAACATCGCCAGCATGCTGACAGCGCTTGGCGGCGGGAAGAACAAGGCAACGGTGAAGCTCAACGTCCGCGACGGTACCGCCTTCCTGGCCTTCATTCCGGTCGGCGTATTGCCGCCACTCTGAAGAGCTCGAAGCGCGGCACCGATTACTTGGGATCCATCGCGTGCCGGCCGAAATCCGGCATGGCCGTGTCCTGGCCCGCCTGGATGATCGAGCGGCGGATCGCCCGCGTGCGGGTGAAGAGATCGAACAGCTTGTCGCCGTCGCCCCAGCGGATCGCTCGCTGCAGATAGGCAAGGTCCTCCGAAAAGCGGGCGAGCATTTCGAGGATCGCGTCCTTGTTGTGCAGGCAGACGTCACGCCACATGGTCGGGTCCGAGGCCGCAAGGCGCGTGAAGTCGCGGAAGCCCGACGCCGAATATTTGATGACTTCAGACTCGGTGACCGCTTCCAGGTCATCTGCCGTGCCGACGATGTTGTAGGCGATGATGTGCGGAACGTGCGAGACGATCGCCAGAACCTTGTCGTGATGCTCCGGATCCATCTCATCGACCATCGAGCCCATCGTCTCCCAGAAAAGCCTGAGCTTCGCGACGGCCTCTTCGTTGGCGCCGGCGGGCGGCGTCAGGATGCACCAGCGTCCGCGGAAAAGTCCCACGAACCCGGCGTCGGGGCCGGAATGCTCGGTACCCGCGATCGGGTGGCCGGGAATGAAATGTACCGTGTCGGGCAGATGCGGCGCCATCTGCGCGATGACCGAGCCCTTTGTGGAGCCGACATCGGTAACGATTGCGCCGGGCTTCAGATGTGCGGCGATTTCCGCGGCGACGGCGCCGGAAGCGCCTACCGGCACCGAAACGACGACGAGGTCGGCATCCTTGACCGCCTCGGCTGCCGAAAGCGTGTAGCGGTCGCCGAGGCCGAGCTGCTCGGCCCGGGTGAGCGTCGCCGCACTCCGCGTCGAAACGACGAGGGTGCCGGCAAGCTGCTTCTCGCGGATTTCTCTGGCGATCGACGATCCGATCAGGCCAATGCCGACGAGCGCGATCGTTTCGAACTGTTGAGCCATCATTCTTGTCCCATGAATTCAGTCAGTGCGGCGATGACGCCTTCGTTCGCTTCCTCGGAGCCGATGGTCATGCGGAGCGCATTGGGAAAACCGTAAGCACGCACGGCGCGCAGGATGAAGCCGCGAGCCGTCAGGAACGCATCCGCATCCTCGGCCGATTTGCCGCCCGTCTCCGGAAAATGGATCAGCACGAAGTTGGTCACCGAAGGTGTCACCCGCAGACCTATTTCCTGCAAGGCCGCAGTTACCTTCGCGAGCCAAGTGAGATTGTGATCGACCGCTGCGGCAACGAAGGCTTGGTCGTGGATCGCTGCCGCCCCGGCGGCGATCGCTGGCGCATTGAGATTGAATGGACCACGCACACGGTCCACGGCGTACACTATCTCGCGCGGGGCAAACATCCAGCCGATGCGAAGCCCGGCGAGCCCATAGATCTTCGAGAACGTGCGCGTCATCACGACATTACGATTGGCCGACACCAGTTCTAGTCCCGCCTCATAGTCGTTGCGCCGGACATATTCCGCGTAGGCAGCGTCGAGTACCAGCAACACGCCGGAGGGAAGGCTCGCGTGCAGCCGGCGGACCTCGTCCACGGGGATGTAAGTGCCCGTCGGATTGGCCGGATTGGCGATGAAGACTATCTTCGTCCGCTCTGTCACCGCTGCGAGGATCGCGTCGACATCGACGCGTGCGTCCTTTTCCTGGACCGTAACCGCCGTTGCGCCCGCCGCCATGATCTGGATCTTGTAGACGAGAAAACCGTGCTCGGTGATGATCCCCTCGTCGCCCGGGCCGAGATAAGTGTGGCAAAGTAGCCCGAGCAACTCGTCCGAGCCGTTGCCGCAAACGATATTGGCCGGATTGAGGCCGTGAACCGCGGCGATGGCGTCCTTCAGCGCGTGCGCCTGGCCGTCCGGATAGCGTTCAAGATTGAAAGCCGCCTTCTGGAACGCTTCGATCGCGCGCGGGCTGGCGCCGAGCGGCGTCTCGTTCGACGAAAGCTTGTGAACCTTGGCAACGCCCGGTGCATGCTCCTTGCCCGGTACATAGGCGGCAATGTCCAGAATTCCGGAACGCGGCTGCGGGCTCTTTGAAACAAGGTTCATCGGATCGGCTTTCACGGGAGGAAATGTGGCAAAGCCAATAGCCGGGCGGAGGAAATTTGTCGAGTGCGGCAAGCCTGCGCGACTACAGCACCTCGGCCGGCAGCACCGGCCGGTTGCGCGTGCTCGGCACGCCATGCGGCGCCAGCACCGGAACGAAGACCCGGCGCGACGCGCGGACAGCGACCGGCAGGCCCTGATAGAGCCGCTTTTGCGCCTCGACGATGATCACCCCGGAAAACACCGGCCACAGCGACCGGCCGAACCGCTCCAGACTGCGCCGCAGACGGAGGACGACCTTGCGCTTCGATGGCGGAAAGAACAGCGCCTCGGAAGTGGCGCCGGGCGTGAAATTCGTCTCGCGCAGAAGCGCCGTCAGCTGACTCCGCGAATAGGGGCGTCCCGAGCCGAACGGGGTGTGCTCCATCCGCGCCCAGACGCCGCGGCGGTTCGGCACGACGATAACCAGCCGGCCGCCGGGAGCGAGAACGCGCCAGATCTCCTTCATCGTTTCGCGCGGGCTTTCGGCGAATTCCAGGGAATGAACCATCAGCACGCGGTCGATCGAAGCGTCAGGCAATGGCAGTTCCTCGTCGAAGACGAGCGCCGTCGAGGACAACTCCGCGACGGGCCAGTTCACCGCGCCCTGCCCGGCCGGCATGAAGGCGAAGGTCCGCTCAGTATCGGCGCGGAACCGTTCGAGATATGGCACGGCATAGCCGAGACCGACCAGCCGCTCCTCAGGCAAACGCGCCCAGACCGAAGAAAGCGCCATGCTGACGGAATGCTCCGCCATGCGGCCCAGCTCGGAGTGATAAAATTGGCGAAGATCGACGATATCCGTGTGCATGGCCAACATGTTAGCTTTGGAGCGGTAGACTTCAAGGCGAGCCTCGCTACATTCGACTGCAGCGGGGTGGACGCAGTTTCGCCAGCGTCCCGCGTCACGCCCGATCGGAGGACCTCATCATGGCCGCGCTCGAACTCGACCTCTTCCTCTGCCGCACCGATAATTTTGGTGTGCTTCTCCATGATCCGGCAAGCGGTGCAACGGCATCGATCGATGCTCCGGAAGAACGACCGATTCTCGATACCCTGGAGCGACGGAGCTGGCGCCTAACGCATATCCTGACGACCCACCACCACGGCGACCACGTAGCGGCGAATGTCAGCCTCAAGGAACGCTTCGGCGTTACGATTATCGGGCCAAAAGGCGAGGCATCGCAGATTCCCGGCATCGACAGAAGCGTCGGCCAAGGAGACCGTTTCGATTTTGCCGGACATCCGGTCGAAGTCATCGAAACGCCGGGGCATACCGCGGGCCACATCTGCTTCCATTTCCCGGAGGATAAGCTGCTGTTTGCAGCGGACACGCTGTTTGCGCTCGGCTGCGGCCGGTTGTTCGAAGGAACGGCCGAGACGATGTGGCAATCGCTCAACCGGCTGATGGCGCTCCCGGACGACACCGCCGTTTATTTCGGCCACGAGTACACGCTCAGCAATGCGCATTTCGCCGTGACGATCGATCCGGAAAACGCAGCGCTCAAGGCGCGTGCCGCCGAAATCGAGGAGACGCGTTCGGACGGCGGGTTCACGGCGCCGACGACGATCGGCCTCGAAAAGCGGACAAACCCGTTCCTCCGCGCAGGCGACCGGAGGATCCGCGAGCATCTCGGTATGGAGAGAGCGAGCGACGCGGAGGTGTTTGCAGAGATCCGCAAGCGCAAGGATAATTTCTGATGGACGTCTCACGGCAACTCACGCCGGCCGCAATCGTGGACGCACTTGGATTGGCGAGGCATCCGGAGGGCGGCTGGTACGTGGAGACCTTCCGCGATGACAGTGGCGCGCCACGCAGCCACTCGACGGCGATCTACTATCTGCTCGAAAGGGGCGAGCGCTCGCACTGGCATCGCGTGCGCGACGCGGCCGAGATTTGGCACTACTACGCAGGCGCCCCTCTCGAGCTCAGCATCGCCGAGCCCGGCAAGCCGGTCTCGCGCTTTCGGCTCGGTCCGGATCTGCTTGATGGCCAAAGGCCGCAACACGTTGTTCCCGCCAACTGGTGGCAATCGGCCGCCTCACTCGGAGACTGGACGCTCGTCGGCTGCACCGTGGCGCCTGGATTCGACTTTTCCGCATTCGAGATGGCGGCACCCGACTGGCGGCCGCCGGAGAACTGACGCCTACTCCGCCGGCTGCAGTGCAGCGCTCCTCCTGCGGAAGATCATGTCCCTCGCCGCCAGCACAGCACCGCCGGTCACGAGCAGGCAGGCGGCAGCAATACGCCAAGAGGGGTCTGCAAAGCCGAACAGGATCAGGATGAGCGTCGAGAAGACCGGTGCGGCGTAACTTGCCACGCCGAGAAGCTGGATGTCTCCGTTCTTCACGCCGAAGTCCCAGGCATAGAAAGCCGCGCCGACCGGCAAGAGGCCCAACCCGGCGACCGCCAGCCACTCGAAAGCCGTCTGCGGCCAGACCGTCGTTTCGAGGCCGAGATGGCAGAGGAAGGAAAGGATGGACGTTGCAAGGCAGAAACCGGTGACGACATCGGTCGAAACCGCGTCGAAGCGGCGCGTCAGCAGGGAATATCCCGACCACGTGAATGCGCAGAGGAATGCCGCGCCATACCCGAGCGTGTAGGCCTCGTCGAAGGCGATGCCGTTGCGAGCGACGATCAGGGTCGTGCCGCCAAGTCCCGCGAGTGCGCCGGCGATGTGATACCAGCGAAGCTTCTCGCCCGGCAGCAGCGCCGAGCCGACGACGATCAGCAGCGGCCACAGATAGGCGATCAAGCCCGCTTCGACGGCCGGGGCATTGCGAAGCGCGGTGAAATAGAGAAAGTGATAACCGAAAAGCCCGGCAATACCGGTGATCCAGACCTTGGCGGGCTGCTTCAGGAGCGCGAAGCGCTCCGGCTTCAGCGTAAGCACGACGATGCCCGGCATGCTGCCGATGAGGAAGCAGATCGCCGACAGCTGGAATGGCGGAATTTTGCCCGATGCCGCGGTAAAGAGCGCCAGCAGCGACCACATCAGGATCGCGGAAAAACCAATCAGCGTTGCCTTGAACTTCATTCCTGCCTCACGCCCGGCTCACCTTCGTGAAAGCCGCGTCAAATCAATGATCCTTAATAATTAATGCCCGTTCGCGACGGGCGAAAGAGAAAATTGGGATCGATCACCCGCCGAACCGCGTCGCCGAAACGGTCACAGGGCCAAGCTTCGTCGGAATGCGGACATAGACCGGGGCATAGACGTCGACGGTTGGCGCTCTTGCGAACCAGACCTCCATGGTCTCCAGCCGACGCAGATATTCGACATCCTCGCGACCCTTCCTGTACCCCGCTTTCGGTACGAAGCGGACACCGCAGACAATGACGTCGCCCTCGAATCCTCTGGTCTTGAAGCTTCGGGTCCCCTTGGGCGAGAGCTTGATGTCAAGCCGCGATTCGCCATCGAAGATCGGCAGAGTGTTGGGGCAGACCCTGCTCTTCCCCGGAATGATCAGCCCGGAGAGCGGGTCCAGCACGTTGCGCATGTCACGGCTCGTGACCGGCACCCAGTTCTTGGGCAGGGGGTTGCGTTTCGGGGTCATGCTCGCGCGCACGACATTACCGTTGCGGAATGTCACGCTGATTGCGCGTGACTTTCTGCCACTACGATAGGACATGGAATATTGCGAGGCGCGCAGATGATCATTCGCGATCACTCCGGACACGCGTGTCTGGCCGGACGTGCGGCTGATGATGTCCACGAGTCCTGCGGAGTTCAGCGTGCCGGAAATCGTATAGCGATTCTTTACAAGTTCGGTGTGGAAAGTGGCGCGTGCCAAAGGCAAGCCGGCAAGCGCAATACTGTAATCCGTCTGATGCTTGACATCCGCAGCCAAGGATGTTGTGGAAAACATCATGGCAGCCAGCAATGCTGATGCCCGAAAGCCATTGCGCCTTTTCATGCCCGAAAGCCCTGTCGTTCCTTAGCCGTTGCAATCCTCTTGGATGCAAGCGGTTTGCGGCTTTTTTTGTGCCAATTGCTCAAATCCCGGCCGCCGCAAAAGAGAACGAGCGGCACCTTTTCATTGCATGGCGTTTGAAGAGAAATAGCGCAGCGAACAACCGCTTGGAATGGGTGGCAGCAGAGATTATTGTAGCGGCGGCAGCGATCGCGTTGCGGTTTTTCGAGAATGCGCAGGGTTTGGCTTGACTGGCAGGCCTTCTGTGACTATAGAACCGCGACTTTCCAATAATGGCCAACAGGAACGCGGCCTGGGCTCTGGGCCCGCTACCGCATTGTCCGGCGGCGATAAAGAGAATAGGTGTACCATGTCCCGTAGTTGCGAATTGACCGGCAAGGGCGTCCAGTCGGGCCACAATGTCAGCCACGCCAACAACAAGACCAAGCGCAAGTTCCTCCCGAACCTGTGCAACGTCACGCTGATTTCCGACGCTCTCGGCCAGCGTTTCCGCCTGCGCGTTTCCGCAGCCGCTCTCCGCTCGGTCGAACACCGCGGTGGCCTCGACGCGTTCCTGCTGAAGGCCGACGAGAACGAGCTGAGCATGCGCGCTCGCCTGCTGCGCCGCCAGATCGTCAAGAAGACCGCTGAAGCAGCCTGATCGGCGCCAGCTCTTCCGACAAGACTTGAAGGCTTGCGGGCTTCGTCCGGCAAGCCTTTTTCTCGTGTCGTGACCTATTCATCCGCCGGCAGGCGACCGGTCTCGGTTTCTCCAACTGGTGGCATCACCCAGGATAAAAAAATGCTGATCAACCGCACGTTCTTTATCTATGTCGCGTTCATGACTCTCGTGGTTGTGGCGTCGAATTTCCTCGTTCAATACCCGCTTCCGGGCTCCATTGCCGGCATGAACCTCGGTGATCTGTGGACCTGGGGCGCTTTCAGCTATCCCTTCGCCTTTCTCGTTACGGATCTGACCAACCGCCATTTCGGTCCGCGCATCGCGCGCCGTGTTGTCGTCGCTGGTTTTATCGTCGGCGTCACTGTCTCGATGTACCTCGCAACGCCGCGTATCGCGATCGCCTCCGGCGCGGCGTTCCTCTTCGGCCAGCTCCTCGACATTTCAGTCTTCAACCGGCTGCGTCGGCAGACCTGGTGGCAAGCACCGCTCGCCGGCTCTCTCATCGGTTCGGCATTGGACACCGCGATGTTCTTCTCCTTCGCCTTCGCCCCGTTCTTCGTGTTCTTCGGACCGAACGACAGTTTTGCGCTCGAGAGTGCTCCCCTGCTCGGCGTGCTCGCAGCAGGAGCGCCGCGCTGGATTTCGTGGGCGCTCGGCGATCTTCTAGTGAAGATCCTTTGCGGCATCGTACTGCTCTTGCCCTATGGAGCGCTGATGAGCGTCATCAAGCCGATGCCTGCAGCCAAAGCCGTCGCCTAACGGCCAGCAAAAAACGGAATGACTTTGACGGGGTCGCGATGCGGCCCCGTTTGCGACTTCCCGCGCTCCCGACGAAGAGCTGAGTTAACTCAATCCGAGGCCAGCCGGAATTCGAGCATCAGGTTGCGCTCGAGGATCGAATGGTTGTCATCGGAAACGACGATCACGCGAATCTCGCCGTCGGGCCGAACGACGACATCCAGACCCTCCATATTGTCGATCTGGTGGCTCATGTCGGCCTTGAGCAGCACCTCGCCGTCGACGACAGCGCCCGGGCGAATGTCGCCGGCGGCAATCCTGCGAATGCGCATGCCGAGGCCGGAGGCCAGGTTGAACCGGCGTTCCAAGAGAAGCAGATCGCCGTTTGGCAGGAAGTCACCGTCGGTAACCGCATAGGGATCTTCGCGAACGACCGTGAATGCACCCTTCATCGGCCCCTCGAGTATACCCGCCAGAAGGTTGTCCGCCTTGTCGACGCTGCGTTCTGCCACCACGACCGCAGCGCCGTGAAGCGGACCGTTCTTTGGCGCGATCGCGATCGTTTCGAGGCCGCCGTTGATACGCAATTCTTCGATGGGAAACGGCAGCACTATTTGTCCGAGGGGTCTTGATCGCGCGAACCCCGGATCGGGATAGATCTCGATACGGGCCAGCTGCTCGAAGCTGACGATCGCCTCACTCTCGCGTAGCGCCAACCCTTCCGAGTCCGCCCTCCATTTTTCGAGCTCGGAGCCGCCGTCCCCATCGATCATTGATGTCACGGTCAGATCGGTCAGCCCCAGAAGCCTGCCTCTATCATCGCGGACGACGGCCCCCTCGACCCAGTGGCCGGTATCCATCACGGCGACGAAGGCATCGTTGCCCGGCCGGAACCGGATCGCGGAAATCGCACCGAGCACCGGATTGCGCGAAGTTATTTCGATGCCACCGATGAATTCGAGTCCGCCGAACACCGTCTCGTTGGAGCCGGCCTTGAATTGTCTTATCTGCCGCGCCTGAACCGGCACGATCTCGGTCGTCGGCTCTGGCTGCGCGATTGCAGGCCATGCCAGAAGAGAGAGGAGGACAAGACTTCGGCGGAGCATCTAAGAGGGACCTTCGGAGGCGAGGCGAGGGCATGACAAGCAGAGACGGCTTTGCCGCCCCAAACCGGGCGCAGGAACCTTCGCAGGCAGAAACCACTCAAACAGTTCTGGGCCGTGGATCGGCTGATCCCTAAAGCGCGTCGCATTCAAAAGCAGCCATGCGACGCGCTTTAGGTCTTTGATTTCATGCATGTCGCTATCCCGAAACCGCAGCACACTTTCGGGCGACACACGCTAACCCGTGCGGCGCATGCGCCCCGGGCGGCGATGCAGGCTTTCGTCCTCGAAAAGCGCGGCGAGCTGCTCCGTCATCGCACCCGCCAGTTCATCTGCGTCGACGATGGTGACCGCACGGCGGTAATAGCGCGTCACGTCATGGCCGATACCGATCGCCAGAAGCTCGACCGGCGAACGGGTCTCGATCTGCTCGATGACGGCGCGCAGGTGGCGTTCGAGATAGTTTCCGGGGTTCACCGACAGGGTGGAATCATCGACCGGCGCGCCGTCGGAGATCATCATCAGGATGCGCCGTTGCTCCGACCGCGCCAGCAGCCGGTCGTGCGCCCACATCAGCGCCTCGCCATCGATGTTCTCTTTGAGCAAGCCTTCGCGCATCATCAACCCGAGATTGCGACGCGCTCGACGCCAGGGGGCGTCCGCGGATTTATAGACGATGTGCCTCAGGTCATTGAGACGGCCGGGTGCCTGCGGCTTGCCGCCCGCGAGCCATTTCTCGCGCGACTGTCCGCCCTTCCACGCCTTGGTGGTAAAGCCGAGGATCTCCACCTTGACGCCGCAACGCTCCAGCGTGCGGGCGAGAATGTCAGCGCAGGTCGCCGCCACCGTGATCGGCCGGCCGCGCATCGAGCCGGAATTGTCGATCAGCAGCGTCACCACCGTATCGCGGAAGTTCGTGTCCTTCTCGCGCTTGAAGGAAAGCGGCTGCATCGGGTCGATGATGATGCGTTGCAGCCGCGCCGTGTCGAGATAGCCTTCCTCGAGGTCGAACTCCCAGGAGCGGTTCTGCTGCGCCATCAGCCGGCGCTGGAGCCGGTTTGCGAGGCGGCCGACCGCCCCTTGCAGGTGGGCGAGCTGCTTGTCTAGGAACGCACGGAGGCGATCGAGCTCCGCTTCGTCGCAAAGCTCCTCGGCGGTGATCGTCTCGTCGAAGTCCCGCGTGTAGACGGTATAGTCGACCTTTTCGTTGAAATCCGCGAAAGGATGGTTCGGCCGTTTGACCTCGCCGGGAGTCTCGCTTTCCTCTTCGCCTTCGTCCTGAAGGTCGTGGTCGGAAATCTCGGCGCCGTCCATCTCGCCTTCTTCCATCTGCTCCTCGGCGGACTGGTTCTCATCGGCGGGTGCTGCGTCGGAGCCTTCTTCCTCGTCGCTGGCGTTCTCGTCCTGCTCCTGGCTGCGCGGTTGATCCTCGTCGGTCTCGCTTTCCTGCTCATCCGGCTCGATATCGTCCTCGCCGTATTTCTCGGCGACATCCATCGACGACAGCATGTCGCGCACGACACGGGCGAAGGCCTGCTGGTTGTTGATCGCTGCGGGCAGGTTGCGGATGTCCGCGGCGGCCTTGCTCTCGATGAAATCACGCCAGAGGTCGAGCACCTTGCCGGCCGATGCGGGTGGCTTCTCGCCGGTCAGCTTTTCACGCACGAGAAGCGCCACCGCCTCTTCGAGCGGTGCATCCGACTGGCTCTCGATGGCTGCGAAATTCGCCTTGGCGTATTTCTCCTCAAGCATTGTGGAGAGGTTGTCCGCGACACCCGTCATCCGGATAGCCCCGATCGCCTCGACGCGCGCCTGTTCGACGGCATCGAAGATCGCCCGCGCATCCGCTCCCTGCGGCGACATCGTCGCATGGACGCGGGCGTCGTGGCACGCCTTGCGCAGCGCCATGGAGTCACCCAGGCCTCGCGCCACGGCAAGCTCCTGCCGGCTCGGGCGCTTGGAGAGTTCCGGTAGCCGAATGCGCTCGCCCGCCATTCCGGGGCGCTCGTTTGCAAAGGCGACCTCAAGCTCGGCGTCGCCGGCAATCGACCGTATGCAGCCGGAAAGCGCCCGCTTGAACGGTTCAGCGGCGTTTTCCCTCGTGATCGGTTTCGCCTTGGAGTTTGAGCTCACGACAAATCCTTTTCAGCCAGATACGGTGACATCCGGTCGCTTAAATCCGCTTGACTGTGAAGCCGCTGCGGGCCGGCTTCTCTCCGAAGCCGGCCCGCAGAAAGCCTTAGGCGGTGGCTTCCAGCACGATATTGGCGGCGCTCTCCTTGAGCTCGACGCCGAAGGCTCTCTGGTAGTGCTCAGCGACCAGCGCCCGCTCCAGCTCGTCGCACTTGTTGAGGAACGTCACGCGGAAGGCAAACGCGATATCGCCGAAGATATAGGCGTTCTCCGCCCAGGTGATGACCGTTCGCGGGCTCATGACCGTCGAAAGGTCGCCATTGATGAAAGCCGCGCGCGTCAGATCCGCGACGCGAACCATCTTCGATACCGTCTCGCGGCCCTTGTCTGCGGTGAAGCCCTTGACCTTGGCGGCGACGATGTCGACCTCCTTGTCATGCGGCAGATAGTTGAGCGTGGTGACGATCGACCAGCGGTCCATCTGCGCCTGGTTGATCTGCTGCGTGCCGTGATAGAGACCGGTCGTGTCACCGAGGCCGACCGTATTCGCGGTCGCAAACAGACGGAAGGCGGGGTGCGGGCGAATGACGCGGCTCTGGTCGAGCAGCGTCAGGCGACCGGAGGATTCCAGCACGCGCTGAATGACGAACATGACGTCCGGACGGCCGGCATCGTATTCGTCGAAGACGAGCGCGACATTGTGCTGGTAGGCCCAGGGGAGGATGCCGTCCTTGAACTCAGTGACCTGCAGCCCGTCCTTGACGACGATCGCATCCTTGCCGACGAGATCGATACGGCTGACATGGCTATCGAGGTTGACGCGCACGCAGGGCCAGTTGAGCCGCGCCGCAACTTGTTCGATGTGAGTGGACTTGCCGGTCCCATGGTAGCCGGCAACCATCACGCGTCGGTTGTGAGCGAATCCTGCAAGAATGGCGAGCGTCGTTTCGCGATCGAAGAGATAGTCGGGATCGAGATCGGGCACATAGGCGTCGCCCTTCGAATAGGCAGGAACGCGCAAATCCGTATCAATGCCGAAAACCTCCCGGACCGAGATCGTCGTGTCGGGGAGGTTGGAAATGTCGAGGTCAATCTTGCTCATCATGTCTCCAGAGCGGCCGCCGGCAGGCACCCGCGCATTCGCCTGCAAAAAGTGCTTTCTGTCATAATCCGCGTTGTTAGCAGAAACCAGCCTGTTTTAACAATTGATAGGCTTGAATAACCGCGCGAAAACGGTCCTCCGATCCCCTGTCTCCGCCATTTGCGTCGGGGTGGTGCTTCTTCACGAGATCCTTGTACGCCGCCTTGATGTCGGCAGCCGTGGCCGAGGCCGCAAGGCCAAGCGTTTCGAAGGCCTTGGCTTCGAGCGTTTTCAGCTTGCGCAGGCGCGGTTCGTGCCGAGCCGACCGAGCGCGCGCCTCGTTGAAGAAGCCGAACGGATCACGCATGCGGGCCTGCGCCCCCGCCGTGCCGGAACGCATCTGCGACTGGGTCGGACCGTTGCGGGCGTTCCTGTTGACGCCGACGGTCCAGGTCGGACGATGACCGGTCACCGCTTCCTTCTGGTAGCGCGCGATCTCGCTATCGGAAAGCCCGGAGAAGTAGTTGTAGCCCTTGTTGTATTCCTTCACATGCTCAAAGCAGAACATGAAATATTCGCCCTCGGCATTGCGGCCGACGGGCGCCCGATGCACCGCCTTCTTGTCGCAGCCGTCCCACTGGCATACCGGCGCAGACGGCTCTGCGCGCGGCTCCACCTTGCGGCGCGTCCGGATGCGATCGAAGTATTTTGAATCGAGTTTCATAGCCGTCATTATGGGGTTTGGAGGCCCCCACAACAAGAATTGACAAAGACGAATGTTGCTGGCTTTGTGCGAGCATTTTGCGCCGCCAGGGCTTAGGCGGACGGCACTGCGTCTGTCAGCAAGCAGGGAAATAGGACGGAAGAATGTCGCTGCAAAGCCGGATCGAACAGAAACTCCTCGACGCCTTCCAGCCGGAGCGCCTCGCGGTGATCAACGAAAGCCATCTGCATGCCGGTCACCAGCCCGGCTTCGAGGGCGAAGGCGAGACGCATTTCCGGATCAGGATCGTCTCCAGCGTATTCTCCGGCATGAGCCGGGTGGCGCGCCACCGCGCGATCAACGACCTCTTGAAGCCGGAGCTCGATGCGGGCCTGCATGCGCTCGCCGTCGAGCCGGCCGCACCGGGAGAGCCGACAAGCTGGTAAGCCGCTTCCGGCTTTCCCTGCTTTAACGCTTTGAACTAACCGAGGGTCGTTCCATCCTCGGCCGGGCGGATGCGCAGCTTGGTGATCCGGTTCTTGACCCGCTTCATGACGGTGAAACGCTTGCCGTAGAAGGTGAAGGCCTGCCGCTCTTCCGGAATGCTCTTCGATTCGTGGATGACGAGACCGGCGACGGTGGTTGCCTCCTCGTCCGGCAGCGACCAGTCCAGCGCCCGGTTAAGATCGCGGATCGGCACCGAGCCGTCGACGACGATCGACCCGTCGGCCTCCTGCCGCACGCCCTGGATGTCAATGTCGTGTTCATCGGCAATATCGCCGACGATCTCCTCGAGGATGTCCTCGAGCGTCACGAGACCCTGGACCTGGCCGTATTCGTCGACGACGATAGCGAGGTGCAGCTTGCGTCGCAGAAAGGCATTGAGCTGGTCCCTGAGGTTGGTCGTATCCGGGACGAACCAGGGCTTCTGCGCAATCTTGACGATGTCGAAGCTCGCGGGATCGACGTCGGGCTCCGCAAGCGCGCGCAGCAGATCCTTGGAGTGAATGACGCCGATAATGTTGTCGGTCGAGCCGCGCCAGAGCGGCAGGCGCGTGAACGGACTTTCGAGGATTTCCCGAACACAGACCTCCGATGGGTCATCCGCATTGACCGCCTGCATGGCGGTGCGGTGGATCATGATATCGGAGACCTCGAGTTCGCCGAGATCCAGCACGCCACCAAGCCGGTCGAGGTCCGCCTTGATCACCGATCCCTCTCGGTGAAGCAGGTCGACCGCACCGCGCAGTTCCTCCTGCGCCGATAGCATCGGCTTGTCCGCAGCAACGTTCACGCCGAAGAGGGTCAAAAGGCGCCGGACGAAAGTGTTGATGAGTGCAGATACCGGTCCGGCAACCGCTATGAAGGGTCTTACCAGAGGTGCCACGGCGAGCGCGAACCGATCCGGGGAGGCAATAGCCCAGCTCTTCGGCAGCACTTCGGCAAAGACGACAAGCAGCACCGTCATACTAACCGTGGCGATTGCCACGGCGTAACTGCCAACGAGGCCGATCAGAAGGCTCGTGGCCAGCGATGTCGCCAGAATGGTGACGAGGTTGTTGCCGAGGAGCAGCGTTCCAACAAGACGGTCACGCCGCTCGATCAGCCGATTGACGACACCCGCCCGTCGATCGCCATTGCTCTCGAGCGTGTGCATCCGCGCCCGGGAGGCCGCGGTCAGGGCAGCCTCCGATCCGGAAAACAACGCCGAGAGCAACAGCAAGCAGATCACCGAAACAAGAGACGGCCAATGCTCCGCCAAGAATGCCCACAGCGTGTCGCTCGTCATTGGGGATGTTTTTCCTTGAGGAAGCTCAGCACCTCGGAAGCCGGAACGTCATCTGCGACAAAGGACTGGCCGATGCCCCTGGTCAGGATGAAGGTGAGTTTGCCCCCCTTCACCTTCTTGTCCTGGGCGATCGCGTCCATCAGCCGCTCGGCCGGCGGCAGGCTGCCGGGTATGTCGGCCATCTTCGTCGGCAGGCCGACCGCTTTGAGATGGGTTTCCACGCGGCGCGCATCGTCCGGGCTCGCGAGGTTCATGCGGGCAGAAAACTCGTGTGCCAGCACCATGCCGATCGCAACACCCTCGCCGTGCACGAGACGCGCGCTGTCATACTCGGTCGCCGCCTCCAGGGCGTGGCCGAAGGTGTGTCCGAGGTTGAGAAGCGCGCGCAAGCCATTCTCGCGTTCGTCGGCAGCCACGACGTCGGCCTTCGCCTGGCAACTGACGGCGATGGCCTCGATCCGCGCCGGCCCTCCGGCGAAGACCGCATGCCAGTTCCGTTCGAGCCAGTCGAAAAATTCCGGCTTGTCGATCAGGCCGTATTTGGCGACTTCCGCGTAACCCGCCCGGAATTCGCGCGGGCTCAAGGTATCAAGCACGTCAGTGTCGGCGAGGACGAGGTCGGGTTGATGAAAGACACCGATCAGGTTCTTGCCGTGCGGTGAATTGATCCCGGTCTTGCCACCGACCGAGGAATCGACCTGTGCGAGCAGCGATGTCGGAACCTGGATGAAGCGCGAGCCGCGCCGGACGATGCCGGCGGCAAAGCCGGTGAGATCGCCGATGACGCCGCCGCCGAGCGCGATCACCGCGTCGTTCCGTTCGATCCTGGCGCCGAGCACGGTCTCGCACACGGGGATGAGATGATCGAAGCTCTTCGTCTTTTCGCCGGCCGGCAGTACGAGCGAGACCGCCTCGATGCCATTTTCCTTGAGGCTCGCCATCAGCGGCTGAAGGTAGCGCGGCGCAACGTTCTCGTCGGTGATGACTGCCATCTTCCGGCCCTTGAGGCGCGAAGCGATTTCCTTGCCCGCCGCGGCGATGAGGCCAGGGCCGATGAGAATGTCATAGGAGCGATCTCCAAGGTCGACACGGACCTTGCGTTCGGCGGCGGATGTCACATGGCTATTCATGATTTTAAGCTTTCTGGCGATCGGCGATTGCGGTGAGGACCTCCTCGACAATCGTCTCCTTCTTCACGTCGCGCGAAAGGACGGTCAGATCCGCCTCCGCATAGATCGGGTAACGCGCGCGCATCAGGTTTTCGAGCGTCTGCTTCGGGTTCTCGGTTTTCAGAAGCGGCCGGGTCTCGCGCTTGTTTACCCGCTCCCACAGCACGTCGAGATCCGCATTGAGCCAGATCGTCATGCCGCCCTTCTTGATCTGCCGACGCGAGCGTTCGTTGATGTATGCGCCGCCGCCAGTAGAGACCACCCGGGGACCAGATCTTAGCAGCCGTTTCAGCACGCGGGCCTCGAGCGCCCGAAACTCTTCCTCGCCATAGGCCGCGAAGAGCTCGCTGATCGTCATGCGGGAAACCCGCTCGATCTCATGATCGGAATCGATGAAGGGAATGCCGAGCGCCTGCGCGGTCAGTCGACCGATTGCCGATTTTCCCGCTCCCATCAACCCGATGAAAACGAGATTGCGCTTACCGAGAGCGAGCTTCGCCCGTTCGGCAAGCGTCGCGGAAACCGGTTCGGTCACGTCGTTCATTGCACTTCATTTTCCCCATTCCCCTCCGATATCGACAAATCGACGGGGAGCGTCAAGTCGTCGCGCGTGCCGCGCGACGCTTCTTGAACTCGGCAGCAGGGCCGTTCATATAGTTCACGCACCCCCTGCAGACACATGGAAGGTGGCTGCAGGACTTGAAGAACGACTGCATGATTTTAACCGGCTCCGATTAGAAATCATGCAGAGGAGACCGAAATGCCGACCCTTTTCCGCTTCCTGTTCTTCTTGGCCGTCTTTGCCGCCATCATCTATGGCACGATGGTGGCACTCGTGACGTTCGTCGAGCCGGTCGAACGGGATGTGACGGTGCGCATTCCATCGGAACGGGTCAACAAACCGCAATGACCGACCGATCCGCCGCCTATGTCGAATCCTTTCTGGAAATGATGAGCGCCGAGCGCGGCGCGGCCACCAATACGCTGCAATCCTATGGGCGCGATCTGGAAGACGCGCGCTGCTTCCTGCGGACCCGTGGCACACGGCTGGCCGATGCCTCCGCCGACGATCTGAGAGGCTACCTTTCGCATCTCGCCGGCGAGGGCTTCAAATCCTCCTCGCAGGCGCGCCGCCTGTCCGCGTTGCGCCAGTTCTACAAATTTCTGTACGCCGAGGGCCTCAGAGGCGACGATCCGACCGGGATTCTTGACGCGCCGAAAAAGGCGCGCGCACTGCCGAAGACGCTCAGCATCGATGACGTGAACCGACTGATCGGGCAGGCGGAAGCCGAAGCTGCCGCCGGCGGTGAAGACGCGCTGGCAAAACTGCGCATGCACGCGCTGATCGAACTTCTTTATGCGACGGGAATGCGTGTCAGCGAACTCGTCTCGCTGCCGGCAAGTGTGCTCTCGCAGAACGGCCGCTTCCTCGTCATTCGCGGCAAGGGTAACAAGGAAAGGTTGGTGCCGTTGTCGCAGGCCGCCATCGGCGCCATGCGCGCCTATGGCGACGCGCTCCGGTCGAGGAACGCGGAGGGCCGGCCCGAGGAGAGTCAATGGCTCTTTCCTTCCTACGGCAAGGCCGGCTATCTGCCGCGCCAGGTTTTCGCACGCGACCTGAAGGGCCTCGCGGCGCGCGCCGGCGTAAGGGTCGCGACGATCTCGCCGCACGTGCTGCGCCACGCCTTCGCCAGCCACCTGCTCGCCAACGGCGCCGACCTGCGCGCCGTGCAGGAACTGCTCGGTCACTCGGACATTTCAACGACACAAATCTATACGCATGTGCTTGAAGAACGGCTGCATGACCTCGTGCAAAACCATCACCCCCTTGCCAAACAGGCGAAAAAACAGGATTAGGACCGCCGGGCAGGCTGGCTTCGACCGGACAGCCCTGTCGCAAATTGATCGGAAACGCATCTCATGCACAACTATCTCGACTTCGAAAAACCCATCTCTGATCTCGAAGGCAAGATTCTCGAACTGAAGAAGCTCGCCAGCGAAGATGAGAGTGTGAACACATCCGACGAGATCGCGCGGCTTGAGGTGCGTGTACGCGACGCGATGGCAGAGATCTATTCCAAGCTGACGCCGTGGCAGAAGACGCAGGTCGCCCGCCACCCTTCACGCCCGCATTTCCTCGACTACGCCGCCGAACTCTTCACCGAATTCACGCCGCTTGCCGGCGACCGCAACTTCGCCAACGACGATGCGATCCAGGCGGGCCTCGCCCGCTTTCGCGGCATGCCGGTCGCCATCCTCGGCCAGGAAAAGGGCAACGACACCAAGTCGCGCATCAAGCACAATTTCGGCAGCCCGCGCCCCGAAGGCTATCGCAAGGCGATCCGCGTCATGGAGATGGCCGACCGCTTCAGGCTGCCGCTGATTACGCTGGTCGACACGGCAGGCGCCTATCCGGGCGTCGGCGCCGAAGAACGTGGCCAGGCCGAGGCGATCGCCCGATCGACCGAAATGTGCCTCAACGTCAAGGTGCCGATCGTAACCGTGGTCATCGGCGAAGGCGGCTCCGGCGGCGCCATCGCGATCGCAACGGGCAACCGCGTCTATATGCTGGAGCACTCGATCTACAGCGTCATCTCGCCGGAAGGCGCGGCCTCGATCCTGTGGCGCGATTCGACGCGCGCCAAGGAGGCCGCCAGCAGCATGAAGATCACCGCCGAGGACCTGAAATCGCTCGGCATCATCGACGGTATTATTCCCGAACCGGTCGGCGGCGCGCATCGCGACCCGGCGTCGGTCATCAGCCGCACAGGGACCGTGATCGCCGACGCGCTCAAGGACCTGTCCGGCCGTAACGGCGATGAATTGCGGACGGACCGGCGACAGAAATACCTCAATATCGGCCGAAATCTCTGAACCATTGCGATTAAAACGCCGGCAAGGCAACCGGAAATCAAACTGTGGCCAAATCTTGGCCATATTCGTGCGGTCATGAAAGACGGCGTGCGCAGGGGGATCCTGCAGGGTTAAGATTTCGTGAAGAATAATCGCTTACTGATTCGTTGAGGGCGCTCCTCGACGGGTACGGCGCTCAATGACGGATTGTGTTTTTAACGGGCCTCTGCCGATGCGTTTCAGGAACCTTGTCGCCACCGCCGCTATTGCAGCCGCGCTCGCCGGCTGCACCAACGAGACGCTCGATTCGGTCAATCTTTCCTCGGTCAAGAACAAGACCGAGTACCAGCTTTCCAGCAAGATGACCGCGAAGATGCGCGAACTCGGGATGCAGAAGACGTCTCCGATCGCACTGCGCATCTTCAAGGAGGAGGGCACGCTCGAAGTCTGGAAGGCTAACGCGGCCAACCGTTTTCAGCTCTTGAAGAGTTACAAGATCTGCGCGTGGTCCGGAAAGCTCGGCCCCAAGGTGAAGGAAGGCGACCGGCAGGCTCCGGAAGGATTCTACCCGCTGTTCCCACACCAGATGAATCCGAATTCCAATTATTACCTCGCGATCAATACGGGCTTCCCGAAC
Source organism: Ensifer sp. IC4062 (assembly GCF_020193575.1). Lineage (GTDB taxonomy): Bacteria > Pseudomonadota > Alphaproteobacteria > Rhizobiales > Rhizobiaceae > Sinorhizobium. Next base: position 75,322 of record NZ_JADYVD010000027.1, read on the forward strand.
ACGTACGACAAGGCGAACGGCCGCTCCGGCACGCATCTGATGATACATGGCGCCTGCTCTTCCTCAGGCTGCTACTCGATGACGGACGAGCAGATGATCGAGATCTTCGCGCTTGCGCGTGATGCCTTCAAGGGCGGACAGCAGAGCGTCCAACTCCAGGCCTTTCCCTTCCGTATGACAGCGGAGAACATGGCCCGCCATCGCGACAACCCGAACATCGAGTTCTGGAAAATGCTGAAGACGGGCTACGACCAGTTCGAGGTGACGAAGCGCCCGCCGGAAGTGAAGGTCTGCGAGAGGCAGTACGTCTTCAATCAGCAGAGCGACGGCACGTTCAATCCAATGGACCAATGCCCCGCCATGTCGACGCCGCCGTCGCTGCAGGTAGCGATGGCCAGCTTCGAAAAGGACTATCAGCGCGATTACGACAAGGCGCTGAAGAAGTACGAAGGCATGGTCTGGTATGAGCCTACCGAAGCGGAGCGGAAGGCGATCGTCGCCGACCAGCGCAAGGGCCGCGAGCTCGCCTATGCCCCCACGGGCACTTCGCTCGATGCCGGCAAGATGATGAAGGTGAGCGAGCTCGAAAAGAAGGTCGCCGACGAGAAGGCGATCGAGGAAGCCAAGCAGGCGGCGCTGATCCAAAGGGAGGCGCTGGAGAAAGCGACCCGAGGCGGCGCGAGCGTGCCGGTGCCGCAGGCAAGCCCGATCGAGCGCCCTGTTCTGCAGGCCGCCATCCAGCCGGCGCCCGCCAGGAAATCCTTCTGGAACCTGTTCTCGGCAAGCGAGCCTGAAGCCGCGGCCCCCGCGCCGACGGCGCAGACACCCGAGCAGCCGGCCGCGGTTCAGCCCGCTGCGACGCAGCCCGCAGCAAACCAGCAGCCGGCGGCAGCCAACCAGAAGCAGGCACCCGCGCCGGCCGGCAGCAACGCACAAGTGGCAGCGGCCCCAGCGGAAAACCCGCAGGCGGCAGCCGAACAACCCGCCGCCGAGCAGCCGAAGAAGCGCCCGTTCTGGAAGATCTGGGGCAATTGATGCCGGACGAACCCAGGACCGTCTACGATCTGAGGGGGCTGAAATGCCCCCTTCCCGTTTTGAAGACGCGCAAGCGAATGCAGACGCTCGCTCCGGGCACCCTGCTCGAAATCGAGACGACGGACCCGCTCGCGGTGATCGACATCCCGCATTTCTGCAACGAGGACGGACACCGGCTCGAGGAAGCCGCGCCGACCGAGGGCGGCCATCGCTTCCTCATCCGCAAGAAAGCGTAGCGAAAACATCGCCGCTTCGGCGTCCCGTATTCCTGCTGCTCTCACCACCGAGAGGCTCCAAGCCGGTCGGAGTTCTTGCTATGATCGGCGAAATGCGATGCGGGCTCAACAATGAACGATGGGAGCGGCAATCTTGACGACAGGTCCGGCGCGGCGGTGCGGCCGCCGATCGTCTGGGCACTGGCGGTCGTGGCGGGGCGTGTGATTGACGTGGTCTACCCGCTGCCTTTTCTGCCGGCGGCGGTGCCGGCCGGTTGGTTGGGCGCCATTATATTCCTCGCCGGCTTGGCACTGTTGATCTGGGCGGCGATGACCTTCCGCCAGGCGGGAACGAACATCCCGACCACCCAGCCGACGACGACGATCGTCGAAGAGGGGCCTTACCGCTACAGCCGTAACCCGATCTACATCGGCATGTTTCTCGGCCTGATCGGCCTCGCCGTCGGTTTCGACAGCCTGTGGCTCCTCATCCTGCTGGTGCCGTTTTACTTCGTCATCCGCTACCTGGTGGTCGCCCGAGAAGAAGCCTATCTCGAACGCAAGTTCGGCGACGCCTATCGCGGCTACAAGAGCCGCGTTCGCCGCTGGCTGTGAAAGCCAAGCCGCAGGCAACTTGAGAAGTTCGGCGCTGATCTAGAATTTCACTCCGGGAACCGCAAGCGGATTATCCGCGAGCGCTTGCGCGTCCGGCCGGTCGATCCGCGGCTTGCCGGTGAAGGCATCGAAGAGGTCGCGCACGAATGCTTCCTCGAGCCCCTTGGTGATCAGCACCATGCGCGTGCGCCGGTCGTCAGGATCGGGCCAGGCGGCCAGCCGCTCCGGCGCATGAAAAACGGTCTGCACACCGTGCAGGACGAGCGGCCGTTCGGGATTGTCCGCCACGGAAACGACCGCCTTCATCCGCAATAGCTTTTCGCCATGGGCCGAACGCAATAGATCGATGAACATCTCCAGCGCCATCGGCTCGATCGGACGGTCGTGCACGATGCTGAAGGACCGGATGTCCGAGCCGTGGCGCGTGACATCGTGATGGTGGTGATCACGGTGCCCATGATGATGATGATGATGATGGTCATGCCCATGGTGGACGTGATCATGATCATGGTGATCATGATCGGCGTGCGCTTCGTCCTGAAGCCAACGGCCGACATCGGCAACCTTGGTCGACGCGTCATAGAGACCGCAGGCGAACAGTTCCGCACGGCCCGCCTCGTCCGTATCGCCGTCAATGACGGGCGCGCGCGGATTAAGATCCCTGAGCCGCTCCAGGAGCCGGTCGCGCTCTGCGTCATTGGCGCGCTTGGTCTTGCTGATGACGAGCCGGTCGGCAACCGCGACCTGCTTCAAGGCTTCCACGTGGTTCGCGATCGTCTGCAACCCGTTGACCGCGTCCACGACCGTGACGACACCGTCCAGCCGGAAGTTCTGCGCGATGACCGGATTGCCGAGCACCGATTGCAGCACCGGCGCCGGATCGGCAAGCCCGGTCGTTTCTATGACGACGCGTCTCAGCGGTTTGATGCGGCCGGTCTGCATCCGGTCCATGAGGTCGGCGAGCGTATCGACAAGCTCGCCGCGTACCGTGCAGCAGAGGCACCCGTCGGAAAGCTCGATCACACCATCGCTCGACGCCTCGACCAGCAGGTGGTCGATCGAAATATCGCCGAATTCGTTGATGATCACCGCGGTATCAGCGAGGTCGGGATCCTTGAGCAAGCGATTGAGAAGCGTCGTCTTGCCCGCACCGAGGAAGCCGGTGAGGATCGATACCGACACCACCGGCAATGGACCGTTCATGGCGGACTCCGTTTTAGATCACGCTGACTTAGGGTCGAAACGACCCGAAGTCAGCTTTGAGACGCGGGACGCGAGCCGAAGGCCGCGCATTATTATCCCGCTCAAAAAGTCGGGCGAGGAACCGGGATCGGCACGTTGGCGATCTCGGCGACGTCCCCCTGCCCCGCGACATCGCTGCCGGACTTGGCGGTCTTGTCGCTGCCGGGGATAAGCCCCGCAAAAGCAAGCTTCAGCGGACGGTTGATCTCGTGGATATAGGGAGAAAGCAGCTTCTGGCGGCCGGCTTCGTCGCGGCCTTCGCTGCGCACCTTCGCCGCGGCCTTGGAGCAGATCTCCTTGCTTATATCGGCAACGATGTCGCGGCCCTCGCCGTAGGGGGCGATCTGCGTCAGAGACTGCTTGCCGGCATCGCTGGTCGTTAGCGCCATCTGCAACAGACGTGCGGACTCGTCGGCCCGGGCGCCGAGACTGTCCTCCCCGAGAACGATCGAAATAACGCTGCGGCCAGCGCGCGTCGCCGACGAGACCTGGTTGAAGCCCGAGGCGCAGATAAAGCCGGTCTTCATGCCGTCCGCGCCGTCGAAGCGGCCGATCAGCATATTGTAGTTGGCATAGTCCTTCTTGCCGGTGGTGAAGCCCTCCAGCGAGAAATAGGAAGCGTATTCGGGGAATTCGCGCTTCAATGTGATGGCAAGCACAGCGAGGTCACGCGCCGTCGTATACTGACCCCCACCGGGCAGCCCGTTGGCATTGATGAAATGCGACGAGGTCATGCCGATACGGCGTGCCTCGGCATTCATCCGCTCGATGAAGGCCGGCTCGGATCCGGCGACCGTTTCCGCGATGGCAACGGCAATGTCGTTTGCCGATTTCACCAGCATCATCTTCAGCGCGCTGTCGAGCGTCATCGCCTGGCCGGGCTTGTAGAACATCTTGCTCGGCGGCTCGGACGCGGCGTTCTTCGTCATCACGACCGGGCTTTCCAGCGTCAACTGCCCCGTCTTGATCGCTCGAAAAGTCGTGTAGGCCGTCATCAGCTTGGTCAGCGATGCCGGGTACCATCTCTTGAAGATGTCCTGATGCTCGTAGACCTTGAGCGAATTGACGTCGACGACCAGCCGCGGATTGGCAGATGCGGGAAGCACCGCCGCCAGGAATGCCGCACAGGCTCCCGCGAGAACGCCCATCGCCCTCGCCCCGTCACGCCCCAAGTATCCACCTGTCACCACAATCCGACCTCGAATTTCCGCAGTTGCCTCGCCTCGTTCCGGTATTTAGCCTATATGGCGAGGAGATGGCAAAGCCCAATCCATGGCTGCCGCGCCAATCCACTGTGCCCTTACAGCGCCACGCGTCCAATAAGACGCGCAAAGGTCGCTGTAGAGCTTTGAGTTTCTGCGTGATTTTATCCTTAAATCAGTTCTGATTTAAGGAATCATGCATTAGTGACCGAACAGACCGACAGGACGAACCTATGCCGATTCTCAACCGCGCCGCCGAACTCCAGAACGAAGTCACCGAATGGCGGCGCCACCTGCATATGAACCCTGAACTGCTGTTCGCGGTGGAAAATACGGCAGCCTTTGTAGAAAGGAAACTGAGGGAATTCGGCGTTGACGAAATCGTGACAGGCTTCGGTCGTACCGGTGTCGTCGGCATCATCCACGGCAATCTTGGCACCGGCCGGACCATCGGCCTCAGGGCTGACATGGACGCCCTGCCGATCACTGAGACGAGCGGCAAGCCCTGGGCATCGACGACAGCGGGCAAGATGCACGCCTGCGGCCATGACGGCCATACGGCCATGCTGCTCGGCGCGGCGAAATATCTCGCCGAGACGCGCAATTTCGCGGGCTCCGTCGCGGTCATTTTCCAGCCGGCGGAAGAAGGCGGCGGAGGCGGCAATGAGATGGTCAAGGACGGCATGATGGAGCGTTTCGCAATCGAGGAGGTCTACGGCATGCACAACATGCCGGGCATGCCGGTCGGCCATTTCGGCAGCCGCGTCGGCCCGATCATGGCATCCACTGACGAGTTCACCATCACCATCAACGGTCGCGGCGGGCATGCGGCGCAGCCGCACAAGACAATCGATCCGATCGTCATCGGCGCACAGATCGTCAACGCGCTTCAGACGATCGCCTCGCGCACGGTCGATCCTCTCGGATCCGTCGTCGTCTCGGTCACGAAGTTCAACGCCGGCTTCGCCCACAACGTCATTCCCGAGCAGGCGGTTCTCGCCGGAACCGTTCGCACGCTGATGCCGGAAGTGCGCGATACCGGCGAGGCGCGCATCCGCCAGATCGCCGAAAGCATCGCCGGTGCCTATGGCGCCACGGTCAACGTCTGGTACGGCCGCAACTATCCTGTGACCGTCAACCACGCCGATGAGACCGGCCACGCGCTTGCGGCGGCCGCGACGGTTGCCGGCGCCACCCAGGTCAATGCTTCACTCGACCCGATGATGGGCGGCGAGGATTTCTCCTACATGTTGCTTGCCCGCCCTGGCGCCTTCATCTTCATGGGCAACGGCGACACGGCCGGCCTTCACCATCCGGCCTACGACTTCAACGACGAGGCAATCCCTCATGGCATTTCCTATTGGGTGAAGCTCGCCGAAACGCGATTGGCCGCCTGAGAGACGCGAGCGGGAGGCGGCGGCAATGCACCAGATCGACAAGACGGATCGCAGAATACTGAACATCCTGCAGGCGGATGGGCGGATCACAAATCTTGAACTGGCGGACCGCATCGGGCTGTCGCCGACCGCAACCAGCGAAAGGTTGCGCCGCCTGCTGAAGGAAGGCTATGTCTCCGGCTTCGGCGCACGCCTCGACCCCCACAAGCTCGGCTTCGGCCTGCTCGTCTTTATCGAAGTCATGCTGGACAAGACGACACCGGAAGTCTTCGACCAGTTTGCGATAGCCATCAAGCAGGCTCCTGCCGTGCTCGAATGCCATATGGTCGCCGGCGGCTTCGACTATCTGGTCAAGACCCGCTTCGAGGACATGACCGCTTACCGCAACTTCCTGGGGCAGGTGCTGTGGACACTGCCCGGCGTCAAGGAAACCCGCACCTACGCGGTCATGGAAGAGATCAAGAACGACGGTCCGCTGCCGCTCGTCTGAAAGCGGCAGCGGACCCGCTCTTAGAGCGAAGCCATGTCGATCACGAAGCGATAGCGCACGTCGCTCTTGATGACACGCTCGTAGGCCTCGTTGATCTGACCCATCTCGATCGTCTCGATCTCAGAAACGATGCCGTGCTCGCCGCAGAAATCCAGCATCTCCTGGGTTTCCTTGATCGAACCGATCATCGAACCGGAAATGCTGCGCCGCGCCGGAACCAGCGAAAAGGCGTGGACCGGTACCGGGTTCTCCGGAATACCGACAAGCACGAGGTCGCCGTCGACCTTCAGGAGATTGAGATAGGCGTTCCAGTCGACTTCGGCGGCAACGGTGCAGATGATCAGGTCGAAACTTCCGGCAAGCGCCTGGAACGTCTCCGGATCGTTGGCCGCGTAATAATTATCCGCGCCGAGTTTCAGCCCATCCTCCTTTTTGGAGAGGCTTTGACTCAGCACGGTGACCTCGGCACCCATCGCGTGGGCGAGCTTCACGCCCATGTGCCCGAGGCCGCCCATGCCGACGATCGCGACCTTCTTGCCGGGTCCCGCCTTCCAATGGCGGAGCGGCGAGTAAAGTGTGATGCCGGCGCAAAGGAGCGGCGCGGCCGCATCCAGCGGCAGGTTCTCGGGGATCGAAAGCACATAGCCTTCCTTGACCACGATATGATCCGAGTAGCCGCCCTGGGTCGGGGTCTTTCCATCGGCCTCGACGCCGTTGTAGGTCACGACCAAGCCCGGCAGATATTGCTCGAGATCGAGATCACGGGTGGCACAGGTCGTGCAGGAATCGACGAAGCAGCCGACGCCGGCGCGGTCGCCGACCTTGAACTTCGTGACCTTCGATCCGACCGCCGAAACAATGCCGACGATCTCGTGGCCCGGCACCATGGGGAAAGTGGAATTGCCCCATTCGTTGCGGGCCTGATGGATATCGGAATGGCAGACGCCGCAATATTTGATGTCGATGACCACATCGTCGTCACGCGGCTCGCGGCGCTCGAATGTGAAGGGTGTAAGCGGCTTCGAAGCATCGGTCGCCGCATATCCTCTAGCTATAGCCATGGGTCTGTCCTTGATGTCTTGGGAATGGTGCGCTCGTGAAATGTGGACCTCGAGCGGCAGGGCGGAATATGCTGTCTCCGGACGATGATGCGTTAGTGCGATCCTGCAAAAGTTTTGCACAATCCTGCATGAATGAAGGCACCGCCGTGGCGCGATCACGCCTGGAACCTATCTGAACGGCGTACCGCGCATACCTAAGATACTGGAAAGGCCGCTGAATATGATGACGACACGACAGACGCCCCGCCAGGAGATGATCGATATCATTGCCCGTATCGCCGAAAAGGATGGCGACCACGCAACGATCGTGCCGGGTCTCAGTGTCCACCGGCATTCAAGCACAGCGAAACCGAGTTGCGCAGCTTACAGGCCGAGCCTCGCGATCATCGTGCAAGGCGCCAAACGCGTGGTACTGGGTGACGAGCCCCTCGTCTACGGCGCTTCGGACTATCTGTTGACCTCGATCGATCTGCCGGTCATCTCCCAGATCTCGCAGGCTTCGCCGGAAGAGCCGTACATGAGCCTTGCGTTCCAGATCGATACCGGAAAGATCCCGGCACTGCTGGATCTGATCGGTAACCGCCCCATGAAGCCGCCGGCCTCTGCGCGCGGAATGACGGTTAGCAAGATAACACCCGACCTCGAAGACGCAGCGCTCCGCCTGCTGCGGCTGCTCGATCACCCGGATGATATTGCCGCTCTTCTGCCGTTGATCGAGCAGGAACTCCTTTATCGCCTGCTCATCGGGCCTGATGGCACGAGGCTCAGGCAGATGATGACGGCGGAAAGTCAGCCGCACCAGATCGGTCGCGCCGTCGCATGGCTGAAGGAGCATTATGCGCACCCCTTGCGCATCGACGATCTTGCGAGCCGCGTCAGTATGAGCGTTTCCTCGCTTCATCATCACTTCAAGGCGATCACCGCGATGAGTCCGCTGCAGTATCAGAAGCAGCTCCGGCTGCAGGAGGCGCGGCGCCTGATGCTGGAAGAGCGCCTCGATGCGGGCGATGCCGGCCATCAGGTCGGCTATGAGAGCCAGTCGCAGTTCAGCCGCGAATATTCCCGTCAGTTCGGCGAGCCGCCGGCGCGCCACATCGGCCGCGTTCGCCGCAGCCTCGTCGAGCGATTGAGTGGCGAGTCGGAAATGTTGAGCGAGGGGTAAGTCCAGCTCAACGAATCCTTGCGTCCCACTGCGGCACCTGCGAGGGGGGCTCTCCTCACCAGCCCTCTTCCAGCACTCGCTCCAGCATCTCGGCAAAGAAATCGGCGCTCTCGCGGCTGAGGCAGAGCGGCGGCTTGATCTTCAAGACATTCAGGTGATCGCCAGTCGGCTGCATGATGACGCCGAGTTCAAGGAGACGGTTGCAGATCGCCGCCGTCTCCTGCGTCGCGGGTTCCAGCGTTCCGCGGTCGCGGACGAACTCGACGCCGAGATAAAGCCCCATGCCATGGACCGCGCCGACGATCGGAAAGGGCTCGCCAAGCGCCTGCAGCCGCGCCTTGAGGTGGTCGCCGACCGTGCGGGCATTCTCCTGCAGGGCCTCGTCGTGGAGAATGTCGAGAACAGTGAGTCCAACGACGGAGCTTACCGGACTGCCGCCGGCCGACGAGAAGAAATAGCCTTCCTTCTCCAGCCCCTCCGCGATCTCGCGCCGCGTGATGACGGCACCGAGCGGATGGCCGTTGCCCATGCCCTTGGCGACCGTGATGATGTCCGGAATGACGCCCTGCTGTTCAAAACCCCAGAAGTGGTGGCCGAGGCGGCCGTAGCCCACTTGCACCTCGTCGGCGATGCAGACGCCGCCCCTCTCCCGGACCATGGCATAGACGGCCTCGAGATATCCCGGCGGCAGCGGGATGCCGCCGGCGTTGCCATAGACCGCTTCACAGATGAACCCCGCAAGGCCCACCCGGCTCTCGTCGAGTTCCTCCAGTTTCTCGGTAACGGCGCGAACATAGTCGACGGTCGAGCCTTCCCCGCGAAACGGTCCGCGATAGGTGTTCGGGGAAACGACCGGGTGCACCCAATCGGGCCGCGTCGTCAGCGCCTGCGGGTTGTCGGCGATCGAGGTCGAGACCGCATCGCTCGCGACCGTCCAGCCGTGATAGGCTTCAAGCAGCGAGAGTATGTGGCGCGCGCCGGAATGGGCCCAGGCGAGCCGGATCGCGAGGTCGTTCGCCTCCGAGCCGCTGTTGACGAGGAAGACCGTGTCGAGTCCCTCGGGTGCCAACGCCGCGAGCCGCTCCGAAAATTCCACGACGGATGCATAGTGGAAGCGCGAATTGCTGTTGAGCAGCGACCATTGCCGTCCAACCGCCGCCGAAAGGCGCGGATGGCCGTGGCCGACGATCGTGACATTGTTGACCATGTCGAGATAGGCACGGCCCTCGACATCGAAGAGATGTTCCTTCCAGCCACGCTCGATCTGCGGCGGCTGCCGGTAGTAGTTCTTCTGCGGCCGTGCAAAGTGACGTTGCCGGCGCCGAAGCAGCTCGCCTGCTGTCGGCAAGGGCGCATCACAGTCGAAACCCAGCATTTGGGCGGGCGACGGGCAGAGCCCCCGCCAGGCTTCCGCCTGGCTTGATGTCGCGAAGGGCGGCGGGTCGGTCTCCGGCTCGGTCGAGAGCTGGACGCGGACGAAACCGAGCGCCGGCGGATCACCGGGAACGACGCCGATCGGCGCTCCGGCTTCGATCGCGCCATCGGCGGCGTCAGCCGGTTCGACGCCATTGAGATGGAGATGCAGCCCATCAGTCGACAGGACGATTTTTTCGCCGCGCCGCCCGAGATTGCCCGCGAAGGGCGCATGGACAGCCGTTTGTGCGGGTAGGCAGAGATCGACGTGGAGGGCGAAGGTCGCAGGCGACCTTGCCTTGAGAACCCGTGTCTCGGTCAAACGGAATTCGCCGTAACGCGTGGCGGACGCGCCGGCCGCCCGCGCCGCCGACTGCAAGAGCAGCGCTTCGGTGTCCTCATAGTGCCAGCGGTCGGCCGGAAGATGAGGGCCAAGAAGCGAAAGATCGACAATGCCGACACGGGTGGGTTCGATGTCCGGCAGCAGCCGGCCGGCGGTCACGGGCACGGTCGCTGCCGCCCCCTTCCCCACGACCCGCTGGATCGCCTGCTCCATCAGGCCGAAAGGCACGGACAGTGCGACATCGAGAATTTCACGCTCATGGGCAGCATTTCCACGCACATAGGCGTTGTCGGGGTCAATCTCCAGCTGCTGTTCCGTGCTTGCGACCAGAATGCCCGCTCGCGCCACGATGAGCGGCCAGAGCGCTTTCAGCTCGACATCCGTCAGCGGGAATGCCGCATGGAACGACTGGACCGCCGGCAGGATGAAGAACGGGTCGCCATCGGCATGGTGAAGCAGCGACGCACACGTGACGGCCAGTTCTGCAACGAGCCACCCCTTGAGGACGTCACCGAAGTCGATCACGCCCTCGGGCACTAGCCTGCCGCTTGCCTCCATCTTGCTCACGACGTTGTCGTCGGTAACGTCCTGATGGATCGCCTGCACCCGCAACTCCGGCATCAGCGGCTGCAGGCGCCGCATCGCGGCCACCATTGCCTCGGCGACGCGCTTGCGCAGATCCACGTCGGTCATGGTCTGCAGCAGTTGCAGCGCGACCGGTCCCGCCCGCTGCAGGTCCCATTGCAGTTCGCGTTCGAGCCCGGGATGATCGAAATCCTTGAGCGCCGAAGCAAGGCGGCCGGCGAGATCGCCAAGCTCGGCGACCGTTTGAGCCGGAAGATGCTTGCGGCGGGTCAAAGGCGGGCCATCGAGATAGGTGAGCAGCCGGAACTGATAGGCCACGTCCCGGACGCTGGCGACGACAATCTCCTCGCCGTTCAGGGCCGAGGTGACGGCCGGCACCTTCGGCGCGCCCGACTTGGCGCCAAGGTGATGCAGCGCCGCATTCTGCGCCTCAAGTTCGACCCGAGCATATTCCATCCGGCAGATTTTCAGGACGAAGCGGCCGTCGTCCGTATCCACACGGTAGTTTCGATCCTGCTGGCTACCGAGCTCGGTCAGCGCGCCGGAACGGCCGTACTTTTCCGATAGAACGCGTTTCGCCTCCTCGGCCGACACATCCGGCCTTGCGAGTTGCGTGCGGAGCTTGAGCGTTTCTCCGTCCATCCTTCCCTTCCCGTTTGTTCGCGGGACCGCCTCACTGTGAGACGCCCTCAAGGCGATAGCGCGTGCCCGGATAGAGCAGCCGCGCGGTCGTCACGGTCGCCGTTTCCCACCAGGTCCGGCGACGGATCATCAGGCACGGTTCGTTGCGGCCTATCGCGAGAAGCTTGCACTCCCAGGGCTTGGGCAACACGGCCTCGACGATCTGCTCGGTGCGGGTAATCGGCGCCACTAGGGTCAGATAGGCGTTTGGGGTCATGGCGCTAAAATCCTGCGCCATGTAGTTAGGGCAGACCGTCGGGTTGACGAACCGATCCTCGATCTGGATCGGCACCTCCTCCTCGCAATGGACCATGATCGAATGGAACACCCTTGCGCCCGTCGGAAGCCCCAGTGCATCACCGATCTCCGGGCTCGCCGGACCCACCTCTAAAAGGGTCAGCCGGGAAGTGTGCCTATGGCCACGCTCGCGGATCTCGTCCGCGATGTTGCGGACCTCGAGGAGCGCCGTGCTGCCCTTGTGGGCCGCCACAAACGACCCGACGCCCTGCACCCGGGTGATTGCACCCTCGCTCGCAAGCTCGCGCAAAGCTCTGTTCGCCGTCATCCGACTGACGCCGAGATCGGCGACGATATCGTTTTCCGACGGTATGCGATGATTGGCGGGCCATTCGCCGCTCTCGATCCGACTGCGAATGAACTGCTTCACCGCCTCATAACGGGGAACTGGTCCTAACGCGAAAGTTGTCATCTCATTCGTCCATCCTGATGCCGTCATCACCTGTCCACAGCCATGCCTATGAAGGCAGCACCTCGGCAACGACCCTTTTCGTCGATTTCCGCCTTGCGCGCCACAATAAAATACCTATAGTTCCATATACAACAACGTACAGGAAAATCGCAGCATGGCCACTTTTCCCGTCCAACGGCTCTTTGCGGCGCATGCACTTCTTCCAGGCGGCTGGGCCGAAAACGTGGCCATCGCCCTTGACGGCAGCGGCGGCATCGCATCGGTCACATCAGGCCAATCCATTGCGGAAGGCGATGAGCGGCTTTCGGGCCCGGTGGTTCCTGCGATTGCCAACCTCCACTCCCATGCGTTTCAGCGCGCCATGGCCGGCCTCGCGGAAGTGGCGGGCACGGGAGACGACAGTTTCTGGACCTGGCGCGAGGAAATGTACCGCACTGTCAGCCTCGTCGACCCTGATGACGTTGAGGCCATCGCCGCCAAGCTTTACATGGAGATGCTGAAGGGCGGCTTCGGCCGTGTGGTCGAGTTCCACTACCTCCATCACCAGGCAGACGGCACCCCATATGCCGATCCGGCCGAAATGTCGCTCCGGATATTGCGCGCGGCTGAGGCGACGGGCATCGGTCTGACCCATCTGCCCGTATTCTATGCCCATGCCAATTTCGGCGGTGTGGCGCCCAATCCCGGCCAGCGCCCGTTCCTGCATGACCCGGATCGTTTCCTCGCCCTTCTCGATCGCCTCCGCCCTGCCTGTTCGAAGGCTGGCGCCAAGCTCGGCTATGCCATCCATTCACTGCGCGCAGCGACGCCGGACGAGATGCGGACAATCCTCGCTGCGGCTCCGGGCTCCGGTCCCATTCACATTCATGTGGCCGAGCAGACGCGCGAGGTCGACGACTGCCTCGCCTGGAGCGGCCGGCGGCCGGTCGAATGGTTGCTTGACGAGATGTCCGTCGATGCGCGCTGGTGCGCCATCCACGCGACGCACATGACGGCCGAGGAAACGAAGCTGCTGGCGGCGTCAGGGGCCGTTGCCGGCCTTTGCCCCGCGACCGAGGCTAATCTCGGCGACGGCATCTTTCCCGCGGTCGATTTCATCGCCGAGGGCGGCCGCATCGGCATCGGCACCGACAGCCATGTCGCAACCAGCGTCGCGGAGGAACTGCGGCTTCTCGAATATGGTCAGCGGCTGCGCGATCGGCGGCGTAACCGGCTTGCCGCCGGCCCCGGCGCGTCGGTCGGCCGATCGATCTTCGAGGCCGCCCTTGCCGGCGGGGCGCAAGCCGCCGGTCTCGGCGCACTGGGCATCAAAACCGGCGCACGCGCGGACCTCGTCGTCCTCGATGGCGCCAATCCGTATATCGCCGCCGCCGCCGGCAACCAGATTCTCGACCGCTGGCTCTTCGCCCTCGGTGGCGAGACGGTCCGCGACGTCATGGTCGCCGGCCACTGGAGGATCCGCGACGGACGCCATGATCGGGAGGAAGGCATCGACCGCGCCTTTGCACGGGTTCTAACGAAACTGAAATAGTAATCGAAGCAACGATCAAGATCCGGCGACCGACGATTGCAGGCCGTGCACAATAGAACGCCCGGTGATATTCTGTGCAATCTGGCTAACGGTTTTTATCGCGCCTTTGTTGGCGCTAGCTCAGTTTCGCGATGCAATCTCGGCCCATGCCGGTGACAAGCCTGCGAATGACGTCGGCCGGATGCGCAATCTGATGCAAGGAGCTACGCTATGAAGATCCTGCGCTCGAACGAATACAGGCGCATGCCGTGGAAGAACGGCGGCGGCGAGACCGTGGAAATTGCCGTCTCCCCGGAGCGCGCGTCGCTGTCCGATTTCGATTGGCGCATCAGCATGGCGACCGTTGCGAGCGATGGCTCTTTCTCCAGCTTCCCCGGCATCGACCGCACGCTCTCGATCCTCGAAGGCGCCGGCATGACGCTTGCAATTGAAGGCCGGCAACCGAAGCTGCTGACGGTCGCGGACGCACCAATTTCGTTTCCCGCCGAGGCGCCGACATCGGCAACACTTCGGGACGGTCCGGTGATCGATCTTAACGTCATGACGCGACGTGGCGTGCTGAAGCACCGCGTGCGGCGGCTTCACGTCGCGGGCTCGCAGTCGCTCGAATCCCACGCCCGCGAACTCATCGTCTTCTGTCACCGCGGAAGCGTCACGCTGGCGACGGAAGGCGTGACCGCGACGCTTCATGCACTGGACGCCGCGATCCTCGTCCAGCCACTTCCCGTCACGGTGACGGCGGAGATCGCGTCCGGGCTCTTCCTTGTCGAGATCATGCCAGGCGGCGCGGCCTGAATCCAGCGGACCGCTTTCGCGATGCTGCGATCGACGACCTTCGCGCGGGCGGCCCATTTGGTAAAACCGATCGAGCGCGCGACAATTTTCGGCGGCGACTCGATCGGCGATCGGTATCCCCCGTGACGGTGGCCGTCATGTTAACCGCCCCTACTTCCTTTGGCCGGCGCTCCTAATTCTTGACTGCAACCCAAGCTGTGAGAACCTAGTGCATGATGGCTCAGGTCGGAACGATCTGAGGATATGCAGCGATTCAAAGTGCAGGGCCTTTGCGCGTCTTAAAAAGACCCGATGCCTGTAGGACGTCTCGGTTGTAATCGATGGTGCCGCGATGCCCGAAAAAGACAGAAAACGCCGTGCTGCCCAGATTCCGACCGGTAGCTGGCCACCGCGCATGATGGCTGAGATGGCGGCCGGCTACGTTGGTGAAAAGCACGTCGAGGACTTCCTCGAGCGCATCGGAACAATTTACCCGCAGCCGCGCCTCGTTGAAGGCCCCAGGCGCAAATTCTGGTACCGGGAAGATCTAGACAAGGCCATGAATATGGCACTACCGAGCGCGCCTCGGTTCAGTGAAAAACTGCAGGCAAAAATAGCGGAGCGGAGAGCCGCGCGACGAGCCCGCGTCAAAGCCTGGTGATGCCATTAACCCAATATTCCGCCCGGCTCCGAAGCGAGTTGCCTTGAGCTTTCGCTTCGCTCCAAACCGCGCGGCGATACCGGCCCTCGGTTGCGATCTGATCGATCGCCAGGAGGCCACACACTGCAACAATGAGGAGTAGCAGTCCGCGCATTCTGGAAGCTTAGAGGTAAATGATTTAGCAAATTCTAAATTCCATTGCTCAAACGCAGCAGACCGT
This sequence comes from Ensifer sp. IC4062, assembly GCF_020193575.1. Classification (GTDB taxonomy): domain Bacteria; phylum Pseudomonadota; class Alphaproteobacteria; order Rhizobiales; family Rhizobiaceae; genus Sinorhizobium. The sequence goes on from NZ_JADYVD010000027.1 coordinate 90,658, forward strand.
CGTGCGGCCTTTATTTGCAGAAGCGTACCGGAATCGAAGAATCCGACCTTCCTCTCCACCCACTCCATGGATAGCGTCGCACCGTAGTTTCCGCTGGAGCTACATCTTTCCCCCGCGTCCCATGAAGGCAACGGGATGCGAAACTTGCCCCGCCCTCGCGCGGGGCTTTTTCTTGGAGGCGGTCGTTGGGCTTTGGATCAAACCACGCACACTCTCGCAAGCAATGGTCCGTTCCCCGGCCTATTCTTGGCAAGGAGATTTGGTATGGACTACATCGCAGAGCAGAGCTTGGGCAGGCGTCCTCGTCAAACGTAATCGAGGCCAAACCCAGGACCGTCGAAGAGTTCCGCAGGATGTTGAATGACTGGCGGGAATCCTGCGGGGCGGAGAGCCGTCGATGGATCCCGCGCGCGCCTTCCGCGATAGGGTTTCGAGCGTGATAGTTCACTTACGTACTCGTGGCGACGAATACCGAAACGAAATCGATGGATCGAGATTGCCCACAAAGAATTGTCGGGCCGCGCCAATGGTAGCGGAGGTCCGTTCTGGTCAGAACAGCCGACTTTCCGGCCCGAATATCCTCAGCTACGGAACATGGCAAAGCGACTTGATCGAGGCGATCGGCGGCTATCTGAAACGGCCAAAGTGCGATCGGGTCGCAGAAAACGACGCTGAGGCGGCGGCTCGCAGGGAAGCATATATGGTGCCCCATGCCGGCGCCAAGTAAGCGCGCCACTTGCAGATTTGTGGGACACGATGCGGTTAGGCTTCGGCATGACGAACTCCGATATTCTTAGGCGATGAATGTCGGCAGGATCAATTTTGACGATTAATGTTTTCGGCTCGTTTACCAACGAAAGAAATGCACTCTACGCAGCGATGAGCGGTAACCAGAGAGCAATAATTGATTGCAAACTTTGCCTCCACTACCGGAGGCTGGCATGCTGAAAACATCCCGAATTGAGGAATACGTCGAAACAATCAAGGCAATTGCGGCATCGCCTCGCGTTTCAGAGTTCACTATAGGATACACATCGCGATCCGGTCGAGCACGGCACCAGGAATACAAGTACTGGGAAGGTTATCAGCATCTCGTCTTGATCGCTGATCGGCTTACACTTCCCGACTCCCACGCGTTGGAGCGTAGGCTGCAGGAGACCTGCCAGACCGACAAGCGAAGTGCCCTTTACCGAAAATATTCCCCCACTCGCAGAGACAATCGCTATTACCCGAGCGCCGGCCAAGCCAAGTCCGACCCCAACCTGCCAATCCACTCGGTCTACATGGCGTGGTGGTCGGACGAATAGCGTCAAGCAAGGCTGCCCGAAGAAGGAAAACCAAAAATGGACTGGATTCCCTACGCCGGAATAATTGCCGCCGTAGTTTTTCTCTTTTTGGCGCGTGCCAAACGAGAGGAGGCTATTGCGGCACACCGCCGGCAAACACAAAGCCAACTTCAAGAAGCGGGCTTCGAAGCAGACCTCATGTGCTTTGGCGCCGCCCCTGGGTCGTTGATCGCGCTAGACCCTCGCGGGCAGCGCATCGCACTCTCGCAATCCGCCACACCAGCAAAAATCCTGAGCTTTCGTGATCTGGTGGCTGTAGAAGTCCTGCAAAATGGCGCAAGCATAACCAAAACCAACAGAGGAAACCAAGTGGCTGGCGCCGCGGTGGGAGCACTCCTGTTGGGACCAGCCGGCCTTCTAATCGGCGGCCTTACCGGAACCAAGAAATCGGTCCAGCTGGTCGATAAACTATCGTTGAAGATATACATCAACGACTTGGTCTCCCCGGTACACGAGGTCATCTTCTTTAACCAACCGAAGTCGGATCCGAATTCAGTTTTGGTGAAAGAGAGCGCCAAGCTGTTGGACGAGTGGCACGGAAAGCTTAGAACAATTCTACACAGCCAAAAAACAAGCGGAGACACAGCTCCCATTGGCCAACTCGCATAGCGTCGTGGAGCGGCGAAGGTTCAGCGCCGTTTTCCGGGTGGTGCCCCAGCCGGGCCACCTCAAGTGGCCGAAATCAATAACTTACGCGAAGGCTGGACGGGTGAGTGTCCAGCCTTTTCATTACGTTTTTCCTCAACAGTGTCCAGCCACTAAGCTGACGCCTCATGCTATTCAGTAACCCAGTTGAGGTATATCTAGGGTTGCTGATCTATTGTATTGGTTGTGAATGGAGTTAGCGGAGGAATTCGATCAATGGCTCCCGTAGTGCGGGAATTTACATTCGGGAAAATTCGTGGAAATCCATTTGGCCCGCTGCCGCCCTTGGCCATCGGGCTATTTGCTGGCAGCTACGTTGATGCCATCGTTTTAAACAACATCAAGTTTGGCGGCCCTGGGGGAAAAACCGACTCACACTATTTTTCTCGACGGCGAAGACTTCATATCAAACATGTGGGTATTCTCCGGAGACGTGATCGACAAAATCATTATTCAAACGGATCAGAAGCAAAGGGTTGAAGCCGGCGGCGGCGGTGGTAACCCTCATCACCTTCATGGAAAAATCCTGAGTTTGTCGGGAGAAGTTGGTGGTGACCTGCCGTGTATCTCAAGGCTCACTGTCAGGATATTGACAGAACAGCGCCACGTTTAATTGATTTGAAGGGTGACGGCTGGACCAATACCCAGCCGCCGTCGATGGCCGTTAGGCTTCAGTATGTTCGGGATCTACGACAGTTCTTTTTACGACGTCTGGACGGGCCTGGCGGGCCGGAGTGATTTCGCACAGTCGCGGTCGCGCTGACCGTCGTGCTGAGGGCTGCCGGAGTGTGGCTAGACGCGGTTCAGCTCTATGCTCGATAGTACGAAGAGGCCCGTTTCGAAGGTCGTCAGCGCCGTGCTTATCGCTGCAGCCTTGCTCAAATGTGCAACCTATGAATGCCCTTACGCAATTCCGTTCACACCCGGCGCTATGCTCAGCCAGGTCGGCAATTGGCTCATCGTTTGCGTTCTAGCCGCAATCGGATTGGCCCTATGGAACTTGGGTAGGCCGAGCGCGTAAGTGGGCTCGTCAGTCCCGGGGGAATTCTGAAAAGTCAGTAAGTTAACGGCTTACGATTTTGTGGGGCATTTTTTCACTCTTTGATGCTGTTATACATTTTGTCACTCCTGTCCACGTCTCCGCCTGGAATTCTGAAGCGGTAGCAAACGGACTGGGAGATATTTTCATCGTACGAACATCCCGAACTGCTGGAGTTTAACTATTGGGCCCGCTCATGCCTCGCGCGCAACGTCGAACGCTGCTTGTTCTGTCATTTCTAGCCCTCATTCTCGCAGCGACGTGGGGGATCAACGAGACCTGGGAAATTGCATCGTCCGTGAAGATGGAGCCATTGGTTGTTGTGGTCGCAAGCGCGATCCCGATCCTATCGTTGTGGTGGCCGTTTAATCCCAAATTCAGTTCAAAGAGAAAGAGCGGCAAGGTCACCGTGGACCTCGGCCTAAGGAATACATGCGAGATCGGAGACGGGGAGACTCTCTTCAAACCATACTTCTCTTCGAACTCTCCGACCTCGGCGCATCTCATCACAAGACACGAGCCTGACCTCATCGGCGCTCGGATCTTAGCGGGCGTGAACCGTTTCTCGGAGGTGTCCGATGCCGCCGCATACGAGCTCGGCAATGCCGACATATCGCCGGCCGTTAATGATATTGTCCTCCTGAAGAATAGATATGGGAATTATGCACTTCTGAGCATCCGAAATGTTCTCAAATTTGGGAGCACGTATACGCTTGAGGTCGAATACGTCCTGGCCCCTGACCAGATTCGGAACTTTAGTTAGTCCTGCTTCGTCACCGTGCAACGGCGTTATGGTCCCGGATGGCCCCAAGTTCCGTCTTACGCCTCCTGAGGCTGTAGCCAGAAAAAGAGCCCATGCTACCTAGATCTTGCCAGAAAGCTGCTCAACGCGCTGGCTGATGAACAGATATAGATTGGTCGAAAAGATGCCGACACTGATACGCTACTCTCATATCAGCGCGGAGACAAATGCGAGGGGCGGAAATGGTTGGATATATCCTCGCGCCGAAGAAGCCGTGATATCGCCTGCCTAGTCAAAGACAATGTATCTACTCTGACGAAGTACGCCGAAGTTGGGCTGCATCCAATCAGCGTCAAAGTTTGTGGTGAGGAGTGCAACTTTATCGACGGGCACTTCGATCACCGATTTTCCGGTTGAAGCAAGTACAAACAGAGCGGAATCAGATCGAAGTAAAAGATGTCCTTCGATCTGGCTTTTTCCATCATACAGAACGCCTTGAAGCTGAATCGAAGTAGATATTCCCCCACCATAGCGGATCACTCGCAATAAACTTCCGTATGTGTCGGACGCAAACAAAGATATAGTCATCAATATCAGGAGTGGAATCGTAAGGTAACCCTGAAGCATCCAAAACGGGTATTGCATCTTCGCGTACCAAATCGAAAACAACGTAACGGAAAATAGGTAACCTATAGCTACGAAGAAGAATACATCCCATCTCTCGATGGAGAAATAGAAATTCAACAAACCAGTAGCATGAGCAATGAATAGCAACGTCGCCGAACTGAAACAGGCGATCGATGAGTATATTAGAAATTTATCAAACCCCTCAATCTCAACTTCTGTCGAACCCAGGCCAATTTTTCCTTCAGGGCTAATCACGATCTCTGGACCGAACCCCAGGGCTACAGAGAATTTCACGGCGCCGCTCCTCAAAGCAGCCAGCAACACCACCACCGACGTCAGCAATACGACTGATAGGGCGAAGCCTATAAACGACCAAAGCCCTATAGTGAAATTGACGAAGGGCACGCCTTCAATCGGAACGCGGAAACCCATTCGAGTCGCATAAACTGCTGTCGCCGGTGTTGAGAGGAGCGCCAACAGTATCGATACCATTAGTGATTTGACGAAAAGAACGAGGCCGAACTTCAACGCTCCGGGCAGGAGGCTGAAAAGCCAGCAAAGGTCGGTCCAGATCTGCCGAATTCTCGTCCAAGAGCGAGCTATTGCGGCTGATCGCCTTAGGACTTTTCCACGAAAGCCAATGTTTCGCGCCACGTCCGAGCCTTCTGATGCCACCCGATTTGCCCCCCAACTAGTTCTTCGGCCAGATCTCGTGGCACGACGAAAGGCAATACTGCAATGCTGGGAATTCGCAACAATCAGTTGCGAATTCTCGATATTTTTCTCGAGGAATGCCACGGCCTTGAGCGACCGCTGACCGACGAGCGCGCCGCCACGAAAGTCCGCTCCATCCTCGGCATCGGCTCGCGCCGGCAGCTGAACGAAGATCACGCAGCCGCGGAGCGCTGGTGCGACTTGCGCGGCCATTTCGACGTCTGGAGGCGCCGCGGATGAGCAGCAGGCGCGATCGCATCCGGGCGAAAATCATGGCTCGGGTCGAGATCGACCCGGTAACCGGCTGCTATGTCTGGACCGGCCCGGATTCCGGCAAGACGGGACGCGGCAAGGGCTACCCCCGAATGTCCCTCGACGGACAGACCGTCGCCGTCCACATCGCCATGTGGACCAACGAACACGGCTACATCCCCGGAAAAAAAGAACTCGACCACTACTGCCGCAATCGCCTTTGTGTCCGGCCGGACAAGGGCCACGTCGAGATGGTCACCCGCAAGGAAAACGCGAAGCGCCGAGAGCAGGCAAAGCGCGGCATGATCGGCCACAACGGCGGGCCGGCACTGGAATGTGTGGAGTGCTTTGATGTCGATTGCACCCAACTCACACGAGCTGCCCGATCTCGATCCCCGCCTCGTTGCCTTCGTGAAGGCGCTGGCACGCCACCAGGCGAGGCTTGACGCGCAGGGGCCGCAGCCCGCAAATGAGAACAACCACGGGGAAGCACAGCCGAAGAGAAAGCGATGAAGCGCGCCGTCATCTATGCGAGGTACTCGACGGACCTGCAGAACGACCAATCCGTCGAAGATCAGATCAGAATTTGCAAGGCCCACGCCGAGAGGCTGGGCCTTAATGTTGTCGGAGAATTCTTCGATCGCGCTAAGTCCGGAGCGTCCATGTTCGGACGGCCGGGCTTGGCAAAGCTGATGCAGAAGGCCGATACCGATGCCTTCGACGTTCTCGTTGCCGAGCACCCCGATCGCATTTCTCGCGACATCGCTGATCTCGCCCATATCCACAAGACGCTCCGCTTCCGCCGCATCGAAATGAACTGTGTCAACGGCGGCGCCATGGATACGGTGCAGATCGGCATGTATGGCGTCGTCGGCCAGATGCAGCGCGAGGAAGGCGCCAAGAAGGTGAAGCGCGGCATGGTCGGAGTGGTACGCTCTGGGCGCAATGCCGGCGGCAAGGCGTACGGCTACCGGCCCGTTCCTGGCCGCAAGGGCGAGCTGGAGATCATCGAGGAAGAAGCGCAGGTCGTGCGCAGGATCTTCAGCCTCTATGCGAGCGGGATAGCGCCGCGCGCGATCGCGGCGACCCTGAACGAAGAAGGCGTGCCGGCGCCGCGGGGTAAGCGTTGGAACGCATCGACGCTGAACGGCAACGGTCAGCGCGGAAATGGGCTGCTGTTGAACCCGATCTATGCCGGCAAGCTGATCTGGAATCGGGTGCACATGGTCAAGGACCCGTCGACGGGACGGCGAATTTCACGGATCAACCCGGAAGTCGAGCACGAGGAGATCGACGCGCCGCACCTGCGCATCATCGACGACGCGTTCAGAGCCGCAAGGTCTCGCGCGGCGGCGCGCATTCGCGATCGACTCCCAAATACAAGCGTCTCCTCTCCGGCCTCCTGCGCTGTGGCGCCTGCGGCGGCGGTATGGCGACCATCGGGTCTGATCGCAGCGGCCCGCGGATCATGTGCAGCACGCATAGGGAATCTGGAAGTTGCAGCAATAACGGCCGCTACTATATCGAGAAGATAGAGCAGCAGGTCATCGACACGCTGCGGGCGCAATTCGCCGACACGCGAATCATCGACATTTATGTGAAGGAGTACGAGGCTGAGCGCCGGCGGGAAGCGTCAGAGAAACGCCGCAACCGGGCGACGCTGGAGCGCCAGTTCGATGAGACGAAGACGGCCATCACCCGCATCGTCGAGCGCCTGGCTAAAGGCCTGATCGAAGATGATGACGCTGCAGCCATCCTCCCAGGCCTGCGCGCCGATCGCGATCGCTTCCAACGCGAGCTGGACGCCGTCGAGCCGCCGAGCAACGTGATCGAGATCCAGCCGCGCGCGGTGAGAGCCTTCAGGGAAAACATTGAGCGCCTGGCGGAGGTCATCTCGAAGCGCGAGGAAACGCCGTCCGTGGAACTCGCGCAGGCCTTCCGTGAGATGATCGCAGGCGTAATCATCGAGCCGAGGAAAGCCGGCGAGCCTTACCGCATCGAGATTAAGGGATACGTGTCCGGTTTAGTCAGTCCGGAACTGTCGTCTGTGAGCGACCCGAGACATAGGTAACGTTTCGTACCGGACACATGGGTAACACTTTCGGCTTTGGTCGGAGGTGTTGATGCCGTGGAGAGAGTGTTCGGTGATGGAGGAACGTCTTCGTTTTGTCGCTC
>NZ_JADYVD010000028.1 GCF_020193575.1 Ensifer sp. IC4062
GAGCGACAAAACGAAGACGTTCCTCCATCACCGAACACTCTCTCCACGGCATCAACACCTCCGACCAAAGCCGAAAGTGTTACCCATGTGTCCGGTACGAAACGTTACCTATGTCTCGGGTCGCTCATTCACCGGAGACGTAGGTAACATTTGTCACCTAAGGCATGGGTGGCAATCTCGTGTCGGGGCGGCATCGCTGAGCGCGCAGCTAGCGGGATGCGGCTCTGCATCTCGAGTTCCACGCAGGATCCCTGTATGAAGGGCTCACTTCGGGGGCTTCGGAGAAACTGGATCACCGCGGCGGAACGATGCCCTGGTAATACTCCCCTTCACCTCCGACATGGACGGTTTGCGAGCATGCCGCCAGAGTGGCGACAGCGAGCAGCAATAGGATCTTGCGCATGGGCCTCGTACTTTTGCTAACGGATTGAGGATCATTGATATTCCGGCATTGGCGCGGGATCAATTCCCTACCGGTGATCGTAACCCATTCTTTCATATGCCGGCGAGGTATCAACCCTGCGGCAAACAGAGCGCGTCCATCTAACAGACGCGACAAGCGGGGCAGGAAGCTCGCCTATGGGGCCTCCTGCGCTACTACTTCCCTGACGGGAATAAGGTGCAGCGTATCTAGAATGGGGTCGGCGGTACGATACCCGGATAGTAGTCCCCTTCCCCACGTTCGTATCGGTCGACCATAGTCGACCTTGAGGTTTGTGAGCACGCGCATAGTGCAGAAAGCGCTACCAACAACACGATCACGCGCATAGACCTTCGTCCTTTCCTGGCTGAGTGACGTCCCCCGATGCTCTTGCATTTGCGCAGGATCTGGCGGCCTTTTCTTCCTTGCGACTGTGATTGTACTATGTTGCTCAACCAACGGTATAGAAATATTTGCGGCCGAATGAGACGGACTGCTGCAGCGGTAGTTGATCGTCTATTTCCCCTCGACTTCCTCCGCCCAGCTCTTCGCGCCGCTCTCGCCGTTGAGGAAAGGCAAGGCTGTTTCCAAAAGCTTCGGCGAGACGAAGATGTCGTAGTGCGTGAGATCGGGCAGAATCGCCAGCCGGTTCTTCGACATGTTCTCGCGCATCCAGCCGGCGTCCTTCAGCCCACCACCGAGCTTGTGATAGAAATTGACCACGTGCTCCAGCCGGAACATATCGCTGTCGCCATAGATGAGCATGACTGGCATGGTGAGCTTGGCCACCGCTGCGGATCCGTCATAGTCGCGTCGCATCAGTTCGCCCATCGCGTCGAGCAATTTTGGGAATTCCGACACGTCCGGCGCGACGGCGGCGTAGGACTTGTACATCGGCGTTTCCTTCATCATCTCGGCCGCGCCGGCGCCGACCTGGGCCTGCGCCGCGATCATTTCCGGATAGAAGCCATCCTTGGCGTAAGGAGTCGAGACCAGCACCAGTCGCCGCACGTTCTCGGGCGCCTGCGCTGCCATCTGCAGAGCGACGCCGCCGCCCATCGAATAGCCGAGCACGTCGATCTGTTCGTAGCCGAGCTCCTTTACGAGCACGCCCATGTCCGCGCCCATCGCCGCGAGATCGATCGGACGGTCGCCAAGCGGCGTACGGCCATGTCCCTGGAGATCGACGCCGATCACCTGACGGCTCTCGGCAAGCTTCGCGAGATTCGGGCCGAACATTTCGATAATGCCGAGACCGCCATGGAGCAGCAGCACCGGTTCGCCCTCGCCATAGACCTGGTAATAGTAGTTGATGCCGTTAACGGTGAGATGCCCGCTCTTCGTCGGCGCTGGCGTTGCCGCCTGTTCCGCTATCGCCTCCTCGGCGGCGCTTGTCGCGGGCGTGCAAAATGCACCGATCGCCGCGACGATCAGGGTGATCAGGGTTATCTTCGGCATGTCTCATCCTCCGGTTCATCGCCGCCAAGGCGACGGCTCATGCCTCAAGGACGGCCTGGTGGATAATCTCCCGACAACGCAGGGAAATTTTCGCAGCGTGCCGTTCCCGCCGCAGCAAACGTTAAGATTTGCATAAAATCCGCCAGCCCGATTTCACCGCCTCGCAAGCGAAATCTGGCACAGAAGAAGGATTGTTGAAGTTCGAAAAGGCGCGTGGGCGCCGACGAGGCGGGATATCTTGACCCAGGTCGTCTCCATCTCCGCGACAACGGCGGCATATGCGGCGGAAGCCGTCAAGCCGTCCGCCCGCGTGCGTGGTGACGGCCCGACCGACGAGGCGATCACGCTGCTTTCGGTGCGCAAGCAGGAACAGGCCGCGCCAGCGCCCATTACGAAGGTCAAGGGCGCTCTACCGCTCGGGCTGATGCTGATCAGCGCCGATGGCCGTCCGCCGCAAGAGACGCAGGCCGAGGCGCTTCGCCGCTATCTCGAATACATGCAGGATGATGAACGAGGCGAGAAACAGCAAAGCCAGCAGGAGGAACCTGCCGGCGATGAAAAGGAAGGCGACGACGAGATCGCCGCAATCCTCGATCAGTTTATCCAGGGATCGTGATGGCCGATCCTAATTGTGCTTGTGGCCCCCGGCGGCGGCGCCGACTGGCAGCACATAATCGACCTTGCCGGCCTTCTCGAAGGTAAGCGTCACGGGCACGGTCTCGCCCTCGGCAAAGGGCTTCGTCACCTCCATGAACATCAGGTGCAGGCCGCCGCTCTTGAGTTCGACCGTCGCGCCTGCCGGAATGACGATGCCTTCTTCGAGCTTGCGCATCTTCATGACGTCGTTTTCCATCTTCATTTCGTGCAGCTCTACCCGTCCTGCTGCCGGGCTTTCGACGGCCAGAAGCCGATCGTCGGCGCTGCCGGTGTTCTTGACGACAAGGCCGCCACCGCCGACCTTCGCGCCGGGCAGCATCGCCTTGACGGCACCGCCGGAGATTTCGAGGTCGCCGGCCTCGACCGGAGCGGCGGCCGTCTGGTGACTGTCATGCTCTCCATGTCCGTGGGTGTTGCTTGCAATCGTCGCAGTCGGTGCCGGGCTTTTGAGATCTTGGGCGCTCTGGGCCACCACCTGGTCCCAGGCCACTTTGCCGTCAGTGCCGCGCGGCAGCACCTGGAGAACGGCCTTGAAGGTCGTTTCGGCGGGCACACTATTCGTTTCGAAGGTGGCGCGCGCATGCGCGATGTTTGCGGCGGCAAGCGTCAAGCCGGTGGCAAGCAGGATGAATTTGGTCTTGGTCATGTCGTAATCTCCGAACCACGCGGGCCTCGGACCTTTGTGGTCAACACCGCCTTGGCGGCTGAATGAAAAATGGAGTGCGTCAGGAGAAGGTTACGACAAATGTTGGCGGACCGCGTGACGGCGGGAGCAGCCACAATGGCGTAAACGCCATTTCAGTCTTAATGACCGGTGCCTTGGCAAGCCAGTTGCCGTTTTCGGCGGGCGCGCTTTCTTGGGGCGGCGACGGCAACAGCACCGATCCGGTCAGGCGGCAGGCTTCACAAACGGGGGCGATCTTGGGGGCTTTGTCCTGTCCGGCACCATGATCGACCCCGTCGGTACCGAAGCAGATATCCGCGAATTCCCCATCGGGCAGCAGATAGTCGGCGGCCGCCGCTGGGCCCAGCGTTTTGGAGAAAGCTGGCTTATGGGCGAAAGACAGGAGAACGAGCGCAAAGCCGGCGAGCACCCGCACCGCAATCCGCCATTTGTCCGCGCGCCTTGCCATGGTTCCCCTCTTGGTCAGCCACTTCGTTATCCCTAGCCGACCAGAATTGCAAAGGCCGAATTGCCGCACGCTCTTAGCGGCGTGATGAAGCCATCGCGACAAAAATATGTTCGGCCGCGACATAGGCACTTGCCAAGTTCCGGCCTTCGCCGTTATCTGGAGACGATCTTGTTGGGAGAAACCGGTTCAATCCGGTGCCGAAGGAGCAACCGCCCCGGAAACTCTCAGGCCAAAGGACCAGCAAGGTGCCGGTAGGACTCTGGAGAGAAGCGGTCACGCTCGCCGAAGGGATAACAATCTCAGGCAAAGGGACAGAGGGGGCTCAAATTTCTCGGCGTTTGACGCCGGTAGTGTGAGCCGGCGCGGGATGCGCCAGACCTGGAGGCCGGATTTGGAAGATCTTTCCCATTTGAAGCACACGCCGCTGCACGCGTTGCACCTTTCGCTCGGTGCGCGCATGGTGCCCTTTGCCGGCTACGATATGCCGGTGCAATATCCGGAAGGCGTGCTCAAGGAACACCTGCACACCCGCGCCGCAGCGGGCCTCTTCGACGTGTCGCACATGGGCCAGATCGTCGTCCGGCCGAAGTCCGGTCGCATAGAGGACGCGGCGCTGGCCCTCGAAAAGCTGGTGCCCGTCGATATCCTTGGCTTGGCGGAGGGCCGCCAGCGTTATGGCCTGTTCACCAATGACGAAAGCGGCATCCTGGACGATCTGATGATCACCAATCGCGGCGATCATCTCTTCCTCGTGGTCAATGCCGCCTGCAAGGACGCGGATTTTGAACACTTGAAGAAGGGCCTCGGCGCCACCTGCGATGTCGAGATGCTGGACGATCGCGCCCTCGTTGCGCTGCAAGGGCCGCGGGCAGAAGCTGTGCTTTGCGAACTCTGGGCGGACGTAGCCTCCATGCGCTTCATGGACGTGGTAGAGGCCGACCTCCACGACGTTACGTGCATCATTTCCCGCTCCGGCTATACCGGAGAGGACGGTTTCGAGATTTCCATTCCAGTCACATCGGCCGTCGACGTCGCCCAGCGCCTGCTCGAGCACCCGGACGTCATGCCGATCGGTCTCGGCGCGCGCGATTCCCTTCGCCTCGAGGCGGGTCTTTGTCTTTACGGCAATGACATCGACACCGGCACGACGCCGGTCGAGGCCGCGCTCGAATGGGCGATCCAGAAGAGCCGCCGATCGGGCGGCGATCGCGCCGGGGGGTTCCCGGGTGCCGAGCGCATCCTCTCTGAATTCGCCAACGGTGCCAATCGCCGCCGTGTCGGGTTGAAGCCTGAAGGCCGCGCGCCGGTTCGCGGCGGGGCCAAGGTTTACGCGGATGCCGAAGGCAAGGTGGTCGTGGGCACTGTCACCTCCGGCGGCTTCGGCCCGAGTGTCGATGGCCCGATTGCCATGGGCTATGTCGACGCCGCCCAGGCCGGAAACGGCACGAAACTTTACGCAGAGGTGCGGGGCAAATATCTGCCGCTGACCGTCACCGCCCTGCCCTTTGTGAAACAAACCTACAAACGCTGATCAGGAGAGAGCGCCTATGCTGAAATTTACCGAGGAACACGAGTGGCTGAAGATCGAAGGTGATGTCGCGACCGTCGGCATCACCGAGCATGCAGCCGGGCAGCTCGGCGATCTCGTCTTCGTGGAACTGCCGGAGGCCGGGGCCTCCTTCGCGAAGGGCGATTCGGCCGCAACCGTCGAATCCGTCAAGGCGGCCTCCGACGTCTATTGTCCGCTCGACGGGGAGATCATCGAGGTCAACCAGGCGATCGTCGACGACCCGTCGCTCGTCAACAGCGATCCGCAGGGTGCCGCCTGGTTCTTCAAGCTGAAGCTCGCCGATCCGAGCGCCGCCAACGCCCTTCTCGACGAAGCGGCTTACAAGGAGCTCGTCGCCTGATGAGCATGCCCAAGGATTTTACGTTTACCGACTACAAGCCTTACGACTTCGCCAATCGGCGTCACATTGGTCCCTCGCCCGTGGAAATGGAGGAGATGCTGAAGGTCGTCGGCTATCCGAGCCTCGACGCCCTCATCGACGACACGGTTCCACCCGCGATCCGTCAAAAGACACCGCTCGTCTGGGGTACGCCGATGACCGAGCGCGAGGCGCTCGACAAGCTGCGCGAAACGGCGAACCGCAACCAGAAACTCGTCTCGCTGATCGGCCAGGGCTATTACGGCACGATCACGCCGCCGGTCATCCAGCGCAACATTCTGGAAAATCCGGCCTGGTACACGGCCTACACGCCCTATCAGCCCGAAATCAGCCAAGGCCGGCTCGAGGCTCTGCTTAATTACCAGACCATGGTTTGCGACCTGACCGGCCTCGATGTCGCGAATGCTTCGCTGCTCGACGAGGCGACGGCGGCCGCGGAAGCCATGGCCATGGCCGAGCGTGTCGCGAAATCCAAGGCGAAGACCTTCTTCGTCGACGAGAATTGCCATCCCCAGACCATCGCGCTCCTCAAGACGCGCGCCGCGCCGCTCGGCTGGCAGGTGGTCGTCGGCGATCCCTTCAAGGACCTCGATGCCGCCGATGTCTTCGGCGCGATCTTCCAGTATCCGGGCACCTATGGCCATGTCCGCGATTTCACGGCGTTGATCGCCACGCTGCACGAGCAGGGCGCGATCGCCTCTGTCGCGGCCGACCCGCTGGCGTTGGCGCTGCTCAAGTCGCCTGGTGAGATGGGCGCCGATATCGCCATTGGCTCGACGCAACGCTTCGGCGTGCCGGTTGGCTACGGCGGTCCGCACGCGGCCTACATGGCGGTTAAGGATGCCTACAAGCGCTCGATGCCGGGCCGACTTGTGGGCGTTTCGGTCGATTCGCGCGGCAACCGGGCCTACCGTCTGTCGCTGCAGACGCGCGAACAGCACATTCGCCGCGAGAAGGCCACGTCCAACATCTGCACGGCGCAGGTGCTGCTTGCTGTGATGGCGTCGATGTATGCCGTTTTCCATGGCCCGAAGGGCATCAAGGCGATTGCGCAGAGCGTCCACCAGAAGACGGTGCGTCTCGCCATGGGGCTGGAAAAGCTTGGCTACACGGTTGAGCCGGATGTCTTCTTCGATACGATCACGGTCGAGGTTGGCAAGCTGCAGGGCATCATCCTGAAGACGGCGGTGGCCGAGGAAGTGAACCTTCGCAAGATCGGCAACACGAAGATCGGCATCAGCCTCGACGAGCGCTCGCGGCCGGTGACGCTCGAAGCCGTCTGGCGCGCCTTCGGCGGCGATTTCAAGGTGGAAGAGTTCGAGCCGGGCTATCGCCTGCCGCAGCCGCTGCTGCGCACCAGCGATTACCTGACCCATCCGATCTTCCACATGAACCGCGCGGAAAGCGAGATGACGCGCTATATCCGCCGCCTCGCGGACCGCGACCTCGCGCTCGACCGGGCGATGATCCCGCTCGGCTCCTGCACGATGAAGCTCAATGCGACGGCTGAAATGCTGCCGATCAGCTGGCCGGAATTCTCGGAAATCCATCCGTTCGCTCCGGCTGACCAGGCGCTCGGCTATCGCCACATGATCGAGGACCTGTCGCAAAAACTTTGCGCGGTCACCGGCTATGACGCGATTTCGATGCAGCCGAATTCGGGTGCGCAGGGTGAATACGCCGGTCTTCTGACGATTCGCGCCTATCACATCGCCAATGGTAATGGCCATCGCGACGTCTGCCTCATTCCGACCTCGGCGCACGGCACCAACCCGGCCTCAGCGCAGATGGCCGGCATGAAAGTGGTGGTCGTCAAGGTCAGCGACATCGGCGAAATCGACATGGACGATTTCCGTGCCAAAGCCGA
This sequence comes from Ensifer sp. IC4062, assembly GCF_020193575.1. Classification (GTDB taxonomy): domain Bacteria; phylum Pseudomonadota; class Alphaproteobacteria; order Rhizobiales; family Rhizobiaceae; genus Sinorhizobium. The sequence continues at coordinate 7,486 of NZ_JADYVD010000028.1, forward strand.
ACAATATACCGACAATCTCTCCTGCTGCATGATCACGTACCCATCCACGCACGGCGTGTTCGAGGAAAACGTGCGGGAAGTCTGCGAGATCGTCCACAAGCATGGCGGCCAGGTATATATGGATGGCGCCAACATGAACGCCATGGTCGGCCTCGCCCGGCCCGGTGACATCGGCTCCGACGTCAGCCACCTGAACCTGCACAAGACTTTCTGCATTCCACACGGCGGCGGCGGCCCCGGCATGGGACCGATCGGCGTGAAAGCGCATCTTGCTCCCTTCCTTCCGGGCCATCCGGAAACGGACGCTCATGAGGGCGCGGTGTCCGCGGCTCCTTTCGGTTCGGCTTCGATCCTGCCGATCTCCTGGAGCTACTGCCTGATGATGGGCGGCGAAGGTCTGACCCAGGCGACCAAGGTCGCGATCCTCAACGCCAACTATATCGCCGCGCGGCTGAAGGGTGCCTACGACGTGCTCTACAAGTCGGCCAAGGGCCGTGTCGCGCATGAGTGCATCATCGACACGCGTCCGCTCGCCGACAGCGCAGGCGTAACCGTCGACGATGTCGCGAAGCGCCTGATCGACTGCGGCTTCCATGCGCCGACCATGAGCTGGCCGGTTGCCGGCACGTTGATGATCGAGCCGACCGAGTCGGAAACCAAGGCCGAACTCGACCGCTTTTGCGATGCGATGCTGGCTATCCGCGAGGAGGCCCGTGCCATCGAGGAGGGCCGTATGGACAAGGTCAACAATCCGCTGAAGAACGCACCGCATACGGTCGAAGACCTCGTCGGCGACTGGGACCGGCCCTATTCGCGTGAGCAGGCCTGCTTCCCGCCGGGCGCCTTCCGGGTCGACAAATACTGGTCGCCGGTCAACCGCGTCGACAACGTCTACGGCGATCGCCATCTCGTCTGCACCTGTCCGCCAATCGAAAGCTACGCGGAAGCGGCGGAATGATGTGAGGCGGCGGGGCATGCCTCGTGCACGCCCCGCCGGAACCTCAAACGACGTGGCGGTGTTGAGAGCGACAATGCCGGTGGGTCCCAGCCCTCAAACCGACAAGCGGAATATTTTCTGTCGTAAATGTCTCTCGCGAGATTCCAACTTTTTGCGAGAGATATTGCGATTCGGTTTCGGCGATTTCGTGCGAAACTTGGCAGTTTCGCACAAGGAAAAGCCGCGTCGTCTATTGCGTCAGGCGATACGCGCCGCTTTCCACAGCCTTGCTGATCGCGCCAAGAACGTCCTCCGGAACGTGCGCATCTATCGACAGAGCATGCCGTTCGAACTGGCCCAGCGATGAGAATTGCTTGTGCAGTTCCGTGATTGGAGCCGGATCGGTCAACGTGTTCCCGCCGCGCTCCTGGCACCGTCGGATCGCGACATCGAGGGGTGGACGGAGAACCACATAGTGAACGGCCACGGCGATTTTCTTGAACGGAGCGAGGAACCACGGCCCGACAATGCCATCCACGATCACAAAATAGCCGCCGCTAGCATAGCCTTCGGCGGCCTGCGCCAGCACATCAACAACGATAGTGTTCTGATCATGAGCTTCCGGCAGATAGGGCTGGATCGCTCCATTTTTGATGAAATGCCAGAAGTCATCAGAATGGAGATGAACTTTAGATGATCCGGGTTCTCTGGCGAGCGCCTGTGCTGCCGTGGTTTTGCCGGAACCGGGAGGCCCGGTCAGTATGAGTATTTCGCCCGAGTGATTCATGCGCGGCCATTTAGCATCTGACAGGACAATTGTCTGCCTGGGCCGTAGCCCCTTATCGCAAAACTCGCGATTGAAACGAGGGTTTTCCGCCTGACTTCAAACAAGAAGACCACCCGCAACACACACGCTGCAAGCGGAATCGGCTCCATCACACAGTCGGATTCCACATTCCGATTAGAGGCCGGTTGCAGCCGGAGCCCAGCTTTCGATTCGCTGAGTTTACGAAGTAGTTTGCTGCTTTACGAACCGGTCAGTTCGCGCGAACGACGGCATCGCCTCCGGCGGCCAGCGCAGCAAGATCGGCAGGCTTCAGTTCGACGGATTCACCGCAGCCGCAGGCGGATGTCTGGTTGGGGTTGTTGAAGGTGAAGCCGGAGCGCAGCGGCGTCACTTCGAAATCCATCTGAGTGCCAAGCAGGTAGAGCACGGCCTCGGGTGCCACCCAGACCTTTGCATCGAGGTGCTCGACCAGATCGTCCTTGCTGTTGGGCTCGGTCACCAGATCGACGGCATATTCCATACCGGCGCAGCCGCCCTTCTTGATGCTCAAGCGGATGCCCTTGGCATCGCCCCCAGCATTCTCGACGATCGCCCGCACGCGGCCCGCGGCCGCATCGCTCAAGCTCATCACGGCAAAGCCCATCGGCTCATTCTCCTTCATATCACCGGGGTAAAGGCCCGGCGCTTTCCAGAATCTAATGTAATGCCCGCGTCTTAACGGATCAATATCACGGCCAAAGCTCAGTACCAGCCGAGCGCGACCTGCGCCTCTTCCGACATACGGTCAGGCGTCCACGGTGGGTCAAAGGTCATCGTCACTTCGACGCCGGAGACACCCTCGACGGCGCCGACGGCGTTCTCGACCCAGCCCGGCATCTCACCCGCAACCGGGCAACCCGGAGCAGTCAGCGTCATGTCGATCTTCACCATCCGGTCGTCCTCGATATCGATCTTGTAGATGAGGCCGAGTTCGAAGATATCGGCTGGAATTTCCGGGTCATAGACTGTCTTGAGCGCTGCGATGATGTCGTCGCTGAGGCGCGCCAATTCCTCGGCCGGAATGGCCGAATGAACGATGCCTTCGCGGACATCGATCTTTTCTTGCGTTGCATCGAGACTCATGTCCGTCTCCCTGAGCAGGCTCCGCGAAAGTGTGCCACACCTTTACGGCAAGAACCTGCGACAAACCATATTTTGAACAGACGCTGCCAAGCGTCTGTTCACGCGAAAAACTTCCGAGCGTGGTCCAGTGCGTCAGCTAGCGCATCGACCTCGGCTCTGGTGTTGTAAAGGCCAAAGGACGCACGGCATGTGGAGGTGACGCCGAAGCGTTTCAAGAGTGGCTGCGCGCAATGTGTTCCGGCCCTCACGGCAACGCCGGCGCGGTCGATCACCATCGAAACATCGTGCGAGTGAATGCCCGCGATTTCGAAGGAAAAGATGCTGCCCTTGCCGGGAGCATCGCCGAAGACCCTGAGCGCGTTGATCGACGACAGCCGCTCGCGAGCATAGGCCGTGAGATCAGCCTCATGGGCGCGGATCGCTTCGCGACCGACCTTCTCCATGTAGTCGAGCGCATAACCCAGACCAATTGCCTGCACGATCGGCGGCGTGCCAGCCTCGAAGCGATGCGGCGGATCGTTGTAGGTGACCTCATCCTCGGTCACCACCTCGATCATCTCGCCGCCACCCATGAAGGGGCGCATTTCCTTCAGGCGATCCATCTTGCCGTAGAGCACGCCGACGCCGGACGGACCGTAAAGCTTATGGCCGGTCATTACGTACCAGTCGCAGTCGATGTCCTGAACATCCACCGGCATATGCACAGCGCCCTGGCTGCCGTCGACGAGCACCGGAATGCCGCGCTCACGGGCGATGCGGCAGATTTCCTTCACCGGCACCACGGTGCCGAGCGCGTTCGACATGTGGGTGATGGCAATGAGCTTTGTCCGTTCCGTCAGGCAGTTGACGAAATCCTCGATGTGAAACGCGCCGTCGTCGTCGACGGGCGCCCAGACGAGCTTTGCACCCTGGCGCTCACGGATGAAATGCCAGGGAACGATGTTGGAGTGGTGCTCCATGATCGAGAGAACGATTTCGTCGCCCTCCCCCAGTTTCGGCATGCCGTAGCCGTAGGCGACCGCGTTAATCGCTTCGGTCGAGGACTTCGTGAAGACGATGTTGTCGGCGGATGGCGCATTCAGGAAGCGGCGAACCTTCTCTCGGGCCTGCTCGTAGGCTTCCGTCGCGGCATTCGAGAGGAAATGCAGGCCGCGATGGACGTTGGCATATTCATTGGCATAGGCATGGGCCACGGCATCGATAACGAGCCGCGGCTTCTGTGCCGATGCGCCGTTGTCGAGATAGACAAGCGGCTTGCCATAGACCGTCCGCGAAAGGATCGGGAAATCCTTTCTGATCGTTTCGACGTCATAGGCCGGCACCGGCACGATATGTTCCATGTCTTTCGTCCAATCAGGCGTGTTTTTCGAGCCAGGCCGAGATTATGCCTTCCAGCGCCTCGACCAGTTCCTCGTCATCTTCAAGCTCTTCGACGATCTCGGCGACGAAGGCGTTGACGAGCATCCCGCGTGCCTTCTTTTCCGGAATGCCGCGTGCGAGCATGTAGAAGAGCTGCGTATGGTCAATGTCGGCGACCGTAGCGCCGTGACCGCACTGCACGTCGTCTGCAAAGATTTCGAGCTCGGGCTTTGCCGAAAGATCGGCATCGTCGGACAAGAGTAGCGTATTGCACGCCATCTTCGCGTCGGTCTTCTGCGCATCCTTGGCGACCAGGATCTTGCCCTGGAAAACGCCCTTCGCCCGGTCAAAAACGACGTTGCGGATGATCTCGCTCGAGGTGGTGTGCGGCACGTCATGGCTGAGCGTGAAGGTCACGTCCGTGTGGCTGTCGCCGCCGAGTAGATTGATCCCACGCAGCGTCAGATCGGCGCCCTCGCCGCTTGCCTTACCGTGGATTTCCTGGCGCACCAGCTTGCCGCCGGCATTGATGACGAAGAGGTGCAGCTTCGCGTCCTTGCCGAGGTTGAAGCGGATCTGGCCGAGATGTGTATCGGCCGCGCCCTGCTGCTGGACGATGATCCAGATCACGTCGGCACCCTCGGCGAGCGTGACGTCGCTCACCGATGAAACAAAGCTCGGCTCCGCGTGCGTCGATAGATGCCGTTCGATGACGGTTGCCTTGGAGCCGGCGCCGAAGGACACGGGAAAGCGCGTGTGCGCCTGACCGTGGCTCTGGACAACCTGAATCTCAAGCGGTGCTTCCAGCTGGGCTCCTTCCGCAATCTCGATTTCGAGACCGCCGCGAACGAGCCCACCATTGATCCGGCCGATTGCGTCATCGGAGCCGAGCACGGCCAGACCGGCCACAGCCGAACCATCAATCAGGCTCTCCGTGTAGGAGCGTGCCGTCACCCCATTGGGAAGGCTCTTGAGGTCGGCCTGGCCGCTGCGAACCGGAAGAACGGACGAACCCGGAACGACGGCATCGACCCTGTCGGCGAAGGCAGACGGATCGGCGGCAGGTACTGCGCGCAGCAAGGTACGCAGATCCGTATAGTGCCAGGACTCGACGCGGCGCGTCGGCAATCCGGCGGTCCGCAGCTCGTGAACGAGCGTGTCGCGGAGCGACAGTACCGCCCCGTCGCCAGGCAGATCACCGATCTCCGCGGTATAGGCATCGACCAACGCCGTTTCGGCGGCCGTCATCTTGATGGCCTGTTGCATATTCATTCGAACACTCCTTCAACAGGCCTCAGGCTGCTGCCTCGATGAGATCCGCATAGCCCTTGGCTTCGAGTTCATGCGCCAGCGTCTTGTCGCCCGACTTGATGACCTGGCCCTTGTAGAGGACGTGAACGGTATCCGGAACGATATAGTCGAGCAGGCGCTGGTAGTGCGTGATCACGACAACGGCGCGGTCCGGCGAACGCAGCGCATTCACGCCGTCGGCGACGACCTTGAGCGCGTCGATGTCGAGACCGGAGTCGGTTTCGTCAAGCACGCAGAGTTTCGGCTCCAGCAGCGCCATCTGCAGGATTTCGGCGCGCTTCTTCTCACCGCCAGAGAAACCGACGTTGAGCGGACGGCGCAGCATTTCCGGCGCGATCTTGAGCTCGGCGGCGGCTTCCTTGACGCGGCGCATGAATTCCGGCGTCGTCAGTTCGTCTTCGCCGCGATACTTGCGCTGTTCATTCATCGCCACCTTCAGGAACTGCATGGTGGCGACGCCGGGAATCTCGACCGGATACTGGAAGGCGAGGAAGATGCCCTTGGCGGCACGCTCGGAAGCGTCGAGCTCCAGGATGCTTTCGCCATTATAAAGGATATCGCCCTCGGTCACTTCATAGTCTTCGCGGCCGGAAAGGACATAGGACAGCGTCGACTTGCCGGAGCCGTTCGGTCCCATGATGGCGGCGACTTCGCCCGCCTTCACGGTGAGGTTCAGGCCGCGGATGATCTCGGTGCCGTCCTCGGCGATGCGTGCATGCAGGTTCTTGATTTCAAGCATTATCAATCGTCCTCTTGGGAAGCGAATAGTCTTTGCGCGCAACTCCCGCGCGCGCTTTTCGATAATCTGGTCGAGGCGTTAGCCCACGCTGCCTTCCAGCGAGATCCCAATCAGCTTCTGCGCCTCGACCGCGAATTCCATCGGCAGCTCCTGGATAACCTCCTTGACGAAGCCGTTGACGATCAGCGCGATCGCCGCCTCTTCCGGAATGCCGCGCTGCAGGCAGTAGAAGAGCTGGTCCTCGGAAATCTTGGACGTCGTCGCCTCGTGCTCGAACTGCGCTGTCGAGTTCTTCGCCTCGATATAAGGCACCGTATGAGCGCCGCACTTGTCGCCGATCAGGAGCGAGTCGCACTGGGTGAAGTTGCGGGCGTTCTCGGCCTTGCGGTGGGCCGAAACCTGACCGCGATAGGTGTTGTCCGAAACGCCGGCGGCAATGCCCTTGGAGATGATGCGGCTCGACGTGTTCTTGCCGAGATGGATCATCTTGGTGCCGGAATCGACCTGCTGGTGACCGTTGGAAACGGCGATCGAGTAGAACTCGCCGCGCGAGCCGTCGCCGCGCAGGATGCAGGACGGATATTTCCAGGTGATCGCCGAGCCGGTCTCGACCTGCGTCCAGGAAATCTTCGAGTTCTTGCCGCGGCAATCGCCGCGCTTTGTGACGAAGTTGTAGACGCCGCCCTTGCCGTGCTTGTCGCCCGGATACCAGTTCTGCACCGTCGAATACTTGATCTCGGCGTCATCGAGCGCGATCAGCTCGACAACCGCGGCATGGAGCTGGTTTTCGTCGCGCTGCGGCGCGGTGCAGCCCTCGAGATAGGATACATAGGCGCCCTCGTCGGCGATGATCAGCGTGCGTTCGAACTGGCCCGTGTTCCGCTCGTTGATGCGGAAATAGGTCGAAAGCTCCATCGGGCACCGCACGCCCTTCGGCACATAGACGAAGGAGCCATCGGTAAAGACCGCAGAATTCAGCGTCGCATAGAAGTTATCTGTCGGCGGAACGACGGAACCGAGATACTTCTTGACCAGATCCGGATGCTCGCGGATAGCCTCAGAGATCGACATGAAAATCACGCCGGCCTTCTTCAGCTCTTCCTTAAAGGTCGTGACGACCGAGACGGAATCGAACACCGCGTCGACGGCGATCTTTGATTTCTGAACGCCAGCAAGGATTTCCTGTTCCTTGAGCGGGATGCCGAGCTTCTCATAGACTGCGAGCAGTTCCGGATCGACCTCGTCGAGCGACTTCGGCCCCGACATGCTCTTCGGCGCGGCGTAGTAGTGGATCTCGTTGAAGTCGATCTTCGGGTAGCGGACACGTGCCCAGCTCGGCTCGTCCATCGTCAGCCAGCGGCGATAGGCTTCAAGACGCCATTCCAGCATCCACTCCGGTTCGTTCTTCTTGGCCGAAATGAAACGAATGATCTCCTCGGACAGGCCCTTCGGAGCCTTTTCCATCTCGATATGCGTTTCGAAGCCGTATTTGTACTGGTCCACGTCGATCTTGCGGACCTGATCAATGGTCTCCTGCACGGCAGGCATGTCGTTCTCCAATCTTGCCGGATCCAAGGTCCGGCAGCTTGTCAACACGATGCGGATTTTGCGCACCGCTTATGTAATGGCTAAAAGGCGCTTTTCACCCCATTTGCCAAGCGGAAATTTGCTTTTCCGCAAATTCATTCAATCGTTTTGCCTCAAGCGGCCTTTCCGGTTGAGCGACGGCGGGCCGCCACTTTCGCGAAGACGGTCGCGCAACGCTCGATTTCGGCCTCCGTCGTTGCCTCGCCGATCGATATACGCAACGCACCCTGGCGAGGATCGTAACCCATCGCAGTTAGCACATGGCTCTGCCCGACCTTGCCGGACGAGCAGGCCGATCCCGCTGAGAGCGCCACGCCTTCGAGATCGAAGGCAATCTGGCCGGTTTCAGCTTTCATGCCCGGAAGCGTGAAAAAAGTCGTGTTGCCGATGCGCGAAACATCGCGTCCATGGATCACCACATCCGGCGCCGCCGACTGCATTTCGGCCTCGAGCCGGTCGCGCAACGCGGCAATGGCGGCCATACGTCCGTCTATATTGCCGGCAACCACACGGGCCGCTGCTCCGAAGCCGGCAAGCGCGGGCGCATTTTCCGTACCCGAACGGTGACCTTTCTCCTGTCCGCCGCCGTGGATCAGCGCTGAAGGCATCATGACTTCGCCACGCGCGACGAGCGCGCCCGCACCTTTCGGCCCGCCGATCTTGTGCGAAGAGACAATGATGAAATCCGCACCTAGCGCTTCGATCGACAAAGGCATACGCCCGGCCGCCTGTACAGCATCGACGATCAGGAGGCCGCCATGGGCGCGCACGATGGCCGCGACCTCGGCGATGGGCTGGACGATGCCTGTCTCGTTATTGGCAAGCATCACGGCGACCATTGGCAATCCGGCCTGGCGATCATGGGCAGCAAGGAATGCCTCCAGCGCCGCACAATCGACCACACCGGCGCTCCTCACCGGCACCTCGCAAACCTGTTCGCGCGCGAAACGCCCGCCCTCGCGGATTGCCGGATGCTCAATCGCGGACGCGTAGAGCTTGGCGATCCTGAGCGGCGTGCGCCCCATGCGGAAATCCGGGGTCAGCACCATATTGGCGGCCTCGGTCGCGCCGCTTGTGAAGGTGACCGAGGCGGCTTGTGCGCCGCAAAGCGCAGCGACATCACGTCGAGCGCCTTCGACAAGCGCGCGCACCGCCCTGCCCTCGCCGTGAACCGACGACGGATTGCCGACCTGATCGAGCGCCGACAGAAAGGCCTCGCGCGCTTCTGCCAGAAGCGGCGCCGTGGCGTTCCAGTCCATATAAATGCGCGATCCCGACATCGTTTCCTTCGCTAGGACAAACGGCTTGGCCGTTACAATCGGTGCCGTTGCATTTTCCTTGAATTTTCCGCGTCGCTTGTCTTATGAGACGAAGCACAAGGCGGAATGCCCGCACCGAAGTTTTGAACGGTTCTAAACTAGGTTCTAGAAAAGCTGACTGCTTTCGTCAAGACAGATCGGCGCTGAAACCGCAATTTGGGCCAGAAACATTCCCGGAGAGCCAATGCCCGAGATTATCTTCAACGGACCAGCCGGTCGACTGGAAGGTCGTTACCAGCCTTCGAAGCAGAAGAGCGCCCCGATCGCCATCATCCTGCACCCGCATCCTCAGTTCGGTGGCACGATGAACAACCAGATCGTCTACCAGCTTTTCTACATGTTTCAGAAGCGCGGTTTCACGACGCTCCGGTTCAATTTCCGCGGCATCGGGCGCAGCCAGGGTGAGTTCGACCATGGCGCCGGCGAGCTTTCGGACGCCGCCTCTGCGCTCGACTGGGTGCAGAGCCTTCATCCTGATTCGAAGAGCTGCTGGGTTGCGGGTTACTCCTTCGGCGCCTGGATCGGCATGCAACTCTTGATGCGTCGCCCGGAAATCGAAGGCTTTATGGCGGTCGCGCCGCAGCCGAACATCTATGACTTTTCGTTCCTCGCCCCTTGCCCCTCGTCCGGCCTGATCATCAACGGCGATGCCGACAAGGTGGCGCCTGAGAAGGATGTCAACGGTCTCGTTGATAAGCTCAAGGCGCAGAAGGGCATTCTCATCACGCACAGAACGGTGCCCGGTGCGAACCATTTCTTCAACGGCCAGATCGAGACTCTGATGGCCGAGTGCGAGGACTATCTCGATCGCCGCCTCAACGGTGAACTGACGCCGGAGCCGGCCGCCAAGCGCATCCGCTGACATGTCGGCTGTAGCCAGTCCGTCCTCGCGTGCAGTTCAGCAGGTGAGGACACACTGAGACGTGGCGTCTAGCTCCGTCCTGCCCAATGTGGGACTGCCGGTTTGACGACGTGTTCCGGCGTTTCGGCGCATTCCACCCTGTTGCGTCCGGCCGCCTTGGCGGCATAAAGCGCCTTGTCCGCTCGCTGCATGGCTAGTTCGAGCGGCTCGTTTGTGGCGACCGCTGCGACCCCGAAGCTGGCGGTAACCGTCGCCTTCTCAGGCAGGCCGTCAATCTGCATTGAGGCCATCGCCGCGCGGATGCCGTGGGCGAGGTCACGCGCCTCCGATAAATGCATCAGGGGAAGAAATACCGCGAATTCCTCGCCTCCGAGGCGCCCGGCCACGGCCCGGCGCGGCATCAGATCGCGAAGGAGGGAGGAAAACCGCCGGATCACCTCGTCCCCGGCATGATGACCATAATTGTCGTTAACCCGTTTGAAATGGTCGAGGTCGGTAAGGATCAACGCGCCAGGATTGCCTCCGCCGCGTCTTTCCAGCAGCGGAGCAAGTCTCTCCACGAAGCCCCGGCGATTGTAGAGACCAGAGAGGGCGTCGATTTCAGAGCTCGCCCGCGCGTCATCGATGATGTCCTTGACCATGACGCCGAGCATCGCCAAGCCGGTTCCGACGATCAGCATGGCGCCAAGAGCCTGCGAAATCAGGGCGAACGGGCTGGAAACATAGTCAACTGCCGTTCTTCCGGAGCCTGCGGCCACCGCGGCGTAAATCTTCGCGAGATAGTAGACCGCGCTCAGCACCAGAAGACAGAGTAGAGTCCGGTCGGCGTAATTTTGCCGCCGCGACCGGACGATCGTCGAGGCGCACCACGCCTGAATCACAAAGAACGGCATCTGGTAAAAGAAGGCGTGCTGCAACGTGCCTCGCGGAAGGTCGTAGATCAAGAGATCGACGATGACCGAAGCGACGAAGAAAGCGGCAAGCAGCGCCGGCTGCACCGGCACCTGATAAAGCAGCCCAAGCCCGACGCGAAGCAGGCTGAAGCCGCCGAGGACGCTGGCGAAAGCGGCTATCGCGAACAGGCGGGGAAAACCGCTGAAAGGCAGAACGGCTTCAAACACCGCCGACAGGGAGGCGACAACGAAACAGGCAGCGATCCAGATTGCTGGCCGGCCCGAGCGACTCTTTGCCGCGATGAGAAGAAATGCGACCGCAAAGATCTGGGCGATGATGAAATTCACGGCCAGAAGGGAAATCGCACCACCCATTCGACAGCTTCCGAAGAGTTCCGACTGCGAATCACGGATCCGCGTAATTCTCACACACCGAAAGCTACCCTACCGGCGGAGTGCAAAGAAACAATTAGAGCAAAACAGGGAAAAGTGTGCTGTTAAGGCCGTTCGACGTGCTTTGCCGCTTGGCCAGCCTTGGATTCCACAGACTTCGATGCAAATCGACCACCACTCACAGGTCTATCGACGCCGGTCGTTTCGGGATAGGTCAGCGGCAGACCGCGCAGTGATCTCACCGCCAGATAGGCCCATGCTTCGGCCTCCATCGAATCGCCGTTCAGGTCAAGCGCTTCAGCGGCAAGCACGCGGCTGTGCGCCGCGCCGGCGAGCTTCGTCAGATCCTTCATGATGATCGGGTTGAGGCGGCCGCCGCCACAGACGACGTAGGTCGCCGGGGCCTCCGGAAGATGCGCCGCCGATTTGAGAATGGCCGCGGAGGTAATGTAGGCGAGCGTGCGAGCACCGTCCTCCAGGCTCGCGTCGGCGCCCGAGGGTGGCGCAAAGTCGTTTCGGTCGAGCGAGCGACGCTTCTCCGCGGTAAAGAACGGATGAGAAAGATAGCGATCGGCGAGTTCCGTCACGACAGTGCCTTCGCTCGCGATCATGCCGCCCTGATCGTAGGGGACACCAGCATGGGCCTCCACCCACTGGTCGATCAGCGTATTGCCGGGACCGCTGTCATAGGCGACGATTCGCCGGTCGGCACCAACGAAAGTGAGGTTGGAGATACCGCCGATATTAACGAAGACAACCGGCGCGGCGATCTCCCGCTTTTCCGACAAGCCGTTCGCCAGCGCGGCGTGGTAAGCCGAAATGAGCGGCGCTCCCTGGCCGCCATGGACCATGTCGTTGGCCCGCATATCATAGACGACGTCGATTTGTGTTTCGCGCGCCAGCAGGTCTCCATCACCGATCTGCACCGTCAACGCCTCGTCTGGGCGGTGCAGGACTGTTTGCCCATGGAAGCCTATTACATCAATATTCGTCGGCAACAGATTGTTTTCATGCAGGAATGCTTCAACTGCCTCCGCATGGCGCAACGTCAAGTCTCGCTCCAGTTCGGCGAGGGTCCCCGGCCTTTCCGTCCGCACGGCGATCGATTTGGCGTCTTCCAATCCCTGTTTCAGGCGCCCCCGAAAACGCGCGTCGTAGGCGTACCCGGCCGAAGGACCTCTCTGCACGACGTTCTCACCGTCGGTCCGGAGCAGCGCGACGTCGATGCCGTCCATGCTCGTGCCGCTCATCAGGCCGATTGCCGTCAAGAGTCTTCCCATTGATTTCCTCGGCGCCGGTTGCCTCGATCGATGCGACAGAAACCAGGCATTCTTCCTCGTCCCGCCAACGGCGTTCATAACAAAATACCCGCCAACCAAAAACGTGCACTTTCGACAAAACAATGATAAACGCCGGCCGCAGACGTCCTACCAAGCCGAAAGAAGCAGCTTATGTCCGAGTTCAAGTCCGATTTCCTCCATACGCTCAGCGAGCGCGGTTTCATTCATCAGACTTCCGATGATGTCGGGCTCGACCAACTGTTCCGTACGGAAACCGTGACTGCGTATATCGGCTTCGATCCCACCGCGCCGAGCCTTCATGCCGGTGGTCTCATTCAGATCATGATGCTTCACTGGCTGCAGGCGACCGGGCACCGGCCGATCTCGCTGATGGGCGGCGGCACCGGCATGGTCGGCGATCCGTCCTTCAAGGACGAAGCGCGGCAACTGATGACGCCGGAGACGATCGCGGCCAACATTGCCAGCATCAAGACTGTGTTTTCCAACTACCTGAAATACGGCGAAGGCCCGACGGACGCATTGATGATCAACAATGCGGACTGGCTGCTTGGCATCAATTACCTCGAATTCCTGCGCGATGTCGGCCGCCACTTCTCGGTCAATCGCATGCTCTCGTTCGACAGCGTCAAGATGCGGCTCGATCGCGAACAGTCCCTGTCGTTTCTCGAATTCAACTACATGATCCTGCAGGCCTATGACTTCGTGGAGCTTCACAAGCGGACGGGATGCCGGCTGCAGATGGGCGGCTCGGACCAATGGGGCAACATTGTTAACGGCATCGATCTCGGTCACCGCATGGGGACGCCGCAGCTCTACGCGCTCACATCGCCGCTCCTGACAACCGCATCCGGCGCCAAGATGGGTAAGTCTGTCAGCGGCGCCATATGGCTCAACCCCGATATGCTCGGCGCTTACGACTTCTGGCAGTACTGGCGCAATACCGAGGATGCGGACGTCGTGCGCTTCCTGAAGCTTTACACGACCTTACCCATGAAGGAGATCGATCGTCTCGCGAAGCTCGGCGGATCCGAGATCAACGAGGTCAAGAAGATTCTCGCGACGGAAATCACCGCCATGCTGCATGGGCGCCCGGCCGCCGAGCAGGCAGCCGAAACGGCGCGCAAGACCTTCGAAGAAGGTGCCCTTGCCGAGAACCTGCCGTCGATCGAAGTCCCCGCCTCCGAACTCGAAGCCGGCGTCGGGTTGCTGACGCTCATCGTGCGCGCCGGCCTCGCGGCTTCGAACGGCGAAGCGCGGCGTCACGTCCACGGCGGTGCTGTGAGAATCAACGACGAAGCGATCAGCGACGAACGTCGGGTCGTGGCCTATGGCGACATCGCCGGCGGCGTCATCAAGCTGTCGCTCGGCAAGAAAAAGCACATCCTGGTGCGGCCCGCCTAAGCCGTATCGCGGCGATACGAAGAACTGAGCGGGGTGGGAAACGCGCGTTTCCCACCCCGCTCGCATTTGCATTTGCCGTGGATGACTGCGCCCGATCGGGATTGCGGCACGAGCGCCGAGGGCCGGTCGCAGTGCCTCACTGAAACTCGAAGATGTTGCGGAACACGCCGGGCGCGATGATCGACAACGGGTTAATCGTAAGCTGCGGTTGCGTGAATTGGCCGGTGAGCTTGAAGGTGATGCCGAGCAAACCGCGATCGCGGCCATTGCCGAGCAGAACCCCGATCAGAGGCAGTTCGCCGAACAGCCGGTTCAGCCCATAGGCCGGCATGAAGGTACCCGTCATGTCCATCCGGTCCCGCGTGTCGCGGACGGTACCCTGGAATGTCGCCCCGACATCGACGCCGCGCAGGATGCCGCTTTCGACGCGGATCGTGCCCTGGTCCAGCAAGAGTTGTGCGAAGCCGCGATCGAACTGCGCGGTGCTCACGTCAATATCACGCCGAACCGCCTGGTTAAGGCTGCGGCCATCCTGTCCAGCCGGCGTTGAGACCATGGATTGCAGCCGCTGTTCGCCGACGAGCGAGAATTTCCGCACGTCGACAGCACCGCGCCAGGAACGCGCACCACGGTCCCGCAACCTCAGATTCATCAGGCCGCCCCGCATGTTGCGATAGATATCGGCAAAGCGCGCCAGCGAACCCGCATCGCCGGTGGTCAGTTCCAGTATGTTGTCTGCGCCGGATTTGGCCATCTTGGCCACAACGGCTTGCCCGCTCCCGGTCACGGCTGAGAGGTCGATGTCGTCGATCTGCTGCCCGCGGGCCGAATAGACGAAACGCACGCTGGACAAGACTTCGCCGTTGAATCCCGTGACTCGGTCAAGCCGGGCGTTGACCGTGATATTGCCACTATCATCCGAACCGGATCCGGCTTTTGCTCGCGCTAGCGCCGGTCTGATGTCCGCGGCCCCACCGGTCAAACCGACGGAATAACCACCCTTGCTGCGATTGATCGTGACGGCGAAATCGTCTCCGTTGGCAAGGCGCACACCGTTCAGCTCGGCCGATGCGAGGCCCGCGTCATCGACACGCAGGCGACCTGCAGCCCCGAACCCGTCGCCGGCGATATCGAAATCGCCGATCTCCGTCACGCCCTCGGTTGCCTTGATGGTAAATTGAGCTTTTGCGGGGATGCCTGCCCCCTTGCTCCAGCCGATCCAGGGTAGCGACAGCGAAGCCTTGCCGAGATCCGCCTTGACGGATTGGCTGCCGTCTTCCGCCATCGAAACGTCAACGCCGACCGGCCCGCTGACGATGCCGGACAATGCCGGAGCGATCTTCCGCCGGGCGGCGTCGTCGAGCGTCCCGGAGATTTCGCGTGTTCGCTTCACGTTTGCCTTGCTGTCCACCGGCTCGGTCAGTGCGATCCGCATCTTGGAACCATCGATCAGCGCATCGGCGTCAAGCACCGCCTGGGCGTTGTCGATCCGCATTGTGCCCCCCAGGTTGGCGATGGAACGACCGGAGATGGGCTTGTTGATCGTCACGTCCTGAAGCTGCATCTCCGCTTGCCAGAGCGGCGACGGCGGCTTCTGATCCGAAATCAGGCCGAACCGCGCGCCCACCAGGGCTGTCATCGGCCCGGTGAAATCCTCCGGCACGAATGGCGTCTTCTGAAGGGCGCGGATCGGCTTATAGGCGACAAGCTCGGCGATCGCGTCGGCTTGCCCGCCGACTTCGATCTTCATTTCCGCCATCAGCGGCTTCGCGTAGACGTCGGGAATAATGAAGTCGCCGCCGTTCAACGCGACCGAGCGGCCGGAGGGGAAATAGGCGGCCCCCTGTTCGACGTCGACGACCATGCGCTCGCCGCTGAGCTTGAAACGCCCCGACGTGTCGCGAAGTGGTGGGATCTCCCCGGCGATGTTGATGCGGGTGTCGTCGATGGCGAAGCTGATGTTGAGCTCATCCTCGTTGAGCTTCAGGTCGCCCTGGTTGTTGGCGATTCGTCCCTCGGCTATCGAAACCTCGATCCGCGCGTCGGTTACCGTGCCGCCGAAGAGATTGCCGATCGCCCACCGCCTCGCTCCCCTGGCGACCCACCAAGGCCACAATTGCTTGACGGCAGTCGATTGCATCTGCTCGCTGAGCGCGACGAAGCTGATCTGCGGGGACGTCTTGCCGAAGGCGACCGAAAGCGAACCTGCCATGGAGCCTAGCGGGCTCGATATCGCCAGTTGGTCGAAAATAAGCCGGTGGCTGCCGGCCTCGAACCGTCCGCTCGCCTTGGCGTCGAAGGCAAGCGGCTTCTCCTGCATGTCTTCCGGGTCCGTGCTTGCGTCCTTCAAGAGGAGGTCGACGGCGAAGCCTTTTTGGCTGGTCTCTGCAACCTTGTCGAGGTCGATGAGGGCGCCCGTAAAGGGAAAGCTCGAGCGCCCGATCTTTACGATGGACGGCAATATTTCGACGGAGGCGCGGTCAAAATCATAGGAGACGTTGAGTTCGGACGGATTGAGAGCGGAAACAAGTCCACCGGCGTGGAACGAACCTCGAGATGTCCTGACGCCGACTTCCAGCGCCGGCTTGTGGCCGTCAGCCGCGCGGGTGGCTTTCAGCCTGACGTCCGCCGCCGCCTCAACGCCGAAGGCTTGCTCGCTTCCCGATTTGCCGTGATAGAGAAAGGGGGCAAGCGGCAAGGCGCTGACGGTCCCCTCGAAGCCGCCGATGCGGCCGTTCTCACCGAGAGCCTTGGCGGTCAATTGCGCTTCGATCCCGTCGATCGAGACGATTCCATCGACGCGCATGGAGCTGTTGGGGTCGTGGGTGAACTCCAGCGTCTTCACTTCGACGGGAACGACTCGACCCCGTGACCCCGTGACCGACAGGCTGAAATCCGAGAGCAGCACCGTTTGTGTCGCCCTGCCAGCAGTCAGTCGCGACATTCGGTCCGCCTGGGCAAACAACTTCTCGAGCGCATCGCCGACATCGGCGATTCGGATCGTGGTGAGGTCGATCGGTTCGCCGCGTGGCAGCAGTCCCGTATCGAGTTCGCCTTCTTCTGCCTCGAGTCGCGACACGGCTATGCGTCCGGTCATCAGGGCGAAGGGATCGAGTGCTATCGAAATTGCGCCGAGTTTGGCCAGGTGGCGGCCCGAGCCGCTTTCCTTGAGTGTCACCCCGCGCGCCTTCAGCGCCAGGGCCCCGCCGCTCGTCATGCGGATCACGGTGCTCTCGACGTCGGCATTGTAGTTTTCGCCAAGGGCAGCGTTCAGCGCCGTGCGTGCCCGCGTGTTGAGCGGCCCGTCGACCAGGCCGGTTTCGATGGTCGCGACTAGGCACGCCACGGCGACGAATGCCAGCAGCGAGCAGCACAGTATGATCTTGCCGAGAAAGCGCAGGGCGCCGCCCGGCCGAGGCGCATGCACGATGACCGGGTCATGGGCTTGCGCAGAAGGCAGCTCGTGCAGTGCGATGATGTCTTCCTTGCGAAAGCAAACTCTTTCGCCGCGGATATCGCTCATCGGTGCGGGCGCCCTCCACCTAAGTGCGGCATTGCATATTTCCCTATAAGGCCAGTCGCCGCGCGCGAGGGCCGGACCTTTTCTTTACTCATGTAGATCACAATTTTTCGAGCCACGTCACCACGCGTGCCCACCGATGCTGTGGAAAGGCTCGCTATCGCCCCGGTTTTGCACGGCGAAACGTCGAACAGACTCTCAGCCCCAGGGCCGTCCGCAACCTGTCAGATTAAGCACAAATCCGCTGGACGGCCGTCGTCGATTTTCGATATGCCCTTAGCTGCCGAATGTCTGCAAAACTTGGCGTAAGAAAGGTTAAATCATGGCACGATTGGGACCAGGTGATGTCGCCCCGGATTTTGAGCTTCCTCGCGACGGCGGCGGTTCGATCTCGCTCTCTGCTCTTCGCGGCAAGCCGGTGGTGCTCTTTTTCTACCCAAAGGACGATACCAAGGCCTGCACCGAGGAAGCGATATCCTTCTCCGGCCTTGCTGCCGAATTCGAAGCCGCCGGCGTTGCTCTGATCGGTCTCTCGCCCAATTCGGTCAAGCAGCACGACCGCTTCGCCAAGAAGCACAATCTAACCGTCGCTCTGGCGGCGGACGATGAAAAGAACGTCGTCAATGCATATGGTGTCTGGGTCGAGAAGAGCCTGTACGGGCGCAAATACATGGGCGTCGAACGCACGACATTCCTGATAAACGCTGACGGGACCATCAACCGGGTTTGGGAAAAGGTCAGGGTTGCAGGCCATGCAAGCGAGGTTCTGGCGGCCGCAAAGACGCTTTGAAACCGAAAGGGCCAGGGATGAGCGACCTTCCGCAGTTCCACAGTTTGCGAGGCGCTGCCGTCGAAGCGATTCGCTCACCGGACCTCCATCAAAAGACCGCGCTAGCGCAAGAGGCGGCGCGGCGGTGGCAGGGGAGAAAGCTGTCGTTGCGCTCCCCGCTGGATCGTCCGGTTCCAGAGCGGCCGGGACGTCCGGCGAAGCCCGTGCTCACACCACCGACCCAGGTCAAGCGACGCTCGTTGGGTTCATTGAGGGGGCGCATTGCCCTCCTCCATGCGATCGCCCATATCGAATTGAACGCCGTCGACCTAGCGCTGGATATCGTCGCCCGTTTTGCCTCGGAACCGGTGCCCAATTCTTTCTTCGACGGATGGATGCAGGTCGCTTTTGAGGAGGCGAAACACTTTCAGATAGTCCGGCAAAGGCTGAACGACCTCGGCGCGGACTATGGCGATCTGCCCGCGCATGACGGGCTGTGGCAGGCCGCGCACGACACACGGAACGACTTGACCGCGCGCCTTGCAGTCGTGCCCCTTATACTCGAAGCCCGCGGTCTCGACGTCACGCCGGCCCTACAGGCGAAAATGCGCGAAACCGGCGATCACGAGAGTGCCGCCGTTCTAGATGTGATCTACGAGGACGAAAAAGGCCACGTTGCCGTCGGCGCAAAATGGTTCCGGTTCCTTTGCGCCCGGCAAAAGAAAGATCCGGCCGCAACCTTTCAGGCTCTCGTGCGAGCGAATTTTCGCGGACCGCTGAAGGCTCCGTTCAATGATATTGCCCGTGCCGAAGCCGGCTTGACGCCGTCCTTCTACCGCTCGATGACGGCGTCCACCAACATCTGATGTCGATCCTCGCTCAACGGTTTGTTAACCCTAACAGAGTGTAATTGCTCCCGGGCAACGCGAGTTAGTTCGCATCCGGCTGGGAGTGATGTGGTGTCTGTTCGTTCGGCAAACGGCGCCTTTCGTAAGCGCAGGCAAAGCCACGTGCTTATCCTGGCGAGCGGCGACAAGGTGAGGCACATGACCGTTCGCCCGTGGATGGCGGCGCTTTTGACGTCCGTCGTCGGGGTCTTCAGCATCGGCTACCTGGCGGCCACGACCTATCTGGTCCTGCGAGATGACCTAATCGGCGGCACGATCGCACGCCAGGCTCGTATGCAGCATGAGTACGAAGACCGAATCACCGCCCTTAGGGCGCAAGTAGACCGGGTGACGAGCCGGCAATTGCTGGACCAGCAAGTCGTCGAGGAGAAGGTCGAGAAACTCCTGCAGCAGCAGTCGGCACTATGGTCGCGCAGCGACAAGCTTGGTGCCTTTGCGGCAAGTGCCGATACTTCCGAAGACCTCGGTGAGGACGCATCTCCTGCGGTTGACCCCCTCGCTTTCGAAAAGCCTGCGGCTGCTGATGGCGGGGTGAAGGCAATTGAAGAAATCATGGGCTTGAACGGGGAGGCCGGCGCAAGGCCGACGCGCCTCGGCGCCCTCGCCTACGCACCTGCCCGGCCCGAAAGTGGCGAAAGGGAAACCCTCTCGGATCGAGCGGACCGAATCTTTTCGAAGGTCACGGTTTCGCTTAAGGATGTCGAACGCAATCAGATGGCGCGCATCGAGCATCTGACGAGCAGCGCGACCCGGGCAGCCGAAGCGATCAGGACGATTGTCGAAAGGACGGGCGTAACGCTATCGGCAGGCACTACGGAGGCTTCTGCAAGCGGGCCGGGTGGGAACGCAATCGGCGGGCCGTTCGTCGAACCGCAGGATGAGGACCCGTTCGGAAAATCGCTTGCTGCACTCGATAGTGCGCTCCTGGAGTTGGAGGAAACCCGCGACGCCGCCCGCAAGCTGCCGCTCCAAAGTCCTGCGCCCACCAGCGACGTCACCAGCAATTTCGGCAATCGACTGGATCCGTTTCTTGGGAGACTGGCGCTCCACGCGGGTATCGATTTTCGGGCACCTATCGGAACACGCATACGCTCTGCTGCCGCTGGGACCGTCACAACGGCCGGGCCGACAGGCGGATATGGCAACATGGTCGAGATTGATCATGGCAACGGCGTCATAACCCGTTATGCCCACCTGTCGGTCATCCTCGTCAGTGTCGGCGACCATGTGCGGGCTGACGACGTCATCGCCAAGTCCGGAAGCACGGGACGCTCGACGGGACCGCACCTGCACTACGAAGTTCGCATCGACGGCCGCGCCGTCGATCCAGTGCTTTTTCTTCGTGCCGGCAGGAAGCTCGCAGGCTTGATGAACTGACGTTTACGGGCGCCAGCATTGTCTCCTTCCGCTTGACAAGAAATGGAAAGATTCGCACCCGTTTACCTTTCACAGCTTCAACGTGCTGGATTTCTTGACTTTCGGCGCCTTTCGGCTTAAGAGCGCCGCCACGTGGTGGCGCATTTTCCATCGATCGATCAGAGTTCTATTGAACCGGAACGGAAACAGTTTCCCCTTTGACCAATTTTGCTGACCTTGGCCTGAGCCAAAAAGTTCTCTCCGCCGTTACCGATGCGGGCTACGCAACTCCTACACCGATCCAGGCCGGGGCCATCCCTCCGGCGCTGCAGCGCCGCGATATCCTGGGTATCGCACAGACCGGAACCGGCAAGACGGCGTCCTTCGTTCTGCCGATGCTGACGTTGCTGGAAAAGGGTCGTGCCCGCGCCCGCATGCCGCGCACGCTGATCCTCGAGCCGACGCGCGAGCTTGCCGCTCAGGTCGCTGAGAACTTTGACAAGTACGGCAAGAACCACAAGCTCAACATCGCGCTTTTGATCGGCGGTGTTTCCTTTGAGGAACAGGACCGCAAACTCGAGCGCGGAGCCGATGTGCTGATCTGCACGCCCGGCCGCCTGCTCGACCATTTCGAGCGGGGCAAGCTGCTGATGACGGGCGTCGAGATCTTGGTTATCGACGAAGCCGACCGTATGCTGGACATGGGCTTCATCCCGGACATCGAACGCATTGCAAAGCTCATTCCCTTCACGCGGCAGACGCTGTTCTTCTCGGCGACGATGCCGCCGGAAATCCAGAAGCTTGCCGACCGGTTCCTGCAGAACCCGGAGCGTGTGGAAGTGGCGCGTCCCTCCTCTACGGCGAACACTGTGACGCAGCGGTTCGTTGCCTCGCACGCCAAGGACTATGAAAAACGTGCCGTCCTGCGTGATCTGATCCGTTCCCAGGACGAACTGAAGAACGCAATCATCTTCTGCAACCGCAAGAAGGATGTTGCCGATCTCTTCCGTTCGCTCGACCGCCACGGCTTCTCCGTCGGTGCATTGCATGGCGACATGGATCAGCGCTCGCGCATGACCATGCTCGCCAATTTCAAGGACGGCAATATCAAGCTGCTCGTCGCCTCGGATGTCGCCGCGCGCGGGCTGGATATTCCTGATGTCAGCCATGTCTTCAATTTCGACGTCCCGATTCACGCGGAGGATTATGTTCACCGCATTGGCCGCACCGGCCGCGCAGGCCGTTCCGGCGCCTCGTTCACGCTCGTCACGAAACGCGACACGAAATTCTCCGATGCCATCGAGAAGCTGATCGGCCAGAAGGTCGAATGGCTGAACGGCGATCTTTCCGAGCTTCCGGAACCGATGGAGAGCCACGATACCGGGCGTAAGGATCGTGGCCGCGATCGCCACAAGGACCGCAAAAAAGATGTGGAACGCTCCGGCAGGGGCCGCTCCGACCATAGATCTGATACCGCCTATGCCGATAGTTCGGCTGAACTCGAACCAGTCGCGGAAAGGGCGGAAGCGGTGAAACCGGAACGCAATGCAGACAACGGGCGCGGAAATGCCGGCCGCAACGATCGGCCAGGCCGAGCGCAGAATGCCGCCAATGACGACAATCGCGACCGCCGCAACCGGCATCGTCGCGACCATGACGACGGTCCGACGCCGGTCGGTTTTGGCGATGAGATTCCGGCCTTCATGCTGATCGCCGGCAAGGCCTGATTTCCGACCCCGATGGCTCTTCCCGGTGTCGATTTCCCCGGTGTTGGTTGCGGCCTCGCGATCATGCGCGACGGCAAGATCCTGCTTTGCCGCCGCCTCAAGGCGCCAGAGGCAGGTCACTGGAACATCGTCGGGGGCAAGGTCGACCATATGGAGCGCGCCGAGAATGCGGCGCGCCGGGAGGCGGAAGAGGAAAGCGGCCTTTCCATTCATTCGACCCGCTTTCTTTGTATCAGCGAGCAGGTGATCGAAGCCGACCAGCAGCACTGGATCTCGCTCATCTACGTTACGGAAGATTTTTCAGGCGAGCCGCATCTCACCGAGCCGGACAAGCTCTCCGAGATCGGCTGGTTCGACCTCTCCGCCCTGCCCCAGCCGCTGTCACGGTTCGCCGCCGATGCCGTTCGGGCGCTCGCCTAAGCTGGTGGCCCCGTCAGTTCGGGCCGCACCACTCTATTTTCTTGTCTTGAGCGCCGCCGCGTAGGCAATCCTCACCCAGCGGGCCATCTCGTCCGGATCGTCGAGGGCTGGATCAGGAATGCTCCAATAGGGCATCTTCACCGGCTTGCCTTTGCCGTCGTAGGTCCATTGCCGGCTGCCTGCCCGCTCGAATTCCGGTGCCGATTCGGCGTCGCCCTTAAGAAGGATTTCGCCGTCGATCTCGAGCGCGAAGATCACGCCTTCGAAATAGATGCCCTTGCCACCGAACATGCGGCGGATCGTCACCGATCCCAGGGTTTCGAACATCTCCTCGATTGCCGCGTTGTCCATTCTTCACTCCTTCAGTACGCCGCCTGCGGCGATGATCGCTTCCGGGGTGTCGAGGTCGAGCCGCGCCGCTTCGCCGAGTTCGACGTCGATGACCGGGAGTCCGCACCGCTCGACAATATGTCGTGCGCCGACATCGCCGACGAGCTGCCTGACCGCGGCGAATGTCTCTTTCGGCAGAATGACTGGATTGCCGCGCTGGCCTTCCGAGACTGCGCGCACGACCGCTTGGCGGCCCTCGTTGTCGAAGACTTCGATCATCTTGCGCAGATGATTGGCGGTAATGCCGGGCATGTCCGCCAGCATCACCAATACGCCACCCGCCTCCGTTCCGAGTGCGGTCGCGCCAGCCACCAGCGAAGAGGCCATGCCGGCCGCGTAGTCAGGATTCGAGACAAACTCCACAGGCAGGCCGGCCAGCGCAGAGCGGATATCCGCTTCGCGGTGTCCGGTTACCACGACCACCTTCCCAGCATCGGCGGCGAGTGCCGTTTCGACTGTGCGCCGCACCAACGGAACGCCGTCGAACTCGGCCAGGAGCTTGTGAGAGCCGCTCGCACCCATCCTGGTTGCCCGGCCCGCAGCCAGAACGACGATCCGTGCCGGACCTCGCGGTGGACTGACGGTTTGCTCCCGCGGTTGCGGCCGCGTCGGAATCTCTTTTAGCAGGCCGCCGACACCGAGGCCGGTTATATCCTCGGAATTCGGCCATTCGCCGGCCAGCAGGCGTTCGAGTATCCAGTCGAAGCCGTTCTCCCGGGGGCTGCGTGCACAACCCGGCGCCCCCACGACAGGAAGTTCGGCAATTCGACCCAGCACCAGAAGATTGCCCGGGTCGACCGGCATTCCGACATGTTCGACGACTCCTCCGACGCGCCGGATTGCCGCCGGGATCACGTCGTCCGGATCGGCGACTGCCGAAGCGCCGAAGATGATGATCAGGTCATGGGCCGTCTTGAGATCGGCGATGGCGGCGGCTACGGCGTCTTCTGAATGCGCCACGCGGCGTTCCGTGACGAGATGGCTTCCGGAACGCAAGAGCCGGGCAGCGAGAACCGTATGTGTCTTGTCCATGACTTGTTGCTTGAGCGATGGCAATTCGGTTGCGATCAGTGCCGCGCGATGCGGCACGAAGGGCTTTACCTCAAAGGCTGCCTCTGCCCGCAACATATTCTCCGCCTGCTCGACGAACCGTTCCGATACCGCCAGCGGAATGATCTTAATCGTCGCTACCATGTCGCCGGTTGCGACTGCCGTGTGATCGGCGAGGCAGGCGAGCGTGATCGCCGGATCGATCCGGTTCACCCGGTCGACGGCAGCGCGGTTTGCCACGAAAAGACCTGAGACGGTGGCATGGACGTTCACCCGGCCGGTCGCTGCTTGTGAAAAGCGCAAGTGGTCTGGCGCGATCGCCGCGGCGATGCGTGCCGCCGCCTCGTTTTCAAGCAGGTCATCCGCATCGAGCCGCGCGACGATGACCTCCTCCACACCCGCTTCGGCAAGCGTCGTGATGTCCGTTCGGCTCAGCCTGTGACCTTTCGACAATCGCTGCGCTCCGGTTTTCATTGCATGCCCAAGAACAGCGCCCTCGGCTTCAGCGAGCGTTACGGGACCGAACTTCATCTTGCACCTCCCACCCGGCCCGTCGGGTCGCGGCGGCGCAAGGCTTCGATGATTTCGGCCAGGATGGCGACGGCGATTTCTGCGGGGCTCGCCGCGCCGATGTCGAGGCCGATCGGGGCTTTGATCCGGCCAATTGCCTCCGTTGGCACGCCTGCTTGTCCCAATCTTTCGAGACGTGCAGCATGAGTTTTGCGGCTGCCGAGTGCGCCCACATAGAAGCAACCCGCCTCCAGGGCCATCCGGATCGGATAATCGTCGATCTTCGGATCATGCGTGAGCGCGGCGAGTGCCGTGTAGCGGTCAAGTGGCCTTGAGGGCAGAATGTCTTCCGGCCATTCAGTCAGGAGCTCGACAGCGCCGAACCGCTCTGCTGTCGCGAACGCCGTGCGTGGATCTATGATCGTCATATCGAATCCGGCAACCGCCGCTAACTCGGCAAGCGCTTGGGAGATGTGAACGGCACCGATCGCAACGATGCGCGGTGGCGGCAGATGGACATTGACGAAAAGCGATCGTCCTTCCACCGCCACAACGCCGGCGCGTCCTGAACGCAGCGCTTCGACGATCAGACTATCCCATTTCGGTGGAAAGCTCGCGCCTTCCAGAAAGACCTGACTGACGCCGTCGGAAAGGTCGGTAACGACCACCGCTGCCCGTCGCGCGGCACGCGCTGCGTTGATTGCCTGAAGGGTCGAGCGTTCCATCGTTAGCCATCAATTCTTTCGACATAGACCCGAATGCGGCCGCCGCAGGAAAGGCCGACGCGCCATGCAGTCTCGTCGGCGACACCGAATTCGAGGATCTTGGGGATTCCGAATTCAATGATCTCCATTGCCTCCGCGATGACGGCGCCTTCGACGCATCCGCCGGAGACGGATCCCTGGAAGTTTCCTTCGTCATCGATCACCAGGTGGCTGCCGATCGGTCGCGGTGCCGACCCCCAAGTCTCGATGACTGTAGCAAGTGCTACTTTGCGTCCGTCACTGCACCAGGCTTCGGCGACCTCCAGCGGGTCGAGGATGTTGGGCTCTTTCGACATGTTGGTTACCAGTTGTTCGTTTCTCATGCCGCTCTCGTGGGCAAGAAGCGCCGTGGATCGGCGTCTTGCGCACCCTGACCGGACAGCGATTTCACCAGCTCGGCCACAGATTCAAGATTGTGCACCGCCCGGAATTCGTCAACATGCGGCAGCATGGCCCTGACGCCCCGGGCGCGCGCCTCAAATCCGTCGAAGCGCAGCAACGGGTTGAGCCAGATCAGGCGCCGGCAGGAGCGATGCAGGCGATCGATCTC
The DNA here is from genome assembly GCF_020193575.1 of Ensifer sp. IC4062. GTDB lineage: Bacteria > Pseudomonadota > Alphaproteobacteria > Rhizobiales > Rhizobiaceae > Sinorhizobium. The sequence continues at coordinate 33,461 of NZ_JADYVD010000028.1, forward strand.
GACTTCGAGTTCCGCTGTATCATCGCGCTCGAGGCCATCGGTGATCAGGAGGACGATGGCACCCTGCCCGAGCACCCGGCGCGACCAGCGCCGGTTGAATTCGCGAAGCGTTTCGCCGATGCGGGTGCCGCCGGACCAGTCCTTGACCGCCGCCACGCATTCGTCGAGCGCTTCGTCGGGATCGCGATTGCGCATCTGGCGAGTGACATTCGTCAGCCGCGTCCCGAAAAGAAACGTGTGAACGCGTTGTCGCTGTTCCGTCAGCGCATGCAGGAAATGCAGGAAAATCCGCGTGTACTGGCTCATCGATCCGGAAATATCGGCAAGCACGACGAGCGGCGGATGAACAAGGCGCGGCTCGCGAAAGCGCGGCAGGATCAATTCGCCGCCAAAGCGCAACGCATCGCGCATTGTGGCGCGCGGATCGATCCGTGCCGGCCGATGGGCGGCGCGAAAGCGTCGGCTCCGCACCCGATCCAGCGGCAATATCAGCGATGACAAGGCCCTCCTCGCCTCAGCGATCTCCGCTGTGCTCATTTGCGCGAAATCGGCCTTGCGGAAAAGCTCGCGACCCGAAACCGTGTAGCGAGCGTCGACCTCAATTTCCGGTTCGTCGCGCGGTGAACGGGCATCGTCCCTTCCTGCGAGAAGTGACTCGCGGAGGCGCTCCTGGCCGGCGCGCCTCGTTCGATCTTCAACCTGCCGCTCCGGCGCAGTCGGTGACAGGAGCGCGATCATCTTCTGGACGAGGTCGCGTGAGCGCCAGAAAAGGTTGAACGCTTCGTCGAATACAGTCTGATCCTCATGGCGCTTGACGAAGGTGCATTGAAGGGCCGCGTAGAATTCGTTGCGGGAACCGATCCCTATCAAAGTAACGGCATCAATGGCGTCGGCAATGGCCGCCGGACCAATTCTCATGCCCGCCCTTCGAAGCGCACGGGCAAAGAAGACGATGTTGTCAGCAAGTTTGCCCTCGCCAAGCGCGATCGGAGAAGCTGCCGTGCGATCAACCTGCTCGTCCACCATGGCGGTCAGCCCTGCGCCTGCAGTTCGGCCTTGACCTCCGCAAGCAGCTTGCGCCCCTCCGCACCCTCGATCCGCGCGATATCATCCTGGTATTTGAGCAATGTGCCGAGCGTGTCGGCGATCGTTTCCGGATCGAGCGCCAACCGGTCGAGTTCGGTGAGCGCTGTCGCCCAATCGATCGTCTCCGCCACGCCGGGGTTCTTGAAAAGATCGATCGCCCGCAGTCTTTGGACATAGGCGACGAGTTCCCGTGATAGGTTGGCGTTGCAGCCGGGCACCTTGCGCCGGATGATCTCCAGTTCCTGCGCCGCCCTCGGATAGTCGACCCAGTGGTAAAGGCAGCGCCGCTTCAGGGCGTCGTGAATTTCCCGGGTGCGGTTGGTCGTGATCACGACGATCGGCGGCTCGTCCGCCCTGATCGTCCCGAGTTCGGGGATGGTGACTTGAAAATCGGAAAGGACTTCCAGAAGGAAAGCCTCAAAAGCTTCGTCGGTACGGTCTAGTTCGTCGATCAAGAATACTGGAGCCCGGCCCGTGCCGGCGGATATCGCCTGAAGCACCGGGCGGCGGATAAGAAAACGTTCGGAGAAGATGTCGCCTTCGATCCTTTGGCGGTCGACCATGCCGGCCGCTTCCGAAAGGCGTATCTCCAGCATCTGCGCCGGGTAGTTCCATTCATAGACGGCCGAGGAGACGTCGAGCCCTTCGTAGCATTGCAGTCGGATCAGGGGACGATCGAGCGAACGCGCAAGGACCTTGGCTATCTCGGTCTTGCCGACGCCCGCCTCGCCTTCCAGAAATAGCGGGCGCTTCATTTTCAGGGCCAGGAAAAGCACCGTCGCAAGCTGAGTTCCGGCGAGATAGTCCTGTGCCTCCAGCATGGCCAGAGTCTCGTCGATGGATTGCGGCAGCCTTCCCGTCTCGTGCTTCGCCATGTTTCCTCCGTGGCCGAAGAAAACTTATAGCGTGTGGTATCCCCGGTCCACATAAATGAGCGGCGGCTGCTTCTCCCCGAGGCGCAGATCGACGACTTCGCCGAAGAGGATGAGATGGGTCGCCATGATCTTGACCTCGATGAGGCGGCAGTCGAAAGCGACGACAGCGTCGGTGAGGATGGGCGCGCCGGTGGCAAGCTGCGTCCATTGGCCGAGCGCGAAGCGCCGGTCCATGTCGAGCTGATCGCGACCGGAGAAGGCATGGGCGAGCGCCTTGTGCGTCTCGCCAAGCACATTTAGTGCAAAAGCACCGGAGCGAGCGAAGATATCGTTGCGAGGATTTGCGGCATTGAGGCAGGCAAGGATCGTCGGAGGATCATCAGATACGGAGCAGGACGCCGTGATCGTGACGCCGCGCCGCGCGCGCCCATCGGCCGTGGTGATGAGCTGCACATGAGCAGACATGCGGCTCATCGCGTCGCGGTAACTTATCGGGTCCAGTCGGGTCTTCTCCAACACATCTCTCTCCGGATCGATGTCTTGCACATACATAGACTCTCACGGAAAATATGAAACCCGGCCGCGCGAGATTCTTGCGAAGCAGCGGCATAGTCATGGCGTGATCGGAATGACGAGCTCCTGCGGTGCGATCTTTTCCTTTGACGGAGAGAGACACATCCTTAAAAGATGGCGTCGTTGCGGGAAAAATACATGTTTAGATTGATTGTTAAGAGCATCGTTGTCGCCGGATTGATATCGGCCTCCCCTGCCCTTGCTGCAGGGTTGAAAGTTGCCGTCGTGGCTCCCACCGAAGGGCCTTTCGCCATGCTTGGAAAGCAGATGGTGGACGGCGCCTCCTTTCAGGTGGACGAGCGTGGAAGTCAGGTTATCCCGATCGCCGAAAGCTGCGATCCCGCTGGCGGCGAGGCGCTGACGAAGGCGCTGCTGGCGAGCGGCGCGGAGGCAGCAATCGGCTTTCTCTGCACGGAGAGCCTCGAAGCTGCCCTGCCCGCCCTGGCCGAGGCTCGCATTCCTGCAATCACGCTCAGCGTCCGCTCCGACATTCTGATGGAGGACGCGCTCAAGAAGAATTGGCCGTTTTTCCGGCTGGCACCGAGTGGAAAAGCCGAAGCCGCGGCGATCACCGACGTCATCGTCGCGAACTGGAAGGGCAAACCGCTCGCGCTCATCGACGACGGCACGATCCATAGCAGGGAGCTTGTCGAAAGCGTTCGTAACGCACTTGCCGAGATAGGCGTGACGCCTGTGTTTACCGATACATACCGCCCGGCGCAGGAACAGCAGGTCAGCCTGGTCCGGCGACTGGCGAAGAGCGGCGCTACCCACATCTTTACCGGAGGCGACCGCTACGATACCGCCGTGATTGCGCGGGATGCGAAGGCTGAAAAGGTTCCGGTAACCCTGCTTGGTGGCGACGTACTGAACGCCGCCGACCTTGATGTGCCGCTTGAAAACGGAGTGCTTGCCGTGACGGTTCCGGAGACGTCTCGGTCGAGCGAAGCCGCAGCCGTCGCAAAGGCGATGCGCGCAAGCGGGATCGAACCGGAGGGTTATGTCCTGCCGGCCTTCGCCGCCATATCGCTGCTCGAACAGGCAAAGGACCAGGCATCCAAGGACGGAAGCGCGCTTCCCGAAGCCCTGCTGAAAGTGCCCTTTGCAACGGTTCTTGGGCCAATAAAATTCAACGACAGCCACGAGAGGACCGACACGCCCTACCGGTTAATGAAATGGCAGGACGGTCGCTTCGTCGCGGCCACGGGCGCGGGCGGTGCGGATTGATGCACAAGGGGCCGAAGAATCTGATTACCGATGTCGCGGGCCTTTTGGTCGGCAACGCCGAAGACCACCGGCTGAAGTCCGGTGTCTCGGTCGTGCTTTGCGAACAGCCTGCGACGGCAGCGGTTCAGGTTCTCGGCGGTGCGCCTGGCACGCGGGAGACGGATCTGCTCGCACCGGAAAATACCGTCCAAACGGTGGACGCTGTCGTACTCTCCGGCGGTTCGGCCTTCGGTCTAGACGCCGCCTCCGGGGTGCAGGCCGCGCTTCGGGAGATGGGACGCGGTTTCGAGGTCGGCCCCCACCGAATTCCGATCGTCCCGGCGGCAATTCTCTTCGATCTCGTCAATGGCGGCGATAAGGATTGGGGACGCTTCTCGCCCTACCGCGAGCTCGGTTATAATGCCGTGCGCGCGGCCGATGCTACATTCCTGACCGGAAGCTCCGGTGCCGGTACGGGCGCACTGACCGCTACCTTCAAAGGCGGCCTCGGCTCGGCGTCGACGGTGCTCGCCAATGGCATCACGGTCGGGGCGCTCGTGGCCGTCAATGCGCTCGGTTCCGCAACGATCGGCAGCACCCGCCATTTCTGGGCCGCCCCCTTCGAGCTTGACGACGAGTTCGGTGGTCTCGGCTACCCGGCCCCGATGCCGCAGGATGCGGCGCTGCCGCGCCTCAAGTTCCGCGAGCGACAATCGGCCGCCGCGAATACGACGATCGCCGTTATCGCGACCGATGCGGTGCTCATCAAGGCTGAGGCGAAGCGGCTGGCCATCGCCGCGCACGACGGCTTTTCTCGCGCGTTATGGCCATCGCATACGCCGCTCGACGGCGACCTTGTCTTCGCGCTGGCGACCGGCGCGAGCGGCAAGGCGCTTCTGCTTGAAGACTTCATCGATCTTGGCGCTGCCGCGGCCTCGGCGATGGCTCGCGCGATAGCACGCGGCGTTCACGATGCCGTTGCGGCCGACAACGATACGAAGCCGTCCTGGTCGCAATAGCCCGGTATGAGGCAAAGTGTGCGGGGTTTTCCGATCGCATCCTCCGCCTCAACTTATTGGAACCGATGACGTTTATGACGTTAGGTCGGTTCGGCCTAAAGTCATCGCGATCCAGGCGCTCGGCCATGGCTTGTCTCCGATGTTGTTTGCGCGTCGGCGGAATGCTATGGCGCGGGAAACATTGGAGCCTGTCATGACTCATCCCATCCGCATTGCCCCGTCGATCCTGGCGTCCAACTTCTCGAAGCTTGGCCAGGAGGTTCGCGATGTCGTCGAAGCCGGCGCTGACTGGATCCATCTCGACGTCATGGATGGCCATTTCGTGCCGAACATCACCTTCGGCCCGGACGTCATCAAGTCGCTGCGTCCGCATACGAGCGCAACATTCGACTGCCATCTGATGATTTCGCCCGCCGATCCCTATCTCGAAGCTTTCGCCAAGGCCGGCTGCGATATCCTGACGGTGCACGCCGAGGCGGGTCCGCATTTGCACCGGTCGCTGCAGACCGTGAGGTCGCTTGGCAAGAAGGCCGGCGTGTCGCTCAATCCCGCAACTCCGGAAAGCGCTATCGAATATGTGCTGGACACGATCGATCTGATCCTGGTCATGACGGTCAATCCAGGCTTCGGCGGACAGAAGTTCATCCACGCCACCGAAGAGAAGATCCGGCGGATCAAGACCATGGTGGGCGACCGGCCGATCGAGATCGAGGTCGATGGCGGCGTCACGCCGGAGACAGCCGCGCTGCCCGTCAAGGCCGGTGCCAACGTGCTGGTTGCGGGCTCGGCCGTCTTCAAGGGCGATTCTGTCGAGACCTATCGCACGGCAATCGACGCGATCCGCAAATCCGCGGAGAAGGCGCGCGGATGAGCATACGGGCGGTCGTGACCACATTGCTCCTGGCAGCGGCGACGATTGCGGCCGCTGAGGTGCGTGCTGGAGACTTTGCCGCGTTGCAGCCGATCGGCTTTTCGTCCGATGGCAACGTCTTCGCCTTCGAGGAATATGGCGTCCAGGACGGTTCCGGCTTTCCCTATTCGACGATTTATGTCCTCGATACGCGTAAAGACGCCTTCCTGCCTGGCGCCCCTGTCCGCGTCGTCATCGAGAAGGACGGTGGCGCATTGCACGAAGCGCGCCGCGAGGCGCAACGCCGTGCCGCACCGCTGATCGATGCTTACCGCTTGGCGGACATGCCCGGGATACTGGCCGCATATAATCCCGTGACTGAAAGAAACAGCGCAGACCACACGCTGAGCTATGATGCCTTTCCGGCCAATGAGCCGTTCCGCAGGAGCTACGCGCTGAAGCTCGAGGAGAAGAGTTTCGAGCCTCAGGGCGTGTGCAGCAGCTTCTTGAAGCAGGTCAAGGGTTTCCGGCTGGTGATGACGGAGAAGGCCGGGAAACCAGCAGCGGACCTGTTGCAGGAGGACACGCGCATCCCCGAAAGCCGTCGCTGTCCGACGGCTTATCGCATTGGTGGCGTCGTAACCCGTATCAACAATGACGGATCCGAAGTCCATGTGATCATGATCCTGGTCAAATCGCTCGGTTTCGAGGGCTCGACAGATGGCCGCTGGATTGCCCTGCCGGTACGGCTTCCCAAATGACAAGTGATGAGCATGCCGCCAAATCGCCAGTGCTTTTTTCCGCTGTCGGGCCGGCGAAACGATCGCGGTTGGTGCGCTCGCTCCCCAAGCGGCGGGAAACGCTCATCGGTGCCCCAGCCTGGGCCTTGGCAATGGCCATATCCGCCTGGCTGGCGCTTTGGCTGCGCGGAAACGAAGCGGACTTCCACCTCAGGGACATCTTGCTGCTCTACGCGATTGGCGGCCTGCTGTCTTGGCCGCTTTCGCTGTTCGCGGCGCGTTATGCAGCGCATGGACGAGCGGTAGAGACTCGCTTCGCGGCGTTTCTCCTGTGCCTGATCGCAGGCACCGCAGGTACGACGGCATGCCTCTTCGCCTTTGACTACCGGATATTCTATGCGCAGTGGCATGCGGCTGCGGGCACGCGCACATGGCTCTTCCAGTTCCTGTTCACGTCGCTCGCCGCGCTCTACCAGTTTCTGGTCCTCGGCGTCCGGCTCTACCTACCGCTCGGACTGGCCGCCCTTGTCGTCGCGAGCCTTTGGTTTGCGCGATCGGACATGCGCCAACGGCGTTGAGCTTGGTCGCCATCTTTGATAGAGGCACAGCCATCCTTGACAGACGACGAAAGCTTAAGCCCATGATCCCCCGTTATTCCCGGCCGGAAATGGTGGCCATCTGGTCGCCGGAAACGAAATTCCGTATCTGGTTCGAGATCGAGGCGCATGCCTGCGATGCCCTCGCCGAAATCGGCGTCATCCCCAAGGAAGCGGCGAAGACAATTTGGGAAAAGGGCGGCGCGGCAAAGTTCGACGTTGCCCGGATCGACGAGATCGAGGCCGTCACCAAGCACGACGTCATCGCTTTTCTCACCCACCTTGCGGAGTTCGTCGGGCCTGACAGCCGTTTCGTCCATCAGGGCATGACCTCGTCGGACGTGCTCGACACCTGCTTCAACGTGCAACTCGTGCGCGCGACGGACCTCCTGCTCGCCGACCTCGATAAGCTGCTTGAAGCGCTGAAGCGCCGTGCTTTCGAACACAAGGACACGGTCACCATCGGCCGTTCGCACGGCATCCACGCCGAGCCCACCACATTCGGCATCAAGCTGGCGCTTGCCTATGCGGAATTCGATCGCTGTAAGCAGCGCCTCCTGGCCGCACGCGAAGAGGTTGCGACCGGCGCCATTTCCGGCGCTGTCGGCACCTTTGCCAATATCGATCCACGGGTCGAGGAGCACGTCGCAAAGGCTCTCGGCCTGAAGCCGGAACCGGTCTCGACGCAGGTCATCCCGCGTGACCGCCACGCCATGTATTTCGCGACGCTCGGCGTCATCGCCTCTTCGATCGAGCGTCTTGCGACGGAAATCCGCCATCTGCAGCGCACCGAGGTGCTGGAAGCCGAGGAATATTTCTCCCCCGGCCAGAAGGGCTCCTCGGCCATGCCGCACAAGCGCAATCCGGTCCTGACGGAAAACCTGACCGGCCTTGCCCGCATGGTCCGCGCCTTCGTCGTACCAGCCATGGAAAACGTCGCGCTCTGGCATGAACGCGATATTTCGCACTCCTCGGTCGAACGCATGATCGGACCGGACGCGACGGTGACCCTCGATTTCGCACTGGCGCGGCTGACCGGCGTCATCGACAAGTTGCTCGTCTATCCCGAGAACATGATGAAGAACCTGAACAAGTTCCGCGGACTTGTTCACTCCCAGCGCGTGCTGCTCGCGCTCACGCAGGCCGGCGTTTCACGCGAGGATGCCTACCGGCTCGTTCAGCGCAATGCCATGAAGGTATGGGAGCAGGGCAAGGATTTCCTTGAGGAATTGCTGGCCGACATCGAAGTTCGGGCGGCGCTTTCGGAAGAGGAAATCCGCGAGAAATTCGATCTCGGTTACCACACCAAGCATGTCGACACGATCTTCAAGCGTGTCTTTGGCTGACAACAACAAGACAGGCTGCTGCATGATTCCTTAAATCGGAATCGATTTAGGGACAAAATCATGCAGAAGCTCAAAGTTCTACAGCGATCTTTGCGCGTCTGATTAGACGCTCGGCGCTGTAGTCTCGGCGCGGGACATGGTGATGTTGTGCATGAATACAAACGCTCGCATTCGGTGCATTTTGTTCGAGTGCGGGCGAGCTTATTAGCAAGTTGTTCAGAAGTAATGTGAGAACTTCCATATCTGTCTAATCAGGTTTCGGGGAAGCCATGACTTACAGGGACAGTGTTCAGCGCGCATCGCCGCGCACGCAGACGAAAATAACCGGTAAGGTTACCTGCAAATTCGGGTCGAGCAACGGGGTTGTCAGGGACCTTTCCGACGAGGGTATCTGCTTCCAGCTGCTTTTCGACATCGGTGCCCAGACCGGACAGGAAGTGACGATCCAGAGCGAAGAGCTCGGCTATCTGACGGGGATTGTGCGCTGGTATCGCGGCGACAAGATCGGCATCAAGCTGAAGCTCTCGTCGAACACCGCGGCGCAGATCTCATCCTATTATAAATACTTCCGCCCATAACCGCGCCGTCATCGGGCGGCGAACCGATGAACTCGCGCAAAAACAATCGCGGCGATCTTCGAGATCGCCGCGACGCCGTTGAAGGACCTGCCGTTCAGCTTTGGCGGCTGGTCGACTCCGGTTCCACCATCTTCCGATAGAGATGCCATGTGGCGTGGCCGAAAATCGGCATGATGACGGCCAAGCCGACGAAGACCGGTATGGAGCCAATCACCAGTCCCGCTGCGATGATGAGGCCCCAGCAGGCGACCGGCACCGGATTGGTGAGTGTCGCGCGGATCGAGGTCTCGACGGCCGCGACGGCGCCGACATCGCGGTCAAGCAGCAACGGGAAAGTAACCACGCTGATCGAGAGCACGATGACGGCGAAGACAAAGCCGACCGCGTTGCCGATAACGATGAGATTCCAACCCTCTGGCGTGCCGATAATGCCGTTCCAAAAGGCCGAAATCGAATTCGGCGGAACCGTTCCGAAAATTCTGACGTAAAGCGCCTGTGCAACCAGAAGCCAAGCAATGAATATAACGAACAGCATGGCGGCGACTGCCAAAATCGAGGGCAACGCCGGCGAGCGGTGCAATCGCAAGGCGTGCGGCCATGATGCATCCATGCCCAACTCACGGCGCCGGCTGATCTCGTAGAGGCCGATTGCCGCGACAGGACCGATGAGGGCGAAGCCGGACGCAAGCGGATAGAGCAACGGTAGCATGTTTGCGCCCGCACTCCAGGTTATCAGTACTGCACCGGCGATAGGGTATATCAAGCACAAGAAAACATAATGCGACGGCTTCTCGCGAAAATCATCCAAGCCGAGACGCAACGCATCGAACACATCCGCAATGCCAATCTTTCGTATACCGATATGCGAGACTCTCGCATTCGCCCCCGACAGGACATGGAAAGTTGTCATGGCTCACACTCCTCAACGAACCAGAGCGGCCACGGACCCGCGACAGCGGTAAAACTAGCCGCTGTCAAACCGCGACCGGCGCCTTCGATTATACAGAAAATGCGGCCTCTGTCGCCTGTGCCTTGACTTCGGCGCTTTTCATCTCCAAATCGCCGCAATCATGAAGGTTTCAGAAGCTGACATCCTGATCGTGCCGGGCTACACCAATTCCGGCCCGGCGCATTGGCAAAGCCGCTGGGAGCGAAAGCTCTCGACGGCGCGCCGCGTCGAGCAAGCTGAGTGGGCGAAGCCTGTGCGCGAGGACTGGGTGGCGCGGATGATCGAGGCAGTCAATGCCGCGCAAAAGCCGGTCGTCATCGTCGCACATTCGCTGGGGGTCGCCACGGCGATCCATGCCCTGCCCCATTGCGCGAAGAAGATCGCAGGCGCCTTCCTAGTCGCGCCCCCGGACGTTGCCAATCCCAAGATCCGACCGAAGCATCTGATGACCTTCGGCCCCTACCCACGCGATCCTCTATCCTTTCCGTCGCTGATGGTAGCAAGCCGCAACGATCCTTTCGGATCCTATGAGCACGCCGGAGACATCGCCAACGCCTGGGGCTCGTTGTTGATCGATGCCGGCGAATCCGGTCACATCAATGCCGAATCCGGCCACGGCCCGTGGCCCGAGGGCACGATGGTTTTTGCCCAGTTCCTCAGCCGCCTACGGTCATAAAGGTTAGCGGCGGAACCGCACGCCGTTAATCGGAATTTCACTGCTAGGAGATCATCTTAGGCTGCGAATTCTCAGGATCCGGGGATAGATGACCGAGCCGCGGGAACCAATCGACAGCGGCGATGAGCCGACAAGACAAGACAGCTTAGGGCCGGGTACAATGGATCAAATCCCGGCGGGCATCATGCTTTTCGATGCGCACGATGTCATATGCGCCGCCAATGCGTTAGCGCTCCGGATGCTTGGGCGGACCGCCGACGAACTCATCGGCGCACCGATCGCCGCATTCGTGCACGGCGAAGATCTTCCGGCACTCGTGCCTGTCCACAAAACGCAGCGATCGGCGGAGCCGGCGGTCGTGCGTTTTCTCGGCGCATCCGCCACGCGTTCGATGCTCGTTCTGGTGGCGCCTCTTCTTGTTGCGCAAGGAGCCGCGGCGACGAGGATACTGGCGATGCTTCCGGCCGATAGTCTGGTTTCGCAAATCGCTAGCCTGCGCAAGGACGAGACACGCTGGAAATATGCCCTTGAAAGCGCGTTGGAAGGTGTCTGGGACCACGACTACGAAACCGGCAATCTGTTCTATTCCTCGACCTGGCGACGTCTGCGGGGATTGCCGGATGACGCGGAGGTTGATGGCACGCTGGAGAAATGGATCGAAAACGTCCATCCGGATGACCGAGCACACGTTCTCGCGTGCATCGAACGCCAAGATTCGGGCGAGGCTCAGTTCAACACATTCGAGTATCGTGAGCGCCATGCCGACGGTCGCTGGATCTGGATCGAGAGCCGGGGCGCATCGGTTGCTTATGGCCCTGACGGCAAGCCGTGCCGCATCATCGGCACCGATACCGACATTACGGCGCGCAAGGAAGCAGAGGCCCGGCTCGAGGAAATTTCGCGCCGCCTGCAACTGGCGCTCGATGTTTCCAGGATCGGCGTCTTCGAGCATAACCTCGATACCGGCGTTTCGCACTGGGACGAAGCCATGTTCAGGATGTACGGCCTGGACCCCGCCGGCCAAGCGCCTTCGTCCGCGGGTTGGGAGAGCGTCTTGCACCCCGAGGACAAGGAGGCAGCGATCAGACGCGTCGACGACGCGATCGCTAACGGCACACCTTTCACCAACGCGTTCCGCATCATAAGGCCCGATGGCGTCGTCCGTCACATCCGCTCCAACGCTGCGTTCCATACCGACCTCGATGGTGCAATGAGGCTCGTCGGCGCCAATTGGGACGTGACCGAGGATATCGCCCTGCAGGAGGAATTGAGGCGGGCAAAATCCTTTGCCGAGGCGCGAAACTGTGAGCTCGAGGCGGCGCGTGTCAGCATCGAATACAACGCACTGCACGATCATCTAACGGATCTGCCGAACCGCCGTTATCTTGATCGGGTCCTGACGGAAGCGCGTGTCGTCAACGCCATACTTCATATCGATCTGGATCGCTTCAAGCAGATCAACGACACCCTCGGTCATCAGGCCGGTGACGCAATGCTCGTGCATGCTGCGACTGTGCTGAGGTCACATGCCGAGCGGGATGATTTCATCGCGCGCATCGGTGGCGACGAATTCGTCATCGTATGTCGCAACGGCCGGGATTCGACGCAACTAGCACAGCTTGCCGGGCGCATCATTCAGGCCTTCCGCCGTCCCGTCCCCTATGCCGGCCAACTGTGCCGTCTTGGCGCAAGCATTGGCGTTTCCCGGGATGGAGGCAGGCTCACCGATCCCAAGCAGCTCCTGATGGACGCCGACATCGCGCTCTATCGCGCCAAGAGCCTTGGCCGCGACCGCTTTGAACTCTTTTCCGACGAGATGCAGAACCAGATCCTGACTGCGAAGCGGATCGGTGACGAGCTGCGCGAAGCCCTCGAAAAAAAGCAGTTCGTTCCCTTCTACCAACCCCAGTTCGATGCCCGCACTCTGGAGATCACAGGCGTCGAGACCCTGGTGCGCTGGAACCACCCGGAACGCGGGGTCCTAGCGCCCGTGCAATTCCTCAAGATTGCCGAGGATATCAATCTACTCGCAGCAATAGACCGCATGGTGGTGGAAATGGCCTATGCCGACTTCCGCGCCTGGCAGCGGCAGGGGCTCACCATCCCCAAGCTCTCGGTCAATATTTCCTCGCGCCGCCTGCGCGATCCTCAACTCGTCTCCGACCTGCGAGAAATGAGGATCCCGCCCGGCGTCATGTCGTTCGAGCTGCTCGAATCGATCTTTCTCGACGAGTTCGAGGATGAAGTGGCGGAAACGATCGCAGCCCTGAACGAGCTCGGTATAGATATCGAGATCGATGACTTTGGCACCGGCCACGCATCGATCATCGGCCTCCTCAAACTCAACCCGGCGCGCCTGAAGATCGATCGCGCTCTCGTGGGTCCGGTCACGGAAAACAGCAAACAGCAAAAGCTGGTGCGCGCCATTATCGACATCGGCCACTCGTTGAACATCAAAGTTGTCGCCGAAGGCGTCGAAACCTGGGCCCACGCCGCACTGCTCGCCGACCTCGGCTGCGACGTCCTGCAAGGCTATGCACTGGCCAAATGAGCCGGCAGGATTTCGACAAATTTGTCCAAGGCGGTTTCAACGTGCCGCGCACCGTTTTGGAAGCGCGCCGGAGGCGGTGACGGAGCGGACTGCGGTGAGACGCTTTTGCTCGGGAAAAAAATGCCGCCCGGCCTTCTGCCGCGCGGCACCATTGCTCTTTCGCTTTTTGCGAGATCAGTTGTTCTGAAGCTGCTCTATCGCTTGGGCGAGAAATTCCATCATCCGCAAGCGGATTTCGTCTTCCGATTGTGCGATACCGGCGGCGTCGAAGTCGGCCTTGATTTTGCGTACCACGTCCTCATGGCCGCTTTCCTCGAGATCTGCGGTGACGATTTCCCTTGCATAAGCTTCCGGATCGGCCTTGTTCAAGAGACCTGCGGCCCAAAGACCGAGCAGCTTGTTACGGCGTGCTTCCGCCTTGAACCTCAGCTCTGCGTCCATCGCAAACTTTGCCTCGAAGCCCTTTTCGCGATCCTGCATCGTCGTCATAAGCTAATCTCCCTCAGAATTCCTTGCCGGAAACAGTTATCGCCATAAACCAAAACACTGCTCAAAGTGCAATGCGAAGTTTTCGTCTTTGGTGACTTTCATGATACCCTAATCTAAATCGGGGGATGCGAAGATACGCCGATTGTGAAATCCGTTCTTTTCAGATATGGACCCGCTGAGAAAATTCCAATTGCGCGACCCAAGAGCGCCACCAACCACAGAGATAAAAATCCATGAATCGTCGCCGCCGTATCTACGAGGGCAAGGCCAAGATCCTTTACGAGGGTCCGGAGCCGGGCACGCTGATCCAGTTCTTCAAGGATGACGCGACCGCTTTCAACAAGAAGAAGCACGATGTCATCGACGGTAAGGGTGTGCTGAACAACCGGATTTCCGAGTACATCTTCACCCACCTGAACAAGATCGGCATCCCGACGCATTTCATCCGTCGCCTGAACATGCGCGAGCAGTTGATCAAGGAAGTGGAAATCATTCCGCTCGAGATCGTCGTGCGCAACGTCGCCGCCGGTTCGCTCGCAAAGCGCCTCGGCATCGAAGAAGGCACCGTACTGCCGCGCTCGATCATCGAATTCTACTACAAGGCCGACGCACTCGACGATCCGATGGTGTCCGAAGAGCACATTACTGCCTTCGGCTGGGCAAGCCCGCAGGAACTCGATGACATCATGGCGCTTGCCATCCGCATCAACGATTTCCTGTCCGGCCTCTTTCTGGGCGTCGGGATCCAGCTCGTCGATTTCAAGATCGAATGCGGACGCCTGTTTGAAGGCGATATGATGCGCATCGTGCTTGCCGACGAGATTTCTCCGGATAGCTGCCGCCTGTGGGACATCGAAACCAAGGAAAAGATGGACAAGGACCGGTTCCGCCGCGACATGGGCGGTCTCGTCGAAGCCTATCAGGAGGTGGCGCGCCGCCTCGGTATCATCAACGAGAACGAGCCGCCGCGCGGCTCCGGGCCGGTGTTGGTCAAGTAATTTCAGGGATAAGCAAAGTGATCAAAGCACGCGTAACCGTGACGCTCAAGAACGGCGTTCTCGACCCTCAGGGCAAGGCAATCGAGGGTGCGCTTGGTGCGCTCGGGTTTGACGGCATCGGCCAGGTTCGTCAGGGCAAGGTCTTCGATCTGCAGATCGAAACGGCAGACAAGACCAAGGCGGAAGCCGACCTCAAGGCCATGTGCGAGAAGCTGCTGGCCAACACTGTCATTGAAAACTACACCATCTCCCTCGCCTGACGCGAGGGAACGGCTTTCGCTGGTGACCTGCTGGTCGCCCGCGCTACTGCATGTCTCCTTAATCGACCTCGATTCAAGGACAAAGACATGCAGCAATTCAAAGTGCTACAGCGACCTTAGCGCGTTCGATAAGACGCGCGGCGCTGTAGGCCCACTGCGCATTGAAACTGCCTCGAACTGTTTAAGTGCCGAGGCCAAGGCAAGGTATGAACGTCCCATGAAGTCTGCCGTCGTCCAGCTCCCCGGTCTCAACCGCGATCGTGACATGATTGCGGCGTTGACCAAGATATCCGGCCACAAGCCTGTGACCGTTTGGCAGACGGAAACGGAAATTCCAGACGTCGACCTGATCGTCATACCGGGCGGCTTTTCCTATGGCGACTACCTGCGCTGCGGTGCGATCGCCGCGCGGATGCCGGTGATGCAGGCGATCAAGGTCAAGGCCGACCAGGGCGTAAAGGTCCTCGGTGTCTGCAACGGCTTCCAAATCCTGCTTGAAGCAGGCCTCCTGCCCGGCGCGCTGATGCGCAATGCTTCGCTGAAGTTCGTCTGCCGCGAGGTGAAACTGGAAATCGTCAACGCGGACACGGATTTCACGCGCGCCTATTCGAACGGCCAGGTGATCCGCAGCCCCGTCGCACACCATGACGGCAATTATTTCGCCGATGCGGAGACGCTAAAGGCGATCGAGGGCAACGGTCAGGTCGTGTTCCGTTACGCCGAAGGCACCAACCCGAACGGATCGATCAACGACATTGCGGGCGTGATGAATGCCAAAGGCAATGTGCTTGGGATGATGCCGCATCCGGAAAACCTGATCGAGGCGGCACATGGCGGTTCGGACGGGCGCGGGATTTTCGCTTCCGCCCTCAACGTAATCGCTGCTTAACCATCGCGCTGATAGAAGACGGCCTCGCGCCATCCACCGACGATCGAGACCGCCGATGCCCTCATTCTCCTCCGTACGCCTCCCGGTGCTTGCCTGCGCCCTTGCCGGGCTGGCGCTTGTTGCTGGCTGCCAGTCGAATCGTCCGGCCACTCCGCCTGCGAGTTCCGCCGCATTACCGACGATGGAGCGCGTCGCACTTGGCGCCAATGGTTGTTGGTTCAAATCGGGTGACCCGGCCTTCAAGCCTTATCGCCTCGCGCCGGAGCTCAACTCCTTCTCGGGCCGTCCGCGCATCCTGATCGTGCCACGCAAGTCACCGGAGGCGCGTCCGCTCGCCGTTGTCCAGGCCGAAGGGCATCCCGCCCGTCTGCAGGCTTTTGGTCCGCTGCTCAGCGAGCCGGTCGGCACGCGCATAACGACGGACGTCCGCCGCTGGGCGGCAGGAGGCAAGGGATGCAGTTGATCTCGGGTCGCCGGGATCCTGCCGCTCACGAAGCTGACGGCTGCGGGCTGTCGTAACCCTTGACGATTGCCAGATCCATCACCGACTTACCCTGCCTGAGCGCCATGGCTTTCGCGTATTCGGGGGAACGATAGCATTCCAGCGCCGCGCTGTAGGTGGGGAACTCGATCACGACAATGCGCGAGCGCAGCTTTCCTTCAGGCACCTCGCATTGGCCGCCGCGGGCAAGAAAACGCGCGCCGTACTTTCGAAAGACGTCAGCGTTCGCGGCTTTGTAAGCCTTGTACCCCTCTGGATCGGTAACGTCGACGGAGGCCACCCAGTATCCTTTCGCCATCGCTCTTCTCCCATTCCCCTCTCGAGTATCGATTGAACGCGGCATACAGCGCCGCGCGTCCTATGTGACGCGCAAAGAACGCTGTAGCACTTCGGACTAGAAACGATATCATCCCGGCGGCCCTGACAACACATGCCGGCCGCCGAGAGAGATCCGCGTGTGGCCACAATTTCAAAGCCGCGAGCGCCAGAAAGGAACGGCCGCCTCTCGCCGCGCTTCCTCCTCGGTCACGCCGATATCTTCGAGCAGGTGCTCGCTCAGTTCTTCAAGCGCCCGGCGACTGCGCCTCTTCGCGGCCAGTGCGCAATAGTAATGCCAAAGCCGTGAGAACACATTCCGTGCTAGTCCTTGATGCTCGTAGGTGAAGCGCGCCTTGCGAGCGGGCGCTGCCTGCGGCCGCAAGGATTGAATTGCAATGAATGTCTTCATTGTATACATCGCGTGACTGCCATTGTCTCTGTTTCGCCTGTTGCTTCAGAGATAATTGACACAGATTGCCGTGCAATATAGACAATTGTCACTATGACAACTTGGCTGCCCGACATTCAGCAGGGCCAAGGCCCTCTCTACGCCCGCATCGCCGATCAAATCGAACAGGCGATCGGTAGCGGAGTCCTGCCGGTGGGAGCGAAGCTTCCGCCGCAGCGAAATCTTGCCTTCGATATAGGCGTGACGATCGGCACGATCGGCCGAGCCTACAACATCGTCCGCGAACGAGGACTTGTCAGCGGCGAAGTCGGCCGTGGCACCTATGTCCTCGATCGCCCGGAAAGTCGGCCGCCCGAACAAGCCGATCCTCTGACGACCTCACTGGCTGGAACGCGGCCAATCAACGCGCCGGCAGGCAAGTTGCGTTTCGACAGCACGGCTGCGCCCGACGTCGGTCAGGGTGACATTCTGGCGAAATTGCTGGGTGACATAAGCCGCGAGCACCATGCGGACATTGCGAGCTATGCCCGCAATTTCCCGGATGACTGGTTCGAGGCGGGCTGCCAGTGGCTCGCGCGCGGCAATTTTCGACCGGCCCGCGAAACCATCGTGCCGACGCTTGGCGCCCATGCCGCCGTCATTGCCGTGCTTTCCGCCGTCACCTCCCCCGGTGATCGGATCGCGTTCGAGACATTGACCTATTCGCAAATCAGCCGCAGTGCCGGCCTGATCGGCCGTCGAACCGCCTTGGTGGAAAGCGACGAATTCGGCCTCGATCCGGACGATTTCGAACGTGTTTGCGCTCAGCAGCATCCGAAACTCGCCTTCCTCATGCCGAGCGCCCAGAACCCGACCGTTGCCGTCATGCCATTGGACAGGCGCCGGGCCGTCGCCGAGATCGCGCGGAAATACGGCGTCTGGCTGGTCGAGGATGAAGTTTATGGTTCGATGACGGGCGATCAGGTGCCGTTGCTGGCGGAGTTGGCGCCGGAGCGGACCTTCCTTGTTGGCGGCTTGTCGAAGTCCGTCGCCGCCGGCGTGCGCGGCGGCTGGGTCGCCTGCCCGCCGAACTTCAGCCAGCGGATTCGCATCGCGCACAAGATGGTGAGCGGCGGTCTTCCCTTTATTCTCGCCGAGCTTTGCGCGCGCTTGGTTCTTTCAGGCGCCGCATCCGCCTTGCGCAACCGCGCCGTCGAGGAAATCACCGCCCGCGAAACGATGGCGCGCGAAATCTTTTCCGGACTCGATTTTAATTCCCACCCGAAGGTGCCCTTCCTCTGGCTGAAACTGCCGGATCCCTGGCTTTCGGGAACCTTTAAGCAAGCGGCGTTGCAGGAAGGCGTGCTCGTCGACGACGAGGACGAGTTCAAGGCGGGGCGCGGGGAACGCGCCTTCCATCGCATCCGCGTCGGCTTTTCTTCGCCGCCCGAGCGGTCCGAAGTGCAAAGAGGATTTCATATCCTGCGTCGGCTGCTCGACAGCGGTCGCACCGGCTACGACAGCTTCGGCTGAAATCATTTTTGGAGATGCCTTTCGCGCAAGCCACGGCAAACTATTGCTGTGCTGCGTAAAATTGATTCGCTTGAATGATTTTCGCATGACGCATCCACGCTCGTTCGTGGGTCAGGGCAACTTTTCCCATAGCGCTGTCGCCCTGCTCGTTTCGACTGGACTGGCGGCGAGCGCACCTCATGCGAAGGCGGCAGAAGCATTTTTGATGAGATGCGCTTCGCCGCCACCACATCGATCGGGGATGGAGACAATCACGAGAGCGGCGTCTTCCCGACTTTCACGATTTTCTTCGATCCTCTCGGGGCCGACAGCGCCACCGGTATTGCGGAAAAGATCCTGCGGCCGCGCATTCATGCGGGTGCGTCAATCGCAACGTCTTCCAGCGGCGTGGACGAGGTCTATGGCGGCCTTAGTTGGGACGCCGACCTCACTGAACAGATTTTCATTGAACTTGGCGTCGGTGCCACCGTTCACGACGGTGACTTGAACGATGACGGCACCAGTGGGCCGAAGCTCGGCTGCCGCCTTCTCTTTCGCGAATACGCGGCCGCCGGTTACCGCTTCAACGACAATTGGAATCTCTCGGCTACGGTTGAACATGCCTCGAATGCCAATCTTTGCAACGGCCCGAACGATGGCCTGACGCATGCGGGCCTGATGCTCGGCTATAAGTTTTGATAGCACGACTTGCCCGCGTCCGGACCCTCCGACGCCCTGTTGATCGACCTTATTTTTCTGTCGCGCCGCGCCGCAGCATAGGCTAAAGAAGCCGCAAAGCGCCCTCTGCAGCGCCGCGGGTCCCAACAGACGCGCAAAGGTAGCTGTAGCACTTTGAGTCTGTTGCGGTTCGCACGCGCCGTGTCCCTTTGTATGGGTTGCGCGCCGCCCGAAGGATTGACGGTCGACGATGACGATTTCCAACACCCGCCCCATCACCCCGGACCTTATCGCCTCGCATGGCCTGAAGCCCGACGAATATGAGCGCATCCTGAGCCTGATCGGGCGTGAGCCGACATTTACCGAGCTCGGTATTTTCTCGGCGATGTGGAATGAGCACTGCTCCTACAAGTCGTCGAAGAAGTGGCTGCGAACACTTCCGACCAAGGGGCCGCGCGTCATTCAGGGACCGGGCGAAAACGCCGGCGTTGTCGATATCGACGATGGCGATTGCGTGGTCTTCAAGATGGAGAGCCACAACCATCCGTCCTATATCGAGCCCTACCAGGGGGCTGCGACCGGCGTTGGCGGCATCCTGCGCGACGTCTTCACGATGGGTGCCCGTCCGATCGCCGCGATGAACGCGCTGCGCTTCGGCTCGCCGGACCACCCCAAGACCCGCCATCTGGTGTCCGGCGTCGTGGCTGGTGTCGGCGGCTACGGCAACTCCTTCGGCGTTCCAACCGTGGGCGGCGAAGTTGAGTTCGACGTGCGTTACAATGGCAACATTCTCGTCAACGCGTTTGCCGCCGGCCTCGCGAAGAGCGATGCGATCTTCTATTCGAAGGCGGAAGGCGTCGGCCTCCCGGTTGTCTATCTCGGCGCCAAGACGGGCCGCGATGGCGTCGGTGGCGCGACCATGGCCTCGGCCGAATTCGATGAGTCGATCGAGGAGAAGCGCCCGACCGTGCAGGTTGGCGATCCCTTCACCGAAAAATGCCTGCTCGAGGCCTGCCTCGAACTGATGCAGACGGGCGCGGTGATCGCGATCCAGGACATGGGGGCGGCAGGTCTTACCTGCTCTGCGGTCGAGATGGGCGCCAAGGGTGATCTCGGCATCGAGCTCGATCTCGACAAGGTTCCGGTGCGTGAAGAGCGCATGACTGCTTACGAGATGATGCTTTCCGAAAGCCAGGAGCGCATGCTGATGGTGCTGCGCCCGGAAAAGGAAGAGCAAGCCAAGGCGATCTTCGTCAAGTGGGGTCTCGATTTCGCGATCGTCGGCAAGACCACGGACGATCTGCGCTTCCGCATCCTGCACCAGGGCGACGAAGTGGCAAACCTTCCGATCAAGGAACTCGGCGACCAGGCGCCGGAATATGACCGTCCGTGGACGCAGGCGACGACCCCCTCGCCGCTTGCCACCAACGACATCCCGCAGGCAGACGTCGCCGAAGCTCTTCTTAAGCTTGTCGGTTCCGCCAACAATTCGTCGCGCCGCTGGGTGTACGAGCAATACGACACGCTGATCCAGGGCAATTCGCTGCAATTGCCGGGCGGCGACGCTGGCGTCGTTCGCGTCGAAGGCCATGAAACGAAGGCGCTGGCCTTCTCATCCGACGTGACGCCGCGCTATGTCGAGGCGGATCCCTTTGAGGGCGGAAAGCAGGCGGTTGCCGAATGCTGGCGCAACCTCACGGCAACCGGTGCGCTGCCGCTCGCCGCGACCGACAACCTGAACTTCGGCAATCCCGAGCGCCCAGAGATCATGAGTCAGTTCGTCCACGCCATCAAAGGCATCGGCGAGGCCTGCCGCGCGCTCGATTTCCCGATCGTTTCGGGCAACGTGTCGCTCTATAACGAGACCAATGGCCAGGCGATCCTTCCGACCCCGACGATCGGCGGCGTCGGTCTAATCAAGGACTGGTCGAAGATGGCGCGCATCGGCTTTGCCGCAGCGGGCGAGACGGTCCTGCTAGCCGGCGCGCCGGAAAGCTGGGGCAGCCATATCGCCCAGTCGGTCTACATGCGCGACATCCACGGCCGCGCCGACGGTCCGGCACCGCATGTCGATCTCGCACATGAGCGCAAGGTCGGCGATTTCGTTCGCGGTCTGATCGAAGCTGGCTTGGCGTCTGCGGTGCATGATTGCTCCTCCGGCGGCCTCGCCCTCGCGGTGGCCGAAATGGCGATGGCGTCCGCCATCGGGGCGACGATCGATGCCCCGGCAGGGCATGATCCCATTCCGGTTTTCTACGGCGAAGACCAGGGACGCTACGTCGTGACCGTTGCTGCCGGCAAGCTTGATGCAGTGCTGGAGCGCGCGAAGGCTGCGGGCGTTTCGCTCCCGGTCATCGGGAAAACCGGCGGCGACGCCGTCAAGCTCGGCGAAGCGCGAGCGGTTGCAATCAACGACTTGCGCGCTGCGCACGAATCCTGGTTTCCGGAATACATGGGCGGCGATCTCGCGCCGGACAATTAATGCATGTCGCGCAAGAGTGCGTCGTAGTTTCGCGATAACGACATGCATGAAGACAATGCATTTCGCGCAAAAGTGTGAAGCGGTTTTGCGATAACGACATGCATGAAGACGATGATCGAAAGCCTGTGCGTGAATTCTTTTCGCGCGACAGGGCTTAGACGCGGAGACTTCGGGCGCAGCCCGATTCAGCATTTGCTTTCAGCACCTGAATCGTGGTTCCCTGAAGACATGAAAGGTGTCGGCAGCGCTGCCGGCACAGAATAAAAAAGGGAGTTGGCGTACCATGCCCATGACACCAGGCGATATCGAAGACATGATCAAGGCCGGGATCCCCGGTGCAAAGGTCACGATCCGCGATTTGGCCGGTGACGGCGACCACTATGCCGCCGAAGTCGTGGCCGAGGCGTTTCGCGGCAAGACCCGCGTGCAGCAGCACCAGATGGTCTATAACGCATTGAAGGGCAATATGGGTGGCGTGCTTCACGCACTCGCCCTCCAGACCAGCGCGCCGGAGTGAGCCTGAATGGCGGATCTGATCAAGGAACTCGTCAGCGGTGTCGTTGACAGCGCGCTGAAGGAGATCCTGAAGAAGACCGGCGCGAGGCGCACCGCGACGAAGCGGACAAAGCGCCGGACCAGGAAAGCCGCGTCGGGCGGTCTCCTCGCGGAGATCATCGAAGCCGCGCTGCGCAAACCGGCGAAGAAACAGGTAAGCCGTCGCCGTACGGCGGCCGCGAGGAACAAGCTGCGCCGCCGCTCCTCGTAACGAGTGGTGTCCAAGCCACATTTTGAGGACCATCAATATTTGTTGCGATTGGGTGGTGAAAATCACGCGCACGCATGCTATCTAAGCCCCAATCGACATCCGGTCCTTGAAGCCGGCGCAGGAAGGAAGACAAAATGAGCGGAATTCACGATTTCATCGATAACGAAGTCAAGACGAACGACGTCGTTCTCTTTATGAAGGGCACGCCGCAGTTTCCGCAGTGTGGCTTCTCCGGTCAGGTTGTCCAGATCCTCGATTACATCGGCGTCGACTACAAGGGCATCAATGTGCTCGCGGATGCAGATCTTCGCCAGGGCATCAAGGACTATTCCAATTGGCCGACCATTCCGCAGCTCTATGTGAAGGGCGAATTCGTCGGCGGCTGTGACATCGTACGGGAGATGTTCCAGGCCGGCGAATTGCAGTCGCATCTTCAGGGGCAAGGTATTTCTGTGAAGGGTGCCGCCTGACCGGGGAAGACACCTTTCCAGATATCGGGAAAGGCGGGCGACCGCCTTTTTTGATTCTGGAGCTATATTTCGACTGTCTAATTTCTAATGTGCTTCTTCAGCGCACGGGCAATTTCCGGCTGCAGGGAGGCCACATCGATAGCCTGATATAAGCTGCCCGCGAGGGGCACCTTTTGTTTAAGGATATAAGAAGCGGATACCGCATCGTCCGGACCTCCGCTCGCCGCTCGTTCTGACGAGCGAGCGCGTCCTACCTTCACACCCGACGTGACGACCGGTGTTCGCCGGTCGTCAGTCCGTTCGGCACCACCGACCGCATCGTGTGGACCAGACACGGTCCGCGCCGGATGCGGAAACTAAACGCGTTGCAGCCATCTCCCGGTCGGAGAGCAGATAGTTTTCAAGACCGATTGCCATACCCACGGCCATCAGCAGGACAAGTGACATGACGAGGCCCATTGATCAGACCGCCACCCTTTCGGGACTGACGAAGTTCCAGTTCATCGCGCTGATGGCAATGCTGATGTCAATCAACGCGGTCTCGATCGACATCATGCTGCCGGGCCTGCAGGAGATTGGCGCGAGCCTCGGGGTTGCCGACGAGAACGACCGGCAGTTTGT
This sequence comes from Ensifer sp. IC4062, assembly GCF_020193575.1. GTDB lineage: Bacteria > Pseudomonadota > Alphaproteobacteria > Rhizobiales > Rhizobiaceae > Sinorhizobium. The sequence continues at coordinate 56,879 of NZ_JADYVD010000028.1, forward strand.
CATCACTGCCTACCTCATCGGCATGGGCTTCGCGCAACTGTTCTTTGGGCCACTTTCCGACCGGTTCGGGCGAAAGGGGCCGCTGTTGGGCGGGCTAGCCTTGTACGGCCTCTGCGCGCTTGCGATCGTGTTCGTGCCGACCTTCGCGGCGCTCCTGTTCTTTCGGTTCGTTCAGGGCGTGGGCGCGGCCGCAACCCGCGTCATCACCGTTTCCGTCGTGCGTGACGTGTATGGCGGCCGCCAGATGGCGGAGATCATGTCGCTGGTCATGATGGTGTTCATGATCGTTCCGGTCATCGCGCCGAGCATCGGTCAGTTGATAATGCTCTTTTCGGAATGGCACATGATCTTCGTCGTGATCGCGCTGTTCGCAGTGGCCATCGCGGCGCCCGTGGCCCTTCGGCTTCAGGAGACGTTGGCGCCGGCCAATCGGCGCGCCTTCACGGCTTCATCGATACTCGACGGATTCCGCATCGTGCTGACGAACCGGTTGGCGCTTTTTTACACGCTGGCGACATCCGCCCTCCTCGGCGGCCTTTTCGGCTTCGTGAATTCGGCTCAACAAATCCTCGTGGGCGTATACGGGCTCGGAATCTGGTTCCCGGGGGTGTTCGCAGCCTTCGCTGGGATGATGGCGGTCGCATCCTTCACCAATTCGCGCCTTGTCCGGCGCTTTGGGATGCGGGCACTGTCGCACGCAGCCCTTCTCGGTTTCACTCTGGCAAGCTTCGTCTGGGTGTCCCTGTCGCTGATCGGGCCGCTGCCGCTGGCGTTCTTCATCATTCTGCATGCCGCAACGATGTTCCAGTTCGGTCTGATCGCAGCGAATTTCAACGCCATGGCGATGGAGCCTCTCGGCCACGTGGCCGGAACGGCCTCCTCTGTACTGGGCTTTACGCAGACGATCGGCGGCGGGATCATCGGTGCACTCATCGGGCAGGCCTTCGACGGGACGGTGATGCCGCTCGCCGCCGGTTTTTTCACTGTCGCCATTTTCGCCCTCGCCTTCGTGCTGATCGCCGAGGATGGCCGGCTTTTCAGACCGCACAACCCGGCGGGTTAGCCGGCGGCAAGGAGGTGTCACTCGCTTCGCCGCCGCGGGCCCGCCGGTCCGATATCTCCTCCCAAGCTGTTATTACGGATATACGACAATGTCTTCCGTCTCAGAACGATCTTCCATTCGCCAACAAGTCGAGCATGGTGACGGCGTTTCGGGCGCCGCACGCATCCGTATGGGTGTCGCCGAGTTCATCGTGACAATCGCGCTCTTGACTGCCAGCGTAGCGCTTGCGATCGACAGCATGCTGCCCGCCCTTCAGAGCATCGGTCAGTCGTTCGACGTCGCAACTGCCAACGACGCGCAGCTTGTCATCGGCGTCTTCCTGCTCGGATTCGGCCTCTCGCAGATCTTCTTCGGCAGCCTTTCCGACGCCTTCGGCCGGCGCATCGTATTGCTCGGCGGCCTTGCCTTCTTCACACTCACCTCGTTTACTGCCTCGCAGGCCTCGAGCTTCGAAGCGCTGCTTGTGATGCGCTTCGTCCAAGGGATCGGTGCAGCCGCCATCCGCATCACGACGATGGCAATCGTACGCGACTGTTTCGGTGGCCGCGAGATGGCGCGAGTCATGTCTTACGTGATGATCGTCTTCATGATCATTCCGATCGTCGCTCCTTCTCTCGGCCAACTTGTGATCGTCTCTGCGAGCTGGCATTGGATTTTTATCCTGATTGGCGGCATTGGTGCCGTCCTGTTTGCCTGGGCGCTCGCCCGGATGAAGGAGTCCCTGCTGCCAGCCGAGCGCCTACCGCTTTCGGTCGGCGCCGTCCTCTCTGGCTTCCGCACGGTACTTACGAACCGTATAACCTGCGGCTATATGATCGGGCTTACCCTCTTCTCGGCAGTGATCTGTGCTTACATCGTCAGTGTTCAGCAGGTCTTCGGGGAGGTCTATGGTCTTGGCGATTGGCTGCCGATCGCCTTTGCAGGGACTGCGGGCGGCATTGCAGTTGCCAATTTCGCCAACGGCTTCTTCGTCCGCAGCTTCGGTATGCGCCGCATCTCACACGCGGCGATGGTCCTCTTCACATTGCTGGCGTCGATCGGTTTCGTGCTGTCGCTCGCCGGCACGCCGGCCTTCACGATCAGCTATCTGCTGTTTTCGATATTGCTGATGTTCTTCGCTGTCATTGCCACGAACTTCACCGCCATCAGCCTTGAGCCGATGGGACACCTTGCGGGGACGGCAACTGCGATCACCGGCTTCGTGTCGACGACGGGCGGGACACTGCTCGGCGCCGCTGTCGGCCAGCTCTTCAATGGTACGCTGCAGCCACTATTCGGTGGCTTCGCGCTGTTCGGTCTGCTTACCATTCTCGCCACGCTCTGGGCAGAGAACGGCAAGCTCTTCACGCATCCCGGCGACAAGGACATGGCGCACGAGCACGGCGGCCACATCTAGTGGTTTTCGGCGGCCGCGCACCAAGGGGCGCGGCCGTTTTGTACATCGGGACGGTCTCAGTTCACATCCAGCGGCGGCCCGGTGAACCGCAGATTGTGCCGGCCTGCGGCCTCCACGATCGCCGGCATATCGTCGGGAACGGAGAACTGGCCCGCCGTCATTTCCGCGAAGAACTCCTCGAAGCCCCCGGGTGTCAGGACCACCAGATGGCGGCAGGGAATATCCCCGACCACCTGGAAGGTATGCGCCGATCCACGGGGAATAAACACCGTCTCTCCCGGTCCTCGCATGAACTCTTCGCCCTCCAGCCAGAATTTGCACCGGCCTGTGAGAATCACGAAGATCTCGTCTTCGGCCTCGTGGATGTGTCGCGGAGGCCCGCTTCCGATGGGAGAAAGGCTGTCGACGATCGACATTTTGCCGTCGGTCGCCTTGGTGGACAGAATTGTCTTGTATTTGATGCCATTCCAATCGATGGCATCGGCGTGAAAGGTGTCGTTATACATGCTTAGCTCCGTCAAAGCGTTCTGATTGACGCGAGCTTATGCGGTGGGGCAATATCGGTCCAACCGATTGTACAGATATAAGTTATCGTGAAAGTCAATTTCGCAACGTTCGACCTCAACCTGATGCGCGTACTCGACGCCATTCTGCGCGAGGGTTCGACTGTCCAGGCGGGTAGGCGGTTGAACATGTCCCAGTCAGCAGTATCGGGCGCGCTGGCCAGGCTGCGGCACGCGCTGAAAGACGAGCTGTTCGTCCGCCATGGCAACCGCCTAGTTCCGACTGATTATGCAAGGTCCATTGAATTGCCCCTTAGAGAGGAGTTGGACCGACTCGCAGTCCTTTTTGCGCCACCGAGCACGTTCGATCCCACAACGGCGGAGGGAACGTTTCGGATCACAGCAAGCGATTTCTTCGCCGAGATGCTGATGCCGGCGCTCGCGGATCTTCTGCGCAAGCAGGCGCCCAATATCAGGGCGCAACTCGTGGATCTCGTTCCGAACAGCTATATCGACAGTCTCGAGAAGTACCATGCCGATTTGGCGTTGATCCCCAACCAGCCATTTCCAGACTGGGCCAGCAGTCAGCCACTCTTTTATTCGACCTTCGTCGTGGTCACGCGGCGCAGCCATCCCCAACTGACAGCGGCGGGGTTAAGACCAGGCGAAACCGTTCCGATGGAGCTGTTCTGCGAGATTGGACACGTGCTTTTCTCGCCCGAGGGAAATTTCTCGGCCATGGGCGACGCCGCCCTGGCCAGGATGGGCCGCCGCCGAAAGGTCATGATGACCTTGCCGGTGTTCTCGGGCGTTTGCCGCGCAGTTGCGGAAAGCGACCTGATCGCGTTGGTGCCGCGTCAGCTTGCCGAACGGGTCGCTCCGCAGATCGGCCTGGAGATCTACTATCCGCCGATGCCGATTGATGCCCCCTTGATCATCGCGGTCTGGCACCGACGTTCGACGTCCAACCCGCTCCACAGATGGATGAGGGAAAGGATCATCGGGTTGATGCGCCCCCTTAACGAAGGCGAGCGGACTGCCATCGCCTAAAGCGCGTCGCGTTCAGTCGGACTTACGACGCGCTGTAGATCCTGTTCTGATGCATGTCGTTTGTCCCAAAACCGCTGCACACTTTTGGCCGACATGCATTAGATGTTTTGTCAGACGATGAAAACCTCTCGGCGCAACGCGTCCCAGCTCTCCTTGTCGGTCGCGAGAAGCAGGCCGCCGTTCGTATGGGCGGGCAGATAGCGCGAGCCATCGAAGCGCGCTGCATAGGCACCCGCCTCTTCGGCGATCAACGTACCAGCCAGGTGGTCCCACGGCATCAGCTTCTGGTACATGAGGAAATGCAGGTGGCCACCGGCAAAGATGCGATACTCGTGGGCCGCGCAACGGTAACTGGTCGCGATCCTGACCTTGGCCAAATTACCCATGACGATCCGCCGGTCATCTTCCTTGTAGAAGGCCGTTGAAGCACCGCCGACCATCGCCTCGAGCGGCACGCCCGCAGTCACCGCCAATTTCTCCTGCGATCCATCGGGCCGGCAGAGCCAGGCGCCCGCCCCTCTCTCCGCAATGACCCAGTCGTTGCCGAGCGGATCATAGATGATGCCGGCGACTGTCTCGCCCTTGGCGACCACGCTTGCCATCACGCCGAAGAGCGGCAGGCCAGCAGCGAAATTGAACGTTCCGTCGATCGGGTCGACGACGATGGCGAGATCGGCATCGGCAAGCTTGTCGAGAAGCACGGGTTCGGCGGCGACGGATTCCTCGCCGATGAAGACAGCGCCGGGCGCGATCGCGTCGATCCTGGCCTTGATCAGCCTTTCCGCCGCTTCGTCCCCCTCCGTGACGAGATCAATCGCCTCCGACTTCATGCGCACATCGCCTGAGCCAAGATTGCGGAAGCGCGGCAGGATTTCCTTGACCGCCGCCTCCTGCAAAAGGTTGGCAAGCGCGGCGATGTCGACGGATTGGCTCATTCTTTGGGCTCCGGGGAAAGGGATTGGAAATCGAAAAGCTTCGGGTCGAGCAGGTGTGACGGGTTCACGTGGCCAAGCGCGCGCAGCATCGTATCCTTGCGGCCGGGCATGCGCCGCTCTATGTCCGCAAGCATCGCCTTCATCGCATTGCGCTCGAGACCGTCCTGCGAACCGCAGAGATCGCAGGGGATGATCGGAAATTCCATCGCCGCGGCGAACTTCGCGAGGTCGTCTTCCGCCGCATAGGCAAGCGGTCTCAGCACCATGAGATCGCCCTCGTCGTTGAGAAGCTTGGCCGGCATCGATGCGAGACGCCCGCCATGAAAGAGGTTCATGAAGAAGGTTTCGAGAATGTCTTCGCGATGATGACCGAGGACCAGGGCATCACACCCCTCCTCCCGCGCGATGCGATAGAGATTGCCGCGCCTCAGCCGCGAACAGAGCGAGCAATAGGTCGCGCCGGTCGGCACCTTTTCCTTCACGACGGAATAGGTGTCGCGGTAGTCGATACGGTGCTTGACGCCGATCGAAGTCAGGTATTCCGGCAAAATGTGCTTGGGGAAGTTCGGCTGGCCCTGATCGAGATTGCAGGCGATAAGTTCGACCGGCAGCAGCCCGCGCCATTTGAGGTCCATGAGCAACGCGAGCAGGCTGTAGCTGTCCTTGCCGCCTGAGAGACCGACCAGCCAGCGCTTCGCGCCCTTCAGCATGTCGAAGTCGTCGAGCGCCTGACGCGTCTGCCGCAGCAGGCGCTTGCGAAGCTTGTTGAAGGAAACAGACGATGGCATCCGGGCAAAAAGCGGATGGGCGTCGGCGTCGAGGCGTTCCTCACCGACGATGCTGTTCGTCCCGTCGTGCTCTGACGATCGTGCGAGTTCCATGGCGACAGTCTCGGATTAGGCGGGCGGCATCAGCTGCGCCCAGGTGCATTAACAGCACTTGCCCTGTCCGGCGCCGGAGATCAAGGGGAAACGATGCGGAACGGTATTATCAAGGGCCGAAGACGGACCACCCCGTGCGCGCGGCAAGCATTTCGAGCGCCAGTGAACCGAGCAGCGAATTGCCGTTGTCGTTGAGGCCCGGCGACCAGACGGCGACGGAAGCCTTGCCCGGTGCGACCGCCATAATCCCGCCGCCGACGCCGCTCTTGCCCGGCAGTCCGACGCGATAGGCGAAATCGCCGGAGCCGTCATAGTGCCCGCAGGTCAGCATCAGCGCATTGATGCGGCGCGCACGCTGACGCGAGACGACGGAATGCCCCGTCAACGGGTTGGCGCCGCCGGCTGCCAGGAACAGGCCGGCCTTGGCGAGCTGGACGCAGGTCATTGCAAGCGCGCAGTGATGAAAATAGACGCCTAGGACGTGTTCGGCCGGATGATCGAGCCGGCCATAGGAACGCATGAAATTGGCAAGGGCGACATTGCGGAAGCCGGTTGCCGTCTCCGAGCGCGCTACCTCGTGGTCAATCACGATCGTGTCGTCGTCGGCGAGATAGCGGACGAACTGCACGATTTCGCCGATCAGCTCCTTCGGCGTGTGGCCTGCAAGGATGAGGTCGCTGATGGTGATCGCGCCGGCGTTGATGAAGGGGTTGCGCGGTTTGCCGCCTTCGTGCTCGAGCTGCACGATCGAATTGAAGGCCGAGCCGGACGGCTCACGCCCGACCCGGTGCCAAATGTTCTCGCCATGCTTGCCGAGCGCCAGCGTCAGGGTGAAAACCTTGGAAACGCTCTGGATCGAAAACGGCACCTCGGCATCGCCGACCCGATATATCTGACCGCCCGTCGTGACGATTGCCATGCCGAAACGGCGGGAGTCGACGCGCGCGAGTTGCGGGATGTAGTCTGCCACCTTGCCTTCGCCAAGCCGTGGCGTCAGTTCGCGGTAAATGTCATCGATGATCGCCTGCAGATCTTGCGGCGCTTGCTGCTCCGGCATGCGGCATCCCTCGACACGGATTGATCGGCACATCGTACAAAAAAACCGCCCGTCTCCGGGCGGTTTTTCGAAAGCTCACAAGGCCAGAGCCTCGGATTAACGCGAATAGAATTCGACGACCAGGTGCGGTTCCATGACGACCGGATACGGAACGTCGGAGAGAACCGGAACGCGGACGTAGGTCGCAACCATTTTGTTGTGGTCGGCTTCGATGTAGTCCGGAACGTCGCGCTCAGCGAGCTGAACGGATTCGAGAACCGAAACGAGCTGCTTGGACTTTTCCTTGACTTCGATAACGTCGCCCGGCTTGCAACGGTAGGAACCGACGTTGACGCGAACACCGTTAACCTTGACGTGGCCATGGTTGACGAACTGGCGTGCAGCGAAGACGGTCGGAACGAACTTGGCGCGGTAGACGATCGCGTCGAGGCGCGACTCGAGCAAACCGATCAGGTTTTCCGGGGTGTCGCCCTTGCGGCGCGAAGCTTCGGCGAAGATCGCACGGAACTGCTTCTCACGGATGTCGCCGTAGTAGCCCTTCAGCTTCTGCTTGGCGCGCAGCTGCACGCCGAAGTCGGAAAGCTTGGACTTGCGGCGCTGACCATGCTGGCCCGGGCCGTATTCACGACGGTTGACCGGGGACTTCGGACGGCCCCAGATGTTTTCGCCCATGCGGCGGTCAATTTTGTACTTGGACGATTCGCGCTTGCTCATCGCATTTCCTTTCAATCAGTTACACCGACTTGTTGCCAAGCCAGATCAAGGAAACACGCCCTCCTCTGAACCCATTTTGGGAGTTCTGACAGGCCTCTTACGATCACGCGGACGCAAGAAACCACGGGACATGTCAAATGAAACACCGGGCATCGCTGCCCGGCGTTGGGCGGGTCTTTACGCACCGGTCGGTGATTTGTCAACGGAATATGACAGGAATACAGCGATTTTCGCCCGGTTGCCATCACTCGGCGGCTGCCTGTTCCCCGTTGCCGACATCCGGACCATTCGCATCGCCGGGCGCGGTTTCACTCCCGAGATCCGGGAAAGCCACGATACGCTTGCCGGAGAAATCCGCATGCACCACGATCAGTCCATGCTCTTCGAAATAGCCGAGCAGCCGCCGCGCACGGCGGGCGGAATGGGTGCCATAGGCGCGCGCGATCATCGCATCCGAAGGGCACGGCAGGCCGCGCACGGCCGCCTGCGCCATCATCAGGAACACCGCCTGCAAATCCTCGCTCACGCGGTCGGCAAGCCGGAGCGCCGATGCCCATGTCTCGGTCTGAGCCGTCTCGGCATCGACGCCCGACCGGGCGACGGCCATCTTGCGGCGGAAGGCGCTCAAGGAGAGCGCCGGCCCGGGCACGCGGCGGATGCGGCAACGAACGAGAAAGTCCTGAAAGAGTTCGGCGTCCGGCCGGAACGCCGCCTCCGGATTAGCCAAAATCTCCGCGAACAGGCTGTCGAGCAGCGCATCGCGTTCCTCCGCCGACATTTCCGGCAGGGCGGGCTTCGTCTCCACTGGCGCCAAAGGCTCGTGGCGCGGCCGCGACAGCTCGGCCAGAATGTCGGTCGCCGGACGCGGCTGGGGCGCGGGCCGGCGCATGACCGGTCGTGTCAACTCTTCCGGATCCGGTGTGAAGATAAGGTCCTCGACGTCCTGCGGCGCTTCCGGCAGCGGCATGAGCTTAGGGCTGGTGGAGCGGGCGGAGGTCTCGACCGAGCCGATCGTCACCTTCAGCGGCCGGCGCGACAGCGCGGGTCCGAGCGCGACGAAAGAGCCGCGTTTCAAGTCGCGGAACATTTCTGCTGTGCGCCGGTCCATGCCGAGCAAATCGGCGGCGCGTAGCATGTCGATGTCGAGAAACGTCCGCCCCATGAGGAAATTCGACGCTTCCGCCGCGACGTTCTTGGCGAGCTTCGCCAGTCGTTGCGTTGCGATGACGCCGGCAAGCCCCCTCTTGCGGCCGCGGCACATGAGATTGGTCATCGCACCGAGCGAGACCTTGCGAGCTTCCTCCGAGACGTCGCCGCCGACCGATGGCGCGAACATCTGCGCCTCGTCGACGACGACCAGAACGGGGTACCAGTATTCACGATCCGCATCGAACATCGCGTTCAGGAAAACGCCGGCACTGCGCATCTGCTGCTCAATGTCGAGACCTTCCAGCGAGAGGACGCAGGAGACGCGGTGCTGGCGGATGCGCGTCGCGATGCCGATCAACTCCGCATCCGTGCGCTCGCCTTCGATGACCACATGGCCGAACTTGTCGGCGAGCGTGACGAAATCGCCTTCCGGATCGATGATGCACTGCTGCACCCAGGGCGCGGACTGTTCAAGCAGGCGCCGCAAGAGATGCGACTTTCCGGAGCCGGAATTGCCCTGCACCAGCAGGCGCGTTGCCAGAAGCTCCTCGATATCGAGCGAGGCCGAAGTCCCTTCGGACGTCGTTCCCATGTCGATGCCGACTTTCATTCCCACCTCTTCATCACATATTGATTCGCGTCACCACCGACCGCAGAAACGGTGCACAGGTAGCATGGATCGCCTGTCGGCAAAGGCCGGTGATTGCGACAACCCACAGGGAATACTTTGTGCAAAGCTCTTGAGTGCCTCAGCCCACCTGCAATGAAAAGTTGAGAAAGACAAAGCAACCACTATTGTGCACAGCCACACCTCGCAACGCGTGCGTTTCAACGAGCTGCTATGGACTGCGATGGGCCAGAACGAGATTAAGACCCAATTCGAAATGCATGAAACCGATGAGCACATGCGGGAGGCGCACAAGGATGCTTATCGGGTCCGATCCAAGAAGGAAGCAGCGCAAATGAAGTCGCTCACCGTGGCACTCGCAAGCGCCTTGATGGTGCTTCTCGCTGCACTTTGGTTCTTGTTCGTGGCTTCCTAAACAATCGGCTCGTTTGCGGTCGCTCGTTCTCCGAGAACCGTGTCTGATAGGACCGTTAGGCCAAAACCCTGCATCAGCCGTCGTGTGGCGAAGTCCGGCTTTCCCGAGGTGAAGATCGCGGGATCAAAGCCGTTAAGCGGTTCAAATCCGTTGGGCAGCGGTACCAGCGAGCGGGCGCGCCGCGCAATCGCCTCTGCTGGATCGAGCCAATCGACCGGCCATGGCGCAAGCCGCCGAAAGACGTTCGCCATGAAGGGGTAATGCGTGCAGGCGAGCACCACGATGTCGGTCTTTCCCCCATCCCTTTCGACGAAACATGGCGCGATCTCGCCCGAAACCGCCTCGTCATCGAGTTTCTCACCGCGGATATACGCCTCCGCCATGCGCGCCAGCTTTTCCGAGCCGACGAGCCGTACGTGGCATTGCGATGCGAAGGACTGGATGAGATCGCGCGTATAGGCGCGTTTGACCGTGCCGGGTGTTGCAAGAACAGAGACCAGCCCTGAACGTGTCCGCTCCGCCGCCGGCTTTATTGCCGGCACCGTGCCGACGAAGGTCATATGGGGATAGGCGGCGCGAAGATCAGCGCCGACGAGCGTGAAGGCGGTGTTGCAGGCGATGATGCAGATTTCCGGGGAGTGCGCGGCGAGCAGTTCCCCAAAGAGCGTGATCACGCGCTCCTTCAGCGCCCCCTCTTCCCAGCCGCCGTAAGGAAAAGCCGCGTCATCGGCGACATAGATGAAATGCCGCTCCGGCATCAGCACGCGCGTCTCGCGCAACACCGTCAGCCCGCCGATCCCGCTGTCGAAGACGAGTATGGGTTTCAGTTCACTCGTTGTCACCGCCGCCTTGCACTTTCCTGTTACGCCCCGCCGGCGCGCCGGAACCGCGTGGATTTTCGCGCGTAAACCGGTCAAGCGAAGAGATGACGCCGCGCAGCACCTGGATTTCGGATTCGGTAAAGGATGGTCGCGTCAGAACAGCACGGAGATTTTCGACCAATTTCGGTTTTTTGTCGGCGGAGCGGAAGTAATTGCGCGCTTCCAGGGCGTCTTCCAGGTGATCGAACAGGCCTTGCAGATGTTCTTTGGTTGCCGGGCGCTGTGGGATCGCCTGGAAAGACGTTTCGTCTTCCGATTCCATGCCGGTCTTCATCCACTCGTAGGACATGAGCAGCACGGCCTGTGCGAGGTTCAGCGAAGCGAAGGCCGGATTGACCGGAAAGGTCACGATCTCGTCGGCCAGCGCCACTTCCTCATTGGTAAGACCCGTGCGTTCCCGGCCGAAGATGATGCCAAGCGCCTCCCCGCTCTTGAATCGTTGGCGCAGCGTGCGCGCCGCGATGATCGGCGAGCGCACGGGCTTGTAGCCGTCGCGGTCGCGGGCCGTGGTGGCGTAGACGAAGTTCAAGTCTGCGATCGCCTCTTCGAGCGAACCGTAGAGCTTGGCGCCATCGATGACATGGTCGGCGCGGCTAGCAGCGGAGCGCGCCTTTTCGCTCGGCCAGCCATCTCGTGGATTGACGAGGCGCAGTTCCGATAGCCCGAAATTGGCCATGGCACGGGCGACCATGCCGATATTTTCGCCGAGTTGCGGATAAGCGAGGATGATCGCCGGACCTTCCTTCAAGAGTTCGCGCTCGCTGTTGGTACCTGCCATGCCTAAGCCTTCGCCTTCTGTTCGGCGCTTCCCTCGCACAATTGTTCGCGAAATTAAAGTCTCGCGTCCATCAGCCTGCAAGACGACTCCCCTCAGTAGCGTGAGGTCGCTCCAGCGATTTGGAGACCATCTCCGGGCCAAGTTGGGCGTCCTTGGAGATCGGCAAATGGCGTTCGACACGCGCGGTTCATAGAAGTAAGCCGCTCCACCGGGCTTCATCGCCATCAGCCGTCTCCGGCATTCGCCGGGCGCCCTCTGCCTTCCCGCACAGGGGCGCTGCCGGACGCCGCCGTCATCCTTTTGCATATCTTCTTCCGCGAGCTTTTCAAGCACTGATGCCCCGTCACCGAACGATCTGGTCGTGCACGCGGAAGGTCCGAGGCTGCGGGCTCTCCTTCATCCAAAGTTTCACCCAAGCATGCTTTGCCTTGCCGGTTCACAGTGCTATAGGGCTCTGGATTTCTCCCACCGGGGGGCATCGCGTCCGATGCTCCGCAAAGCTACGAGGCATACCCATGGCAAAGATCAAGGTCGCCAATCCGGTCGTCGAACTCGACGGCGACGAGATGACCCGCATCATCTGGCAGTTCATCAAGGACAAGCTGATCCACCCCTATCTCGACCTCGATCTCGAATATTATGACCTCAGCGTCGAAAACCGCGACGCGACTGAAGACCAGGTGACCATCGACGCCGCCAACGCGATCAAGAAGCATGGCGTCGGCGTCAAGTGCGCGACGATCACGCCGGATGAGGCCCGTGTCGAGGAATTCAAGCTGAAGAAGATGTGGAAGTCGCCGAACGGCACGATCCGCAACATCCTGGGCGGCGTCATCTTCCGTGAGCCGATCATCTGCAAGAACGTGCCGCGCCTCGTTCCCGGCTGGACCAAGCCGATCATCGTCGGCCGTCACGCCTTCGGCGACCAGTATCGCGCCACCGATTTCAAGTTCCCGGGCAAGGGTAAGCTTTCGATCAAGTTCGTCGGCGAAGACGGACAGACGATTGAACACGACGTCTATGATGCGCCTGGCGCCGGCGTTGCCATGGCCATGTACAACCTCGACGAGTCGATCACGGAATTCGCCCGCGCTTCATTCAATTACGGCCTGCAGCGCAAGGTTCCGGTCTATCTCTCGACCAAGAACACGATCCTCAAGGCCTATGACGGCCGCTTCAAGGACATCTTCCAGAAGGTATTCGACGAGGAGTTTGCCGAACAGTTCAAGGCTGAAAAGCTCTGGTACGAACACCGCCTGATCGATGACATGGTCGCTTCGGCGCTGAAGTGGTCCGGCGGTTATGTCTGGGCCTGCAAGAACTATGACGGCGACGTCCAGTCCGATATCGTCGCCCAGGGTTTTGGTTCCCTCGGTCTGATGACCTCGGTGCTGATGACGCCGGATGGCAAGACAGTCGAGGCGGAAGCCGCGCACGGCACCGTAACCCGCCACTACCGCCAGCACCAGAAGGGTGAGGAAACCTCGACCAACTCGATCGCCTCGATCTTCGCCTGGACCCGCGGCCTTGCCCACCGCGCCAAGCTCGACGGCAATGCCGAACTCGCCAAGTTCGCCGAGACGCTCGAGCGCGTCTGCGTCGAAACCGTCGAGTCCGGATTCATGACCAAGGACCTGGCTCTGCTGATCGGCCCCGACCAGCCGTGGCTTTCCACCACCGGGTTCCTCGACAAGATCGACGAAAACCTCAAGAAGGCAATGGCCGCCTAAATCGGCCAAATCCATCGGAGCTCTCGGAACCCGGCCATGCGCCGGGTTTCTTGTATCTATCGGTGCCCCTGACTACCAATTGGGAACCGCGCCGATGGAACGCGTACGGCGCTCGATCATTACCCGATGGAAGTTCCCAACCAAGGGCGTGAGCGGATGGCCCAAGCGGCATCAAAGCCGGTGCGACTTGTCGCGTTAGATGTCGACGGCACGCTTCTTGGCGATGATGGAGCTACGAACCGATTCCGTTCGGCCTGGAATGCGCTTGACGAGCGCGAGAGGCCGCTGCTCGTCTACAATAGCGGCCGGCCGATCAACGATCTGTTCTCACTCGTTGATATTGATCAGTTGCCGCCTCCTGACTACGTGATTGGCGGCGTCGGGACGATGATAGCCGACGCGCGCATAAGGAAGCGGTTGCAGGCGTTCACCGAAGTGCTTGGCCCTCCCCTGGACGTCAAGGCCGTCACGGCGGTCATGGAGACAGTAGAGGGCGCGGTCCCGCAGGCGGCTGTCGACCAGCATGCTCACAAAGCGAGCTGGCGTTTGGCGGAGGCACGAGAGGAGGAAATCTCTGCCATCGGGCAACGGCTGGCGTCCGCGGGATTGGACGTGAAGCTGGTCTATTCCAGCAGTCTGAATCTCGACATATTGCCGCGCGCCGGCGGGAAGGGCTGCGCGCTCGTCTGGATCTGCCGGGAGCTTTCGGTCGATCTCGACGAAGTGGTCGTCGCCGGCGACACTGGCAACGACCGCGAGATGTTCGACATGCCGCGCGTACGCGGCGTGGTGGTCGCCAATGCGCTTGCCGAACTGCGCCGGGTCGTCGAGCACGAGCGGCGGCATTTTCTCGCCCGGCATTCCCATGCTGAAGGCGTACTCGAAGGGCTGCGCCACTGGGGCGTCATCGGATAGGTCCGGTCCGGCCCGCCCTAAAGCGCCATGATCGGTCATTTCAGCGGAAGAAAGATTTCCGTGATGAGTTCCGTCGGCGGGACTTCCCGTGGATTGTTGAGATATTTCTCGAACATCACGCTGTCGCGAATTGCCCGACCGGACTGCGGCAACCAGGTCGCATAGAGCCACTGATAGGCCTTGGGCATGTCGGCGTAAGGCCCTTTATGGCGCAGCACCGCATATTGGCCGCCCTCGATTCCTTGCGGTGTCAGTGGCGCCTCGACCGGAAAGTCATCGTTTGTCGTGACGCAGGCAAAGGAACGGAGCTTGTCCGTGTCTACCAGTTCGGGATCGTCCAGATAAATGCCAATCATATCCATGCCCGGTCGGAACAGGTTGCGCGCAAACAGCGTCCCATAGAGCGTCTCGAAGGCCTGGCCGATGGCCATGTAAGAGCCAGTGTGGGCCACGCCGACAAGCGCGAGCGGATCGACTTCCCGTAAGGTGACGTCATACATATCAGGATTTCCTTCCATTGAAGTGGTTTCAAAGGCTTTGTGGCTCCCTTCATTCCTGTAACGCGCCGGCGGCAGGCCGTAGACAGCCTTGAAAGTGCGATTGAAGGATTGAACATTCGGGTAGCCCGAACGTCGCGCGATTGATTCGACTGGAAGACTGGTCTGGACGAGATCGGCGGCCGCCTGTTGCAACCGCAGTCTCTTCACCGTCGCGGCCAGGGTTTCTCCGTGGACTGCACGATAGACCCGATGCCAGTGGTGCGGCGACATGCAGGCAATCTCCGACAGCCGATCGAGATCGAGTTCCTCGTCGAGATGCGCATAGATGTAAGCGGAGACGCGGTGGAGCCGCCTTTCATAGCCCGCCCATGCCGTTTCTTCATTCATGCCGAACCTTTCGCGTTTCGCCCGGAAATCGATAAAGCATAGATGGAATTGACAAATCCTGCGGACATCAAGGGCTCGATCGCAACTGCTTGCTCGGGGTAGCGACTCATATACTTTGACATTGTCCAGTACGCGCTGCCCGCCATAGTGGAGTCCCGAAAACCTGGTCGATACCCGATTCTCTCGTCCCCAGAACGGTAAGCGTCTTCAAGGAAGGATACGACGGCTCTCGCCTGAAGGCGCGCGCCTTTGCCGGGTTGACCGTCGCCATCGTCGCCCTGCCGCTGGCCATGGCCATCGCGATCGCCTCGGGGGTCACGCCTGACCGCGGCCTCTACACCGCGATCGTCGGTGGTTTCTGGTCTCGCTTCTCGGCGGCAGCCGGTTGCAGATTGGTGGCCCTGCCGGCGCTTTCATCGTGCTCGTGGCTGCAACCGGTGCCAAGCGCGGCCTCGATGGCCTGCTGCTGGCCACGGCGATGTCGGGCATAATGCTTGTTGCCGCAGGCTACCTGCGGCTTGGCAACTACATCAAGTCATCCCCTACCCGGTCACCCGTGGGTTTTACTGCCGGGACGGCGGTGATCATCTTCGCCAGCCAATTGCGCGATCTCTTCGGCCTCACCTTGAGCGGGCGTGAGCCCGGGCCCGTCATCGAGAAACATGGCATGAGCATCTCTGTCGGAGAAACCACTGAAAGCTCTGAAGGAGGAGAATGGAGAGGAAGAGTACCCGCTCGCCGCGGACGATCCGGACACGGTGATCTATCGGATATCGGGCATCTTCTTCTTTGGCTCGGCCGCAACTGCCGGCGCAGTCCTCGACCGCATCGCCGACCAGCGCCGGAAGTTCATTCTCGATTGCTCGGAAGGGCCCTTGATGGATTCGACCGCTGCCAACGTCATCGAGGCGACGCTGCGGAAGCCGAGCGGACGGGCGTGCGATTTATCATAACCGGTGCCAGGTCGTAGGTCCGCCGCACGCTCCGCCAGCATGACGTTCGCCCCCCGCGTGTGGTGATGCGTGCCTCGGTTCAGGCGGCGCTCAAAGTATCCGCAACGAAAAGAGCGCATGAAAAAGGGCGCCGCAGCGCCCTTCCCCTGTTCAATCAAGCGTAGGTCAGCCGGCGAGCGCCACTGCGACCGCTTCGATCGCATCGGCTGCACGGTTGCCATCCGGTCCACCGGCCTGAGCCATGTCCGGGCGTCCACCGCCGCCTTTGCCGCCGAGTGCAGCGGAAGCGACGCGCACCAGATCGACGGCACTGACCTTCGATGTGAGGTCGTCCGTAACGGCCACCACCGCGCTCGCCTTGCCGTCCCCGGAAACACCGACGAAAGCGACAACGCCGGAACCGAGCGTCTTCTTGCCGTCATCGGCGAGGCTCTTCAGGTCCTTCGGCTCGACGCCGGACACGACCCTGCCAAGGAAGCGGACGCCGGCAATATCGCGGGCGGCATCGGCCGAACCATTCTGCCCGTCGCCGACGAGCGCAAGCTTCTTCTTCGCCTCTGTCAGTTCCCGCTCCAGCTTGCGGCGCTCGTCGAGCAGGGCCTCGACCCGTCCGAGAACATCTGCAGGCTGGACCTTGAGCGTGGATGCCAGCGTCTTCACCCGCTCATCCTGCTCGTTGAGGTAGGCGCGAGCCGCCTCGCCCGTCAGGGCCTCGATTCGGCGCACGCCAGCACCGACCGCACTTTCAGAAACGATCCGCACGAGACCGATGTCGCCGGTCGCCGACACATGCGTGCCGCCGCAGAGTTCGACCGAATAGGGCTTTCCGGCTTTCGAGCCGCGAACGCCGCGGCCCATCGAGACGACACGGACCTCGTCGCCATATTTCTCGCCGAAGAGTGCCATGGCGCCTTCCGCGATCGCATCGTCGACGGTCATCAGCCGCGTCGTCACCGGTGAATTCTGAACGATGATCTCGTTCGCCATCTCCTCGACGACCTTCAACTCGTCGGCCGTCATTGGCTTCGGATGCGATACGTCGAAGCGCAGCCGCTCCGGCGCGACAAGCGAGCCCTTCTGCGCCACATGCGTGCCGAGCACCTCGCGCAGCGCCTCGTGCAGCAGGTGGGTCGCGGAGTGATTGGAACGGAGCCGGCCGCGACGCGCATGATCGACGGTGAGCGCGGCGGCCTCGCCGGTCTTCACGCTACCTTCGGCGACGACGCAGTAGTGGACAAAGAGCCCCTCGCCGCGCTTCTGCGTGTCGGTGACCGTCAGCTTGCCGGTGTCGGTCGCGATGATACCAGTATCGCCCATCTGACCGCCGGATTCACCATAGAAGGGTGTCTGGTTCAGGATCACCTGAATGCTCTCACCTTTCGCAGCGGATTCGACCACCGCGCCATCGCGAACGATCGCCTGGATCACGCCCTCGGCGGTCTCGGTGTCATAGCCGAGGAATTCTGTGGCGCCGTGCTTTTCCTTGAGCTCGAACCAGATCGTCTCGGTTGCGGCCTCACCCGATCCGGCCCAGTTGGCGCGGGCCTCCGCCTTCTGCCGCTCCATTGCGGCGGAAAACGCGTCGGTATCGACCGTGATGCCCTTGGCACGCAACGCATCCTGCGTCAGATCGAGCGGGAAGCCGTAGGTGTCATAAAGCTTGAAGGCTGTTTCGCCGTTGAACTGGTCGCCCTCGGAAAGACCTGCCGAGGCTTCGGAAAGGAGGTTCAGGCCGCGCTCCAGCGTCTTGCGGAAACGGGTCTCTTCCAGCTTCAGCGTTTCGGAGATCAGCGCTTCGGCACGGGCGAGCTCCGGATAGGCGCGGCCCATCTGTTCGACGAGAGCCGGCAGGAGCTTCCACATCAGCGGCTCCTGCGCGCCCAGCAGCTGTGCATGGCGCATGGCGCGGCGCATGATACGGCGCAGTACGTAACCGCGGCCTTCATTCGACGGCAGCACGCCGTCGGCGATCAGGAAGGCGGAGGAACGCAGATGGTCGGCGATGACGCGGTGGCTGGCGCGGCGGTCGCCCTCAGCCTTCACGCCCGTTGCTTCTTCGGAAGCAGCAATCAGCGCGCGGAAGAGATCGATGTCATAATTGTCGTGCTGGCCCTGCAGGACGGCAGCAACACGCTCCAGTCCCATGCCGGTATCGATCGACGGGCGCGGGAGATCGATGCGCTCTTCCTTGGTGACCTGTTCGTACTGCATGAACACGAGATTCCAGATCTCGATGAAGCGGTCGCCATCTTCTTCGGCCGAACCGGGTGGTCCACCCCAGATCTGCTCGCCATGATCGTAGAAAATCTCCGAGCACGGGCCGCAGGGGCCGGTGTCACCCATTGCCCAGAAGTTATCGCTGGTGGGAATGCGGATGATCCGGTCGTCGCTGAACCCGGCGATCTTCTTCCAGAGGCCGAAGGCTTCGTCGTCGGTATGGTAGACGGTGACGAGCAGGCGCTTGGCGTCGAGGCCGTATTCCTTGGTGATCAGGTTCCAGGCGAGTTCGATCGCGCGTTCCTTGAAATAGTCGCCGAACGAGAAGTTGCCGAGCATTTCGAAGAAGGTATGGTGCCGGGCGGTGTAGCCGACATTGTCGAGGTCGTTGTGCTTGCCGCCGGCCCGCACGCTTTTCTGCGCGGTCGCAGCCGTCGAATAGGGGCGCTGCTCGAGGCCTGTAAAGACGTTCTTGAACTGCACCATGCCGGCATTGGTGAACATCAACGTCGGGTCATTGCGCGGCACCAGGGGGCTCGACGGCACGATCTCGTGACCGTTCCTGCGGAAATAGTCGAGAAACATCGACCGAATTTCATTCACGCCGCTCATCTTGCGTCCTATCTGTGCACCATTCCAGGTCGCGACCGCACTTTTGCCGGGCGCGCACCCTCATCTTCTACCCCGCGCCTGTTCGTAACAGCCGCGCCCACCAACGCCCTCAGCCGCCGGAACCACAGGCTTTTATCTTTCGTCTATCACGCTGTCCAGACGGCAGCAAAACCGGCCGCCCGAAAGAGCGACCGGCTTTATTAAAGAACTTGACCGCCTCAGATTTTACATTTCGGCCGCTGCGTCGCCGTCGTCATCGCTCTCCGGCCCACCATTCTCCAGGAATTTATCAGCGATCAGGCCGGCATTCTGCCGCAGAGCCATCTCGATCTCACGCAGAAGATCGGGGTTGTCACGCAAGAACAGTTTCGCGTTCTCCCGGCCCTGGCCGAGGCGCTGACTGTTGTAGGAAAACCAGGCGCCGGATTTCTCAACGATGCCGGCCTTGACGCCAAGATCGATGAGCTCGCCGGTCTTGGAAACGCCCTCGCCATACATGATGTCGAATTCGACCTGCTTGAAGGGTGGCGCCATCTTGTTCTTGACGACCTTGACGCGGGTCTGGTTGCCGACGACCTCCTCGCGCTCCTTAACGGAGCCGATGCGGCGGATATCGAGGCGCACCGACGCATAGAACTTCAGCGCGTTGCCGCCTGTCGTCGTCTCCGGCGAGCCGAACATGACACCGATCTTCATGCGGATCTGGTTGATGAAGATCACCATGCAGTTGGACTTGGAGATCGATGCGGTGAGCTTGCGCAGTGCCTGACTCATCAGGCGGGCCTGCATGCCCGGCAGGCTGTCGCCCATTTCGCCTTCGATTTCAGCACGCGGCACGAGGGCTGCAACCGAATCGACGACGAGAACGTCGATCGCGCCGGAGCGGACCAGCGTGTCGGTGATTTCCAGTGCCTGCTCGCCGGTGTCCGGCTGCGAGATCAAGAGGTTTTCGAGGTCGACGCCGAGCTTGCGCGCATAGACCGGATCGAGCGCATGTTCGGCATCGACGAAGCCGCAAATGCCGCCCTTCTTCTGCGCCTCGGCGATGGTCTGCAGCGCCAGCGTCGTCTTGCCCGAGCTCTCCGGGCCGTAGATTTCAATGATACGCCCTTTCGGCAGGCCGCCGATGCCGAGCGCGATATCGAGGCCGAGCGAGCCGGTCGAAACAGTTTCGATCTCGATTACGCTGTCCTTCGAACCGAGCTTCATGATCGATCCCTTGCCGAACGACCGTTCGATCTGGGAGAGAGCCGCTTCAAGTGCCTTGCTTTTATCCACCGATTTGTCCTCTACGAGCCGCAAAGAGTTTTGTGCCATTTGGTCCCACCTTTAGGTTATTGAAGCTACCGAGGCAATGAAGCCGCCGCAGGAGTTTTTGTACATGTTTTGTTCCGCTTTGGCAATAGAGTGGCAACCAATTGAATTGTTATGGTTATTTTCCTTGCGTTCGTTTCCTGTTCACGGGCATTGTACCACATTTCCACAAGGCCTTGCTGAAGCAGGGCCTTGCTTGGTGACACCGGTGCGATTCGCGACCTTGCCGCGTCCGTGATTTCGGATTGAAGCAATCCAAAGAGGAGCTTTTATGAAGAAGCGGGAAATCGCCGTGTTCGGTGGCGCTCATATCGACCGTCGCGGCCGCATCAGCGGCGTCACCGCTCCCGGCGCAAGCAACCCCGGCTCGTGGTTCGAGGAAGCGGGCGGCGGCGGCTTCAACGCGGCGAGAAACCTCGCGCGCCTCGGTCACAGCGTACGAATGATCAGCCCGCGTGGCGGCGACGCCGCAGGCGAGACGGTGGCGGCTGCCGCGGCTGCAGCCGGTGTGATCGATTGCCCCTTTACGTTTCTCGACCGGAAAACGCCGAGCTACACGGCGATCCTTGAAAACGACGGCAACCTCGTTATCGCGCTTGCCGACATGGAGCTCTACCGGTTGTTTTCGCCGCGCCGGCTGCAGCAGCGCGCAATGCGAGAAATATTGATAGCGAGCGATCTGGTGCTGATGGACGCGAACCTGCCCGAGGAGACGCTCGCCGCTCTGGTCAGCGTTGCGCCCAGAGACGATCGCATCGTTGCCGGCATCGCCGTGTCCCCGGCAAAGGTGATGCGGTTCGGTAAATGCCTCGGCGGGCTCAGTTTCCTGTTCATGAACGAAGCGGAAGCGCGCGCCCTGACCGGGACGGATGTCGCAGAGGCTGCAAACTGGCCATCGCTGTTGCGAGAGGCGGGTCTCACCGGCGGCGTCGTGACGCGCGGCGGCAGCGCCGCTGTCGCGTTCGACCGCAGCGGGGCCTGCCTGGTTGTTCCGCCTGCCCTGCCCGCGCTTGCAGACGTCACGGGCGCCGGCGACGCGTTGGCCTCGGGATTCCTCGCGGCGCGGCTATCAGGTCTCGATCTTGCCGGCTGCCTGCGCCACGGGATCGCCGCCGCCGGGATAACGCTTCGTTCGCCTTTTGCTGTTTCGGAAGAATTATCTCCCAGCAGCCTCGAACAGGCGGTGGCCCTTGTGCCGACGCCGCAAATGCTGTCATGAGAACTGACGATTTCAGCCCTACATGATCGCGATTTAAGGATAGATCCATGACCAAATCCTCCTCCCCGTCCCTGCCGATGGAGTTTTCCGATGAAGTTGCGGCTGCCAGGGCGCGCGGCGCGCCGATCGTCGCGCTGGAATCGACGATCATCACCCATGGCATGCCCTATCCCGGCAACCTCAACATGGCCCGCAGCGTCGAGGCAATCATCCGTGAACAGGGCGCCGTGCCCGCAACGATTGCCGTCATTCACGGCGTCCTTCACATTGGTCTCGACGACGCGAAGCTGGAGGCACTTTCAAAAACGGAAGGCGCCATGAAGCTCTCGCGCGCTGATCTCGCGTTCGCCATTGCAGAACGCCGCACGGGTGCGACGACCGTGGCGGCGACGATGATCGCCGCGGCGCGTGCCGGCATCAGCGTCTTCGCCACTGGCGGCATCGGGGGCGTTCACCGCGGCGCGGAAGAGAGTTTCGATATTTCCGCCGATCTCGATGAACTCGCTCGCACCGGCGTCATCGTTGTTTGCGCGGGCGCCAAGGCCATTCTCGACATTCCGAAGACGCTCGAGGTGCTGGAGACGCGCGGCGTTCCGGTCGTCACCTATGACAGCGAGACCTTCCCGGCCTTCTGGTCGCGCGATTCCGGTATCAAGAGTCCGCTGATGCTGAATAGCCCCGCCGCGATCGCCAATTTCCAGAGGATGCGCGACCTGCTCGGCATCGACGGCGGCATGCTTGTTGCCAATCCGGTTCCTGAAGAGAGCGAAATTCCGCGCGAGGAGATGGAAATCTACATCACCCGTGCGCTCGATAATGCCGCGAGTGATGAGATCGTCGGCAAGGCCGTCACGCCTTATCTGCTCGACAACCTCTTCCACATGACCGACGGCCGCAGCCTCGAAACCAATATCGCGCTGGTGGAAAACAATGCCCGTCTCGCCGCCGAAATCGCGGTGGCGCTGACGGCGAAGTAAGCAAGGCAACATTCTACAGCGCCGCGCGTCTTTTCAGACGCGCACAGGACGCTGTAGCACTTGAGTTGCTGCATGTTCTTGTCCTTTAATCGGCTACGATTAAAGGCGACATGCAGTAGCAAGAAGGCCCGGCTAGACAGGGCCTTCTTATGCGTCGGGTATCAGCGCCAGCTCAGGAATCCAGCATCTCGCGAACGGCCACGGCCAGTTGCTTCAGCGAGAATGGCTTCGGCAGGAAACCGAATTTCGCATCGGCCGGGAGGTTGCGCGCAAAAGCGTCTTCCGCGTAACCCGACACGAAGATGAACTTCAAGTCCGGGTATTTCTTGCGCAGTTCGCGCAACAGCGTCGGCCCGTCCATCTCCGGCATCACGACGTCCGATACGACGATGTCGACCGCGCCGTCGAGCTCGTCCATGATGTCGAGCGCTTCAACGCCCGATCCGGCCTCGTGAACGGTGTAGCCGCGCGTTTCGAGCATGCGCTTGCCGCCGCGGCGCACCGCTTCCTCGTCTTCGACCAGGAGCACGACGGCGGAATCGCCTGTGAGGTCGGCAGGCTCCGGTTCCGCTTTGGACGCTGGCGCCACGACCAAGTCGCTGGCGGCTGGCATCGGCACTTCGGTCCCCGACGACACTTCGGCTGCGACTTCCTCGCGGATTTCCTCGACGTGGCGCGGCAGCAGAATGCGGAATGTGGTACCTTTCCCCACTTCCGACTCCGGGTAGATGTAGCCGCCCGACTGCTTGACGATGCCGTAGACCATTGAAAGGCCGAGGCCGGTGCCCTTACCGACTTCCTTCGTCGTGAAGAAGGGCTCGAAGATCTTGTCCATGATCTCCTGTGGGATGCCGGTGCCCTGGTCGGCGACCTCGACCATGACGAAGTCGTCCTCCGGCAGTTCCCGTCGTCCGAGTGCCGCCACCTCGCTTGCCGGCAGATTTCGTGTCCGCAGCGTGATCGTCCCGCCTTCCGGCATGGCATCGCGCGCATTGACGGCGAGATTGAGCAGCACCTGCTCGAACTGCCCGAGATCGGTTTTCACCGGCCAGAGGTCACGGCCGTAGTCGACCTCGACCTTGACATTGGTGCCGGTCATCCGATCGACCAGCATGCGCAGATCGCCGATGACGTCGGTCAGATTGAGCACGGTCGGGCGCATCGTCTGCTTGCGCGAGAAGGCAAGCAGTTGCCGCACGAGCACGGCGGCACGGTTGGCGTTGCGCTTGATCTCCATTAGGTCGGCAAAGGTCGCATCCGCGGGGCGCGCCGACAGCAGCAGGTGGTCGGAGGAAAGCAGGATAGCGGTCAGCACGTTATTGAAATCGTGGGCGATGCCGCCTGCGAGCGTCCCCACCGCATTCATCTTCTGCGTTTGCGCCATCTGGGTCTCGAGCGCCTTCTGCTCTGTGATCTCCAGTGCATAGATGATCGCCGCCTCCTCGGGCGCCTGATCGCTCTGGTCGATCACGGCGTTGACGTAGAAGCGGAAATGCCGTGCCTCGTCGCTCGGATGCAAGGCGTCGATCGGCGCGATGTCGCTTTGCCGGTCCTTCGCCGCCGCAAGCGCTTCCTGAAGGCGGCCTTTTTCGGATTCATGTACGACCGTGTCGATCAGCGCGCCGCGCTCCACCTCGTCCTGTGAAACAAGGCCTGCAAAGAGCTTCAGGAAGGGAGCATTGGTCCTCAGGATCCGCCCGTCGCCATCGACAGACGCGATCGCCATCGGCGTGTTGTTGAAGAAGCGTGTGAAGCGCATGGCGGCATTCGAGGCCGATTGATCGCCATCATCGCCTTCGCGCGACATAACAATTGTCCGGCTTTCGCCGGGCGCTCCGTCACGGGTCGACGAGACGCGATGGACCAGGCGGACGGGCAGGCTCTGGCCGTTGGCCTTGCGCAGGTCTAGGTCGAGCACCTTCGTCTTCTTAAGACCCGGCTCCGCCTGGACCGACTGGACGAGCGCGAGCCCCTCGCCCGCGACCACATCGGCAATGCTGACTGACCCCGGCTGGAACTTGGTGAGATCGATGCCGAGCCAATCGGCTAGGGTCGCGTTGATATAGAAGATCTCGCCCTTGCGCCCGGCCGAGAAGAAGCCTGCCGGGGCGTGATCGAGATAGTCGATCGCGTTCTGCAGTTCCTTGAAGAAGCGCTCCTGGTCGTCGCGTTCGGCCGTGATGTCGGCGATCTGCCAGAGATAGAGCGGGTTCCTATCGCTGTCCTCCAGCGGCAACACGCGAGCCTTCAGGCGGAACCAGTGCGCGCCGGAGGCGATCGATGCACCGTTTGCCAGCGGCTTCAGCAGCCGGAATTCCTCGTGCCCCTTCTTGCCTTCGTGAAGGCCGTTTGTGAGTCGATAAATTGCTTCGGTCGCTTCGCGGTTTCTGGAGAGAATGGTCTCGAGCGACTGGATACCAGCGGCGCTTTTGGCTCCCGTCAGCGCCCCATAGGCGGCATTGGCATAGATGATCCGGCCCCTGCGGTCGGTGACGATCGTGCCGTCTTCATGGGCATCGAGAAAGGCACGCGCGAGCTCGTCAGGACGCGTCTGCGGCATGACTTCGATGAAACCGATCACCGACGAGACAAGGAAGAATATCCCGACCATCGCCAGCACGCCGAGGATGCCAAGGACAATTTCGTTCTCGAGCTGGTTCTTGAAGACGACGAAGGCGGCCGCCGACGCGGTGAGTACGATCGCCAGTAGGATGATCCGCAAGACCGTACCCGGACGGACGCCGCGGTCAACAACCGGCATCTGGTAGTCACCTGACTGCCGCAATTTTGTCATCGGTCCTCACCTGCCGCTGCGGCCGCGCGCGACCACCCTGCATATCATACACAGCGCCGTGCTCCTTGTTCAGGCGTGCAAGGCTCGCTGCAGTCCTTTGCGTTGCTGCATAATTTATCCTCAAATCGATCCCGGCTTAAGGAATCATGCAGTAGCCGGCGTCCGACCAACTTTTCGCGAAATCTGCCAGTGCCTTTCCCGCGTTCGGATCATCGAACTGGAATCATCTTTAACAATCAGAGATAACAGCAAAAAGCGTCTCTGCGGAAGCATCGCGGTCAATTCACAGGGAATGTCGGGCGCACGCTTGTACCGGCCCGAAAAAAGCCGTCAAATATTGACATGCGGGGGAGGCAGAAGGAGTTCAGCCTATGATCGAAACCATAGTCGGCGACAACGGCAGCCGATTCATCATCGCCGCCGCGGCCGTTGCCGTCGGGCTTTTGTGCCTTGTAGCCGTCCTTTGGATCATGCGCCACAGACCCTCCTCCCCCTTTGTGCGCGGCGGCAAGAATAGACAGCCGAGACTCGCCGTCCTCGACGCCGCCGCGGTCGACGCGCGCCGCCGCCTCGTGCTTGTTCGCCGCGATGACGTCGAACATCTGATTATGATCGGCGGCCCGACTGATATCGTCATCGAAAGTCGAATTGCGCCGGACGGTGCCCCACCGGCACAGACCAGTGCCGCTGTCGCCGCGGAGCAAAAGG
Organism: Ensifer sp. IC4062; assembly: GCF_020193575.1. Taxonomy (GTDB): domain Bacteria; phylum Pseudomonadota; class Alphaproteobacteria; order Rhizobiales; family Rhizobiaceae; genus Sinorhizobium. The sequence continues at coordinate 82,655 of NZ_JADYVD010000028.1, forward strand.
CGGTCGAGGCGCCGAAGGCTGCGCCGCGAGCAGAGCCCAAATCCGCCCCCACGCCGGCTCCGGTTCCGGCGGAATCCACAGCCGCCGTCGAGGAGCGGCCTGCGGCGCGCACGGAAGAGCGGGCGCAGGCAACAGCTCCCCGCGTGGAGTCGGCGCCGCCGATCCGCCTTGCGGCAGAGCAAAGACCCGCGACGGCGCAACCACTCCAGCAACAGCCGCCTGCCACGGTCTCGCCACCCGTATCCGCGATTCCCACCGTTTCCGCCTTAGAACGTGCGGAGGATATTTTCGACGTCGCTCGCGAGCGGGTGTTGCCAGCAGCGCCGCGGCGCGAACAGGCGCCAATGCAACAGGTCCCAATGCAAGCAGCCTCTGCACCGGCCGCGCAGACACAGACGATGCCGATTCAGCCGGTCGTGTCGGACAAGGTTTCGGATTTCGAGCGGATTCTCGATGCGGAGATCAGCGGCGATCTCCAGCGACTGGCACCCTCCGTTGGGCTTCAGGCAGAGAGCCGGCCGATCGCGGGCGGTCGCCAGGAACCGTTGCTCGGTGGTACACCGGACAATATCCGCAAGGAGCCGACCATCGAAGAGGAAATGACCCGTATGCTCGCCGACATTTCCGCCGGGCGTAAGCCCTGAACGCGGCCGCAACCACGTCAGGCGTTTCCAATCAGGTTGATCCTGGATTGCAGGAAGGTATGTCGGCCTAGGTGAGGCAATAAGAAAAACGGCGCGGTTTACCGCGCCGTTTTTCAGATCAGGAAGAACCTGTAACCGTTATTCGTCCCGATAGACTTTCTCGCGCCGTTCGTGACGCTCCTGCGCCTCGATCGAGAGGGTTGCAATCGGCCGGGCGTCCAGACGCTTTAAACCGATCGGTTCGCCAGTTTCCTCACAGTAACCGTAGGTTCCTTCGTCAAGCCGCTGCAGTGCAGCATCGATCTTGGCGATCAGTTTCCGTTGCCGGTCCCGGGCACGCAATTCGATGGCCCGGTCTGTTTCGGAAGAAGCTCGGTCCGCGAGATCCGGATGGTTGGCACTCTCCTCTGCCAAGTGGTCCAGTGTCTCGCGGGCTTCACGAAGGATATCATTTTTCCAGGCATTCAACTTTGCGCGAAAATACGCCCGGTGGTTTGCATTCATGAATTCCTCGTCCTCGGAGAGGACAAAGGTACTAAGATCGATCTTCTCACTCAACGCGATTCTCCTGAAGAACATCTCATTGCGGCGGTGTATAGACCCATGGAAGCTCTGATTCAAGCCTTGTGCCAGACACTCAACCGCATTTTACTAATGCTTGCATTTCAAGCTAACTGGCGAATATTTCATCAAAATTACACATGAAGTCTTGATCGCCGATAAGGCCGGCGGACCTACCTGCAAACTGCTGCCGATGCCGGCAAGATATCAGATTGCGACATCTGGTGTGCCTTAGGCGTCAATTCAATGGGGCCGGTTCCACGGAAAACGTGAGCCTACGGCTTGATCTTTGCTGCGGCAGCGGGACAAGGTACCTATCCTGCCGGACTCGCGACTGGATCCGGGCTTCAGCGCCGCGCGTCTTGATCAGCCGCGCAAAGGACGCTGTACGACTTTGAATTGCTACATGTCGTTACCCTTAGATCGGTTAGGATTTGAGGGAACGGCAGCGGACAGATGCCTCCAACCTTCGGGCGATTTGATCGCCCCGGACTATACATGCAAGACAGCGTTGCCCCGACATTTCGCCTCTTCCTTCTCCGCCACGCACGTTCGGGCTGGGCGCTGCCGGGTCAGCGGGATTTCGACCGAACGCTTGACGATACCGGTTATGCCGAGGCGGAACTGATCGCTCAGAGTGCGGCCGACCATGGCATGCGGCCGGACCTGATCCTGTGCTCGACCGCCGTGCGGTGTCGCCAAACGGCCGAACCACTCTACCGAACGCTCGGCGAGGACATCGATCTTCGTTACATCGATGCTCTTTATACGGGATCGATGAACATCTACGCCGATCTTCTCGAGGCAAATTCCAGCCTGGCCTCGCTGATGCTCATCGGTCACAATCCGATGATCGAGGAGTTGTTCCGTCGGCTTTTGGGCGACGAAGCTGCGGACAGGGTTCTCGCGGATGGCTATCCCCCGGCTGCGTTGGCAGTCATCGACTTTTCGGCCCCTCCGAGCGCCGGCACCAGATGGTTGGCGAGACTTTCGACGCTTTTGCTGCCCATGCTGGAGGAGCCGAGAAGATCGTGACGTACCCTGCCCGCCAAACGAAAATCCGACTATGTCGTTGCAGTGGCGGCAAGATTTCCTATATCGCAGCACGGCCACAGCATGTGCGCGGCGTCTTTGATGGCTGCAGGTGAACAGACGATTCTCATATCGACGGAATCATTCCCGAGGAACGGATAAACTTGGCGCCCATTTTGAGCAGCTTCAAAGATGATGCCCTGATTGTGCTGGACAATCTTGCTGATCGCGCATCCGGGCTCGTCAATCCCGCCATCCGGCTCGGAGTTACAGGCCTGTCTCGTGCCGGCAAGACGGTTTTCATTTCGTCGCTCGTCCACAATTTGCTGAATGGCGGTCGCCTGCCGGTGTTCGAACCCATTCGATCGGGGCGGGTTTCGAAAGTGCGGCTGGAGCCGCAGCCCGACGACGCGGTGCCGCGCTTCCAATACGAGGATCATGTCGCCGCCCTCGTCCGGGATCGGGTCTGGCCGGATTCGACAAGGGCGATTTCGCAGCTGCGCATCACGCTTGACTATGAAAGCGCCAGCGGCTGGAACCGAATGTTCTCGCCTGGGCGACTGTCGGTAGACATAGTCGACTATCCGGGGGAATGGTTGCTTGACCTGCCCCTGCTTGGGCAGGATTTCCGGCAGTTCAGCGAGAGCACGGCGCGGCGGGCGCGCGCCGGCATACGGGCAGGCCTTGCGCGCGAATGGCTGGCGCTTGCATCGATGAGCGGTGCCACCGCTGCAGCCGACGAGGGCAACGCCCGTCGGCTTGCCGAAAGCTTCACCGCCTATCTCCAAGCCTGTAAGGCCGACGACCGATCCCTCTCGACGCTGCCGCCGGGCCGCTTCCTGATGCCCGGAGATCTCGAGGGGTCACCGGCGCTGACCTTCTCGCCGCTTCCGGATCTGCCTCAGGGCCGCGCGCCGAACGGATCGCTCTGGGCCATGATGGAGCGCCGGTACGAAGCCTACAAGACCCACGTTGTAAGCCCTTTCTTCCGCGAGCACTTCGCCCGTCTCGACCGCCAGATCGTGCTTGTCGACGCCTTGCAGGCGATCAACCGCGGGCAGGAAGCGCTGGGTGATCTGGAGCAGGCACTCGCCGACGTGCTCGCCTGCTTCCGGCCCGGCACCAATTCCTGGCTTTCCGCTCTATTCACACGCCGGATCGATCGGGTCCTGATTGCCGCGACCAAAGCCGATCATTTGCACCACGAGAGCCACGACCGCCTCGAGCGCATCACCGCTCGGCTCGTCAGCCGTGCGGCCGAACGGATCGGCATGAGTGGCGCAGGTCTTGAAGTGATGGCGCTCGCATCCGTCCGCGCGACGCGCGAGGCGACGGTGAACCACGACGGCCACACGCTGCCGGTGATCGTCGGCACCCCGATCGCCGGCGAGCGGATAAATGGCGAGGTATTCGACGGAGAAAGAAAGACAGCGATATTTCCCGGTGACCTACCGGAAGATCCTGAAGTGCTTTTTGAGTCAATGGAAGGGCATCATAAGGCCTCGAAACCCGCGGAAGCGGAGTGCGCGATGCCAGAACTAAACTTCGTGCGCTTCCGCCCGCCACATCTCGAGGAGACGCGCGGCGGATTGAAACTCTCGGTGCCGCATATCCGGCTTGACCGTGCGATGCAGTTCCTGCTCGGAGATCGCCTGGCATGAGCGACGATTTCAAGAACCGTGGGCGCAAGCCGGCTGCCTTCTCCGTCGAGCCCGACAAGCAGACTGAACACAAGGAGCGGCAACAGCAACGACGCGCGCCGGCAAGCTTCAGCGACCGCGTCGTCATGACGCCTGATGCCGAAGACCCCTTCATCGAGACGACTGCGGCGATCGAAGCGCTCAACTTGCCGGAAGCAACACCGCGTCGCCGTCGGTTTTCCTTCGGCAAAGTGGCGGTCGGCGCGCTGGGGATACTGCTTTCGCTTGCCTTGGCATTGTGGATCGATCGCCTGGTTCGCGACCTCTTTTCCCGCGCCGATTGGCTTGGCTACGGCGCGATCGCCGTGGTTGCGATCGGCGCCCTAGCCTTCCTGGTCGTCATCGTGCGCGAACTCTCCGGCATGATGCAACTGACGGCGATACAGCAATTGAAAAAAGATGTCGGTGAAGCTGCGGCTAGCGCCAAGACCGCGCGTAACGCAACCGCTAGGCTTGTCCACCTATTGGCCGCCAATCCTCGCACGGCAAAAGGCCGTGCACGCCTTGTTGAAACCGAGGGCGAGATCATCGACGGCCCTCATCTCATCGAGTTGACCGAGCGGGAACTGCTGACGCCGCTTGACCGCGAAGCGCGCCGGATCATTCTCGCCGCGTCGAAACGCGTGTCGATTGTGACAGCCGTAAGTCCGCGCGCACTCGTCGATCTCGGCTATGTTCTTTACGAATCGGCCCGGATGATCCGTGCAATGGCGGAGCTCTACGGCGGTCGCCCCGGCACGCTCGGCATGCTGCGGCTCATGCGCGACGTCATCGCACATCTCGCCGTCACGGGCTCGATTGCCGCCGGCGACAGCCTCATCCAACAGGTTCTGGGCCACGGCCTTGCATCCAAACTCTCCGCGCGCCTTGGCGAAGGGGTCATCAACGGACTAATGACCGCGCGCATCGGGATAGCGGCGATGGATCTTTGCCGCCCCATGCCGTTCCGTGCGCTGAAGCGACCGGGGATCGGGGACTTCCTCTCCGATCTCGCGCCCGGCGCGTCCCGTTCGCAAGATCGATCCGAGAGCTGATCCCTGCCGGCTTTATATGCCCGCATACCAGTCGTAGCCGAGATCCTCCCAGAAACCGCCCTTCCCTTGGCCGTAAGGTGCGAGGTCTGAGACGAGCTCAATCGAGCGAACGTATTTCGCCATTTTGTATCCGAGCTGACGCTCCACCCGCAGACGCAAGGGGGCGCCATTTGCGACCGGGAGCGGTTCCCCGTTCAAGCCATAGGCAAGAATCGTTTGCGGATGGCGAGCGTCCAGCATATCGATCGACTCGTAGTAGGCGACCTCCCCGGAGAGGCCGAGGTTCATAGTGTCGAAGCATCGAAATAGCACATAGCGTGCCTCCGACTTCACCCCCGCTTCGTCCAGAACAGCCGAGAGCGGGACACCCGTCCACTTGACGATACAACTCCAGCCTTCGACGCAGTCGTGCCGGGTGATTTGCGTGCGCGACGGCATGTTGCGCAGCTCATCGAGCGAAAGCCGCAGTGGCCGGTCGACAAACCCGCCGACGTCCAAACGGTAGCCGGCGAAGCCGCCATCCCGAAGAGCGATGTAGGTGGCGTCCGTCGGGTCAGTGGAGCCGTTCGGCCTTTGTCCCTGGCGGATCTCGCTCTCCGAAAACTCCTTTGCCAGACTGTCGGCACCGATGAGGAAACGCTGGACGCGATAGGTCAGCCCATTCGCCTTGGCCATCACATCACGCGCGGTTGCCCCGCTCGAGAGCATGCCGTCCAACGCGTCGCATCCAGCAAGGGGCAAGGTCGAGGCTGCAACACCTGCCACGGTCAAAAGCCGCCTACGGTTGATGATGATCCGGCTCATCGTTCGGCTCCTCCCTCGGCTGGCTCCGGGTCGATTCGATACCGCCCGGTCACCATGGAGCGCATCTCGTTGAGCGGTCCGGCTGCAAAGACCATGAAGATGTGGATGGCAAAGAAGCCGACGAGCAGCAGCATAGTAACAAAATGGATCGTGCGCGCCGTCTGGCGGCCGCCGAAGACCTCCGTGAGCCACGGCATGGCGGCGTTCATTCCCGGTGACATCGCCAGTCCCGTCAGGATCATGAGCGGGAAAAGCACCAGAAGAACAATCGCATAGGAGATTTTCTGTAGACCGTTGTAAGAGCGATCATGATGGAACCGGAACCGCAAATGCTCGAAGAAACTGCCCGGCAAGCCGCGAATATCCGACAAGGTTGGCAAGATATCGCGCCGCAGATGACCGTTGAGCAGGCTCGCAGCAACCCATGAGATAAACGTCGCCGCGAACAGCCAAGCGAAGAAGAAGTGGACGACCCTGCCTGTCGCAAGATCGTGGTAGGAGGGTACCGTAAGCCAGCCCGGAAACGCCTGGTACACGCGGCTGTCCTGCGGTCCACTGACACCGAGGAAGCCGGTGGTGTCGATACTTCGACCGAACAACGTCGTGAGCCCTTCGGCGTTGCCGTCGGTTCCCCTGACGGTACGGATCGACAGCACGCTGTTGTCGAATGCGAAGCCGGATTGCTCGCCGATATAAAGCGATGGGTGGGCGTTGAAGATCTGCAAGCCGCTGAGGAGCAGGAAGAACAGGGCGAACGCCCATGTCCAGTGCGTGACTCGCGTCATGAAGCCATGACGACGAATCGTTGTCCGCTGTGAGTGAATGTCGTGCTTTTCTATCGCCGTCGACATGTCCGGTACCTCCCGCGATATGACAGTGACGTAACAGGCGGCGATAGAGTTTCAAAAACACGTCTGCCCTCATCGACGCAATTCTGAGTGAGGCCGGTGTGAGCCGCGCGAACGGCTCACTTCACAGGGAGATGTCAGGGCGGATTGGTATGTATATGAGCAATAAAGAAACCGTCCATTAACCATTTCAGCGCAAATGTGGTTACCAGTTTCGGACGTTGACCCATCAAGGATCGATTATGTTCACGCGCCCTTCTTTGATCGTTCGCGGCGTTGCCGCTTTTGCGCTTGCTGCCACTGTCGGTCTTGCGACGCCGGCGTCATCCGGCGCCCGCGACAAGGCCTTTTTCGAGAAGGTAGCCGGCCAGTGGAAAGGCCCCGGCGAGATCGTCGCCGGCAAATACAAGGGCACGAAATTTACCTGCGACCTCACCGGCGAACCGATGTCAGGTGCTGAGGCCGGGATCAAGCTTGATGGTTTCTGCCGGGTCGGCGTCTTCAAGCAGCCGATGTCCGCCATGATCACGCAAAAGGGCAACAGCTATACGGGCAAGTTCCTCGATGGCGCTGACGGCAAGGGGCTCGATGTCGTTTCGGGCAATGTTGCAAAGGACAAGGTCGTCGTCGGAATCAATCGCAAGCAGCTCAACGGAGCGATGATCGCTCGTCTGCAGGACGCGGAGACCATGAACATCACGATCTCCGTCAAGGTCGAGGAGACCATGATCCCCGTCATCGGCGTCAACCTCAATCGGCAAATGGACAACATCGCCGTCGGCTCGATCAAGTAGCGATGGAAGACACAGCGCTGCGCGTCTATTCAGACGCGCAAAGGACGTGTAGCAGTGAATGCTGCATGTTCTCATTGGATCGGCTACGATTCTAGGAAACATGCAGTGGCCAAAATGCCCGGTCTCTGCGCCGGGCTTATGTTCTCCATAAGAAATTTCCAGCGTCAGCCGCGCCGGCGCCACCAATCGGTGTCGCCATCCGCCACTTCAATTCCGGTGACATCGGCATCGTTCAGCCACTCGCGGACAGTACGCCCTTCTATTGAAAGGTCGGCTGCGAAGTCGGCAAGCGGCATCAGCACGAAACCGCGCACCGTCATGCGCGGGTGCGGTAATTCCAGCCTTTCGTTCGCTGAGCTCATTTCGTCAAAGGTCAGCAAGTCGATATCGATCGTCCGCGGCCCCCAGCGCTCCTTGCGAATGCGCTTCATCGCCCGCTCGATATCTAGGCAGGTGTCGAGCAGCGCCTCGGGATCGAGTGCCGTCTCTACCTCTGCGCAGGCGTTGAAGAACCAGGCCTGATCGGTCTTGCCCCAGGGCGGTGTTCGGTAGAGCCGCGAAACGGCGGTGACCTTGCAATCCGGTCTTTCGTCGAGTGCCCGCAATGCCTCCGCCATCGCCCGCGGCGGATCACCGAGATTGCCGCCGAGCCCGAGTGTCGCGCGTCGCCACGTCCTATTCTGCGACATGCTCGACCGTGACTTCCACATAATCCAGCACACCGGGAACCGGTGCGTTCGGCTTGCGGATCGAAACCTTCGCGCGCCGGATTTGCCGGAAGCGTGCGCAAAGGGTCTTCGCTACCTCGAGCGCCAGCGCTTCGATCAGATAGCGCCGGCGACCGGTGACGATCCTCTCGATTTCTGCAAAGGCGATGCCATAATGCACCGTGTCGTCGATGCAATCTTCGGCGAGCGCCGTGCCCTGCTCTACCTCGAGTTCGGCATCAACGAAGAAGCGCTGCCCGAGAAACTCCTCCTCGTCGAGCACGCCGTGGCGGGCGAAGAAAGCGCAATTCTTCAAGGTGATGATGTAGGTCGCGGTCATGGCTTCGTATCCCGTCGGCTGTTCTTTGCGGCCAGCATAGCATCTGCCATTACCAGTGCATCCCTGTTGATTGCGACATCATGCACCCGAAATATCGCAGCGCCCGCGGCCCTGAGCAGCGCGGTCGTCGCCGCCGTTCCGACGTCACGCGCCGGTGCATCTCGTCCCGTGACCGCGCCGATGAAGCGCTTGCGCGACGTCCCAACCAGGATCGGCAAGCCGAAGCGGTGCAACTCGCCGAAACGTGCCATCAGTTCGAGATTTTCATCGGTATCCTTGGCAAAACCGAAACCCGGATCGAGTACGATTTTCTCCCGCGCGACACCGGCCCTGGCTGCGACGTCGAGCGATCGATCGAGAAAGTGAAACTGGTCATCGACGACATCATCAAGTTTCTGCCTGTCGCGGCCCGTGTGCATGATACAGAGCCCTGCGCCGGTTGCCGCCGCGACATCCGCGATCGCCGGCTCACGCTGCAGTCCGTGCACGTCATTGACGACATGGGCGCCGGCTTCTACGGCGAGCCGCGCCGTTTCGGCGCGGTAGGTGTCGACGGAAATGATTGCGTTGGTTTCGCGAGCGAGCCGGGCGATCACCGGGAGGATGCGCGCCTGCTCCTCCTCGGCCGTCACCGGCTCTGCGTCCGGACGGGTGGATTCGCCACCGACATCGAGGATTTCCGCGCCCTGCTCCACCGCATGGAGACCCGCAGCCACAGCCGCAGCGGCATCGATAAAACGCCCGCCGTCGGAGAACGAATCCGGCGTGACATTGATGATCGCCATCAAAACGCCACGCGGCCCTAGTTCGAGACTGCGCCCATGCGCCAATTGCCAACGAGACATCTGAAATGGACTGATCGTCATGTTCCCGTGATCCTGCGATGCGGAGAAGTGTCCCATATTCTTCGGCGCCGCCAAGAATGGGTCAGTTCGTTCAATATCAAATACTTGCGAAGATTTCTTCACATCACTCCGAGTGTTCCGCGCCCATCTCCGGTCGATTTGTGTTGCGCTCGCGCTGGCTATGCCCCAAGCTTCAACGAAGTTCAACCAACGAGAACCACGCATTGATGTCCCGAGTCCGCGTTCCGCTGAAAACCGCTCTCGTCGCGCTCCTCGTCTGCCTGCCGTTGGGGAGCGCCGCTGCAGAAACCGTGTTCAGCAAGAGCTTCACCTACTTCTCGATCGGCGGTCGAACGGCCGCCGAACTCGACAAGGCACTTGCTGCGGCCGGCCCTCAGATGACAAGCACGGGGGCGCGCCACCCAGGGGCCACGCGGATCAAGTTCGGTGGCACGATCACCTATGTCAGCCGCGAGGGTCGCTGCGCCATCGGTACGGCGCGCGTGACGCTCAGCACGCGTATCATCCTGCCGCGTTGGAAATATCGCAAGCAGGCGGGGCGTGATCTCGCATTGGTCTGGGACACGCTCGCAAGCGACATAAAGCGCCACGAGGAACGGCATGCGGAGATCGCCCGCAATCATGCGCGCCAGATGGAAAAGGCGTTTCTAGCCCTGAAACCGGAAGCGGATTGCGAGCGTATGCAAGCCAAAGTGGCTCGGACAAGCGCCGCCGAAATCGAAAGCCACGATAGGGATCAGGCACGCTTTGACCGCACCGAGGCCGCAAACTTCGATCGCCGCATGATCCGGTTGCTGCAATACCGACTGGATAGCCTCAAAGGCGGGCGCTGAGGCCATCGCCTCCTGCCCTTCACGCTGCGATTCACAACGCGACGGCCGGCTCTGTTGAAGAAGCAAAAATTCGCACCCCAAGAACAGCGTGACTATAACCTGGGAGTGCGCAAGGCGGTTGCGCAAAACCCACGGTATTTTATTGGCGAATTCTAACGATGGCAGTGGGACGCCGACTCAGCTATATTGTTACTATGAAGTGAGCGGTAGAATAGAAGTTCAACCGCTCGGCGAGTAACGTTTGGCTGTCGGCCGATAGTAAGACGTTGTGCTCGTATTTGGCTTTATTTTGGTTTCGCGTCGTTGCTTCAGGTTTTAATACAGCGCCGAAGCAATGAAGCAAAAACAGGTTCTCCTGGCGTGTCCTGGTGCAGCAGATGTTCCCTCCCTCATCTGTCTGCGATACGCCCTCCTTGCCTCGCTCGTCAACGCGACCAGCGAGGCATTTTTTTGCGCTGTGTTGGGCCGCCTAGAACGGCCCTTGGGGATCAAGCCTGGCGCTCTGGAACATGGACGACCAGTCCGTCCAGAGCCTCACTCATTTTGATCTGACAGGAAAGCCGCGACGTCGGACGCACGTCATAGGCGAAATCCAGCATGTCCTCTTCCATTGCCTCCGGCGCGCCGACGGCAGCCGCCCACTCGTCGTCGACATAGACATGACAGGTCGCGCAGGCGCAGGCGCCGCCGCATTCGGCTTCGATCCCCGGCACAGAATTGCGAATCGCATTCTCCATGACCGTGGAGCCGTTCTCGACATCGAGTTCGTGGCGCGTGCCGTCAAAGGCTACGATCGTAAGTTTTGTCATTTCACTTTCCGGATTGGCTTGTAGGATTGGCCGCCAGCGCAAGATCCTGTTCCAGCAGGCGGCGACGGCGCGAATTAGCGCACGTTCTTCCAACAAATTGGCCAGCCAGTCAACAACAGCCGGTCGTGCCCTCGTGGCACATGCTCGTTGGCGCGGCCACGAGGGGCGTCTTAGTACACGAGGCGTCGCAACCGAGTTGAAGTCAGCGGCAAAGCTTCAGAATGAAAAGCTCGGTCACGAGCACGGCCGCGCCGAGCGCCCCGGCAAGGATCGCGTTTCCAGGCTCGCGCTCGATGGCGTCAGCCGCCTCTGCGACGTCGACAGCTCCGACGGCGAGTGCCGCACCTTTCAGCCGATGCGCAGCCTGGGCGCGCCGATCGGCGTCACAGGCAGCGATCTCACCCACCGCTTGCCGCGCCTGCCGCGCAAACAACTGAAGAACTTCGATTTCCAGTTCCTTGTCGCCCATGGTCTGCTTGCCAAGCTGGGCGAAGTCGATGGGCCTTTTCCCGAGGGGTGAGCTCCCCTGGTTGGCCGGTGCCTCTAAGGCTATCTTGAGTGCCGCCATGGGTCAGTTTCCTGTCAGTAGGTGTCACGTTTGCCGGCGTTGTCGGATCGCATAGAGCATGCGTGGATCATCGACCGGTACCGCTGCCATCGGCTTAAAGCGCGACGCCAGTGGCGCAGGAATCTGAGGAAATGGTTAATGGACGTTAAACGGGCTGATTTCCTTGGGTTTTCCCGTCGGAAGACCATCATTCTGTTAAGAAATCATTAGGATTTTAATGAATGCGGATTGCGCTTAATTGTAAGAACCTGGCTAATGTGTCACTACGATACGGTCAGGAACGTGTTTGCGTACGAAAGTGGCAACTGTTCCGGTGGATAAGCTCTGTCCTCGGTGCCGAGAGGCCTTAGTTCCGGCTATCCATCGAGGCAATGGAATGGGTGATCAGGCAAGGTATTGCGCGGATGTGGCGCGCGTATTTTGGCGTCACCGCCCTGTTTCGGATGTCTTCGGGTTTGCCTGACCGGCGCCGCGGAGATGGCCATCGGCGGGCAATAGTAGTGAGGCGTATCCCTATGGCGACGAAAAAGAGCAGTGAGTCGATCGACGAAAAGGCGTTCCAGGCACTGGAAGCGGCCCTGAAAATTGATTTTGACGACCTCAAGTCGGCTCTGAACGACAAGACTTCCTTGGATGAATCGGGGGAAACCGTGTCTGAGCCCAGCAAGCAGGCGGCCGCAGCATCTGATCAGGCGCAGGCTTCAAAGGCACAGCAGGAAGCGCCGAAGGCGGTACGGAGCCTCGCGCCAGAACCCGCTCCGAAGCAACCGCCGCTTTCGCCGGCAAATGACGACACGCGCCGGTCGCCAGCCGCAATGCTGCGTTCCCTCGAAGTCCGCACCAGCCGCGCGGCAATTCGTACCGCTGCGCTGGTGTCGCTGCTTTGGGCCTTCGCTGGTCTCGCCGTCGGCCATCTCCTCTATGCACCGCAGATCTGGCAGATCCGTTCGCTCCCCGATCTCGCCGCGACGCCCGGTGCCATTGGTGTTCTTATCGGCATTGCCCTGCCCGTGATGCTGTTCTTCTCCTTTGCCATCATGCTTGCGAGAGCGCAGGACATGCGCAATGCCGCGCGCTCGATGGCGGAGGTCGCCCTGCGTCTCGCCGAGCCGGAAACAACCGCCGCCGACCGCGTGATGACCGTCGGCCAGGCCGTCCGTCGCGAAGTGTCGGCGATGAACGAAGGTATCGAGCGTACCATCGCGCGCGCGACGGAACTCGAAACGCTGGTCCATTCCGAGGTCAATGCGCTTGAACGCAGCTACAGCGAAAACGAACTTCGCGTTCGCACCCTCGTGCAGGAACTGGGTCTTGAGCGGGAAGCGATCATCGGGCACGCCGACCGTATCCGCACGTCGATCGCCGGTGCCCACACCAAGCTGAAAGACGATCTGGAGCTGGCGAGCGAGGATATCGCCTCGCGCATCGCCTTGTCGGGCGAAGCCTTCGCCTCCTTGATCGATACGCGCTCCGCCGCCCTCAGCGAAAGATCGGAAAACGCGCTGCAGACCATCAGCACGATGCTGTCCACTCGCACCGATGCGCTCCTTTCCGGACTTACGACGGCTGGGGTCGCGCTTAGCAATGAATTCGATGCACGGCTCGACGCTTTGAGCGAAACCCTCGAGAAACGCGGCGAGCAGCTGCTCGGCCAGTTTGAGACGCGCGCTTCGACCCTCGATGCCAATACCGAAAAACTGAATGCCGCCCTCAACGAGCGTGCGCGCCAGCTCAACGAAACGCTGATCGCACGGACCCGCGACCTCAATGAGAGCCTGAGCGTCGGCCAGCAGGCGATCGCCGGCGGGCTCGACGACATGCTTGCCTCGCTCAATGCCGCCCTCGATGAAAAGGGCGCAAGCTTCAGGCAGAGTCTCAAGACGAGCGCCGACGACGCGATCATGGATCTGGATCTTCGCGGCGGTTTCTTTGAAGAGAAGCTGCAGACCACGGTCGGTCAATTGGCGACGGCGTTCGACGAGCGCTTCCATGAATTCGCAAGTGCATTCGACAAGCGGGCGAGCCTGCTCGACACGAAGCTGATGGAAAGCCTGCATCGGATCAACGAGACCGTTTCCGGTGGTTCGGAGGCGATCGGCAGCGCGCTCGACAGCGGTGTCGAGAAGATCGGTTCGGCGCTTTCCGACCAGTCGCTGACGCTTGCCACGGCGCTTGGCGCGACACAGGATTTCATCGAGGAAAGCATCGGCAGCCGTACGTCCGAACTCGGCAACCTCATTGGTGGTGCGCAGGAGCGTATCGAGAGCGTGCTTTCCGAGAAGACCGGTTCGCTGATGGGGGCGCTTACCGAAGCGCAGGAACGGATCGAGAATGGCTTCGGCCGGCGTGCCGATGCGCTTGCCGATGCGCTCACGACCAGCGAGCAGCGCCTGACCGAGGGGCTCGATTCGCGCACCTCCGCCTTCATCGACGGTCTGCAATCCGCTCACGCGCGGATCGAACAGACGCTCACAGGCACCACCGACGAAATCACCAGCGCGATCGCGGCAAGCCAGCATCGCCTGGACAACACGCTTTCAGAGCGCACCGCGGCCATTTCGACCGCCTTCACCTCCGGCGCGAGCCTGGTCGAAGATGCCGTCGCCGGTACCGCGGATCGACTGGAGCGCGTCCTCTCCGAGCGTGGACAGGCGATCTCCGAAGCGCTCAGCAGCCAGACCCAAGCGCTCGAAGGCGTGCTGTCGCAACGCGGCGAGGCGCTTACCGATGCGCTTACCAATCAGACGACGGCGCTCGATAGTATCCTTTCGGAGCGCGCGACGCAGATCAACTCGACGATGTCTGCCCGCGCCAATGAAATGGCGGACACTCTCAGCCGCCACGCCGAAGACGTTGCCGACAACCTGACGTTCCGCGCAATGGCTGTTGCCGAGACGATGACGGACCGCGTCGGCGAGATCGAAAACAAGCTTTCGCAAAGCGTATCGGAGGTAGCCGAGAACCTCGGCAGCCGCGTCAGCCAGATCGCCGGCACACTCACCGAAACAAGCGCTCGTATCGCCGAAGATCTGAGCGGCCGAGTCGGCAAGATTTCGGACGCCTTGACCGGCACCAGCGCCGAGATCGCGGAAGCGCTTACAGCCCGCACGTCCGAGGCGACCGCCTCGCTCGCCGGCAAGGCGGCGGAAATCGAACAGGCGCTTTCCGGGAAGACCGAGCATCTGCGCGAGACGCTTACGACCACGCATGATCAGATACGGGCGACGCTCGATGATCGGATCCACTCAATCAATTTGGCTGTCGGCCAGGGTCGCGAGCAGCTCGAGGATCTGCTGTCCGATCAATCCTTAGCGATCGCAACGACGCTCGCGACCAGTGCCAGCATGCTGGAAATGTCGCTCGAGGAACGGCAGACGTCGATTGCCGGCGTGATCGACCGCAGCGCCGAAGCGCTCGACGCGCGCATGCGCTCGACCACCGGCAATATCGCGGAGCGCCTTGCCGAGACGGCCGACCAGATCAGCATTGCGGCCGACACGCTCACCAATCGCGTCGATATTTCGATCAACGGCATCAACAACCGTCTCGACGACACGGGCGCTCGCATCGAGGCCAGCCTCGGCTCGCTCGAAGAGCGCGTTCAGGGCAGCGTTGGTAACGTCAACGCATTCGTCGATGAAGCCGGCGCGCGCATCGAAACGAGCCTTGGTTCGCTCGAAGAGCGCATCCGCGGCACTGTCGGCACTGTCAGCGGCATCGTCGACGATACAGGTGTCCGCATCG
>NZ_JADYVD010000029.1 GCF_020193575.1 Ensifer sp. IC4062
CAGCCCCGGCCGACCGCAGGCGCAAGCCGAGGACGGAAAAACAAACAAAAACCGGGCTGCCGACCCGGGAAAACAGCTAACGCGGGGTGGAGCAGCCCGGTAGCTCGTCAGGCTCATAACCTGAAGGCCGCAGGTTCAAATCCTGCCCCCGCAACCAAATCACCGATCATAGAAAAAAGGCTCCGCAAAAAAACGGAGCCTTTCTGCGTTCTCCAGATACGCGTGCTGCTTCCGAGTGGGAGAGCCGGATGCTCCAGGACGTCGTCGAGGAGTTTGTTCGCCAGCCGCCAGCTTCTCTCCGAAATCATCGGCAGCCGTCCGCTCCAGTCGTGCGTTCCAGGCGGAGATTGGCCGTCGCTGCTTCGATGATTCGCCGCGAATGGGTAGACTCCTCTCCCAACTGGCGGAAAAGCCTCCGACATAACACGCGGCACCGTCCCCGCGCCGCAGATGGCATTCCGTCGGCTACTGCCCGGCCCGGACCTCGAAGCTGCTGTCACTCATCGAACTGATTTCGACCATCGCGGGACAGTTTGTTTTCAGAATTGCCGCTGAGGACACTCCAAAATGGACGTCTTATTTCGACCAGCGGCCGACCGGGGTCGCCGGCCTTGAGCCGATCCCTGAGTAGGGCAGCTAGATCTTTCTGAATCGCTGGGTCGGACAAGAAATAGCTGTGCCCCGCAAAGCCTGCACTTCCCCTATATTCGATAAAGTCGGCGATACCCGATAACTGCGAATTCTTCCAAAGCGCATTCGAGCGCACCTCCTTGGAGATGATACTGGCGCTGGTTAAGCGCCCGAGGCGCACGACGCTTCCGAACAGCCCGCTTGAAAGGGCGAGCGCCTTGTCGTTGGGTGATGAATATACTGTCAGATGCAGCGGGCCTATGGGCGGTAAAGGGCCGTAAGGGGTTGCTGTTGTTCCGTGTGGCGCATCGGGATCAGACACGAAGCCGAACAACTTTGCTGTCGCAACATCGAGATCGATGTCCGGAGCGAAGAGCACCACATTATTGATCTTATACCGCTCCGTAGGGGACGACCGGGTGACGTATGCCTCCATTCCCAACTGCTGAAGGGCGGACAGCAGGACGTCTGCGCCGCGGCTGTGCGCGACGAGGTGGAGACCTTTGACAGCCTCGGTCGCGGAAATGATGCGAATGGCCTTCTTCACATCCGCTACTGCGAATTCGCCGGATTCACGGTCAACATTGTAGCCATAGAAAGCGCCGGCCGACCCGCCCGCAGGCCATGAAAGCGATACGCACACAAACTCTTGAGAAAGGGTATCGCATATTTTGCCGCTGGCTTTGGCGGCATCATCGAAACTATTGTTATAGCCATGAATGAAAGTGACCACTTCTTTGCGTTTCGCCATCACAGGCGCCGGCTCACCTCATTCTGCAACCCGGCGGCTGCCCGCAAATGCGCATCGACAGTTGCCGGTACCCGACGAGACCCCTCACGAGTGAGTTCGATTGGGTATGGCGACTGCGGAAATTCTCCCAGTTTGGTCGTGCGTAGAACATGCCGCGGCGCGTTAGGCTGTCCAGCCGACCCACGGTGAAACCGCGACCGCTGGCGAGCAAGCGTAACCGAGCCAAAGCTGATCGAATGGCCCCTAAACGAGCTGTAGGAGAGCTCGCCATTAGCCGAAGCGGCAGGTGCGCGGTCTGTGACGTAAAGGAGATCGAAAAGGTTTTCCTGCCTAACGGGAGGAACAGGAGCCCCTTCACCCACCGGTAAATCGCTGTAACTTACCGTTGAGCAAGCCGTAGCGGCAAGCAGCAAGCACAATAAGGATATGAGTTCTCGCAATCTCAGGTACGATATCTCTTTTCTTATTTGCATTGAGGCTGATTACGTTTTTGGAGCGGCAATTTCACCGCAGTACGGTGCAGAGGGTAATAGTAGTTAGACTATAGGGAACCTATACGTTGGTTTGGCTTCTCTAATGACCCGAGGCAGACCGTTCACGCGGCTCCTGAAGACATAAAATGTTCAGTCCTGCTGAGCGCCATCCGCATGGTGCGAGACCGCCTCGGCGATCCGCTCAGCCAAAGCGCCTCTTTCAAAGTTGACCTTGATCGATGTTCTGTTGAAAGCCGTTTTCGGCGGGCTCGGACGGCTAAGTGGGTGAGCCTTTGTTTGTGGCGCCACGTTTGACCAGCCACGGGATCATAGTGCGCTTGAAGGGCAGCTGATGTCCTTTCAGCAAACGCTACCAATGCATTGAGATCGCAAACCCAACCCGCGGCCGCGACATCCTATACTTGCGAATAGGTTGGATAATCCCGCAAGGCTATCGAATTTCACGGCGCCTCCAAATACTCTACTACAGGTTTCCCCAAATCGGAGCGATTTGAGGACAAAACATGCAGCAATTCAAAGTGGCACAGCGTCCTTTGCGCGCCTGAGAAGACGCGCGCTGTAGGAGAGGACTCGTGAGGCGCGAATGGCCGCTGAACGTTGCGGATTGGCGAATGATCGTCTTCCGAAGTCTTCTTACGCAAGGCCGCTATGGGGTGGCAACAGGGTACCGTGGCTTTAAGGATCGACGCTCTTCCGGACTCTGCGCAAGCTAAAGCGCGGTTTGACGCGCGGGCAGTACGCCTGTGCGTGCGTGGTGAGATGGTGAGTTCGGTCGCACACGAGGTGCGTCAGCCGCTGTCGGCTATTGTCATCGACACGGACACGAACTGCGCCCGGCACGCGAGCGAGCTATTCGCCCAACCAGGCCGGCCTCTCCATTGTTGGAATCACGGCGGGGCTATCCCCCAGGTGATGGGTCGAGGCGTAATTTCAGGTTGCCCTGCATGCTGCAGGCAACGAGAGCAGCGTATGCCGATCATTCGCGCGTCGGTTGGGGTTCTAGATCGTGACAGAGCTGCCGACAAACGTCGTTGAGACGCTTTGGGAGGATGAGGAATTTGTCCTGTCCCGACGTGTATCGGACGACCAACACGTTTCGCTTTTGGTGTGCACGCCTGCGTCTTCACAACCTGCGGTGGAGAATGTGGCGCGGCTCGATCACGCTTATGCGCTTCGGGACGAGCTGGATTCCGCGTGGGCGGCGCGACCCGTGGCGCTGGAGCGCCGGCCGGGAAGCTCTGCGCTCTTGGTGGAGGACCCGGGTGGCGAGATCCTTGCGCGAATGATTGGAAAGCCGTGGGGTCTGACGCCGTTCCTGCACGTCGCGATCGGCCTGGCTGGCGCGCTCGGTCGCCTCCATAGCCGCGGGCTGATTCACAAGAACATCAAGCCATCAAATATCTTGGTCAACATCGGCAGCCGTGAGGTTTGGCTGTCAGGCTTTGGCATTGCTTCTCGCGTGCCGCGGGAACGGCGGGCGCCAGAACCGCCTGAGATCATCGCGGGAACGCTTGCCTATATGGCGCCTGAGCAGACTGGTCGCATGAATCGATCCGTTGACGCGCGCAGCGATCTCTATTCGTTTGGCGTCACACTGTACGAGATGCTTACCGGGACGCTTCCGTTCACGGCTACGGATCCCATGGGGTGGATTCATTGCCATATCGCTCGCCAGGCGATGCCGCCCGACGAGCGAGCGGATGGCATTCCGGCTCCGGTTGCAGCGATTGTGATGAAACTCCTCGCCAAGACCGCCGAGGACCGTTACCAGACCGCGGCGGGCGTCGCATACGATCTCGAACATTGCCTGAAGGCGTGGGAGGCGCACCAACGCATCGACCCGTTTGCGCTGGGCGCGCACGACATATCGGACCAGCTGCTGATCTCGGAAAAGCTGTATGGGCGAGAGACCGAGATCAACGCTCTTGTTGCTGCGTTCGATCGCGTCGTGAGCCAGGGCACAACCGAACTCGTGCTGGTCTCCGGCTATTCCGGTATCGGCAAGTCCTCGGTTGTCAATGAACTCCATAAAGTACTGGTTCCACCACGCGGTGTCTTCGCGTCCGGCAAGTTCGATCAGTACAAGCGCGACATACCCTACGCGACCTTGGCGCAGGCGTTGCAAAGTCTCGTGCGTCAGGTGCTAAGCAAGAGCGATGCGGAGCTCGCTCGCTGGCGCTCCGCGCTGCTCGAGGCGCTGGGCGCGCACGGCTCGCTCATGGTCGACCTCATTCCCGAACTTTCTCTCATCGTCGGCGAACAGCCACCGGTTGCCGATCTGCCGCCGCAGGAAGCGCAAGCGCGATTCCAGCAAGTCTTCCGCCGATTCTTCGCCGTGTTCGCTCGGGCGGAGCATCCGCTCGCCTTGTTCATCGACGATCTGCAATGGCTGGATAGGGCGACGCTCGACTTGATCGAACATCTCAGCACCCATCCAGAGGTGCGCCACCTTCTGTTGGTCGGCGCATATAGGGATAACGAAATTGATCCGACGCACGCGCTGGTGCGGACACTTGGCGCGATCCGCAATGCCAACGGTAGGGTGCAGGAGATCGTGCTCGAGCCTCTCAAGCCCTGCGATGTGGGGCATCTCGTCGTCGATGCGCTCCACTGCGAACTGGCGGTCGCCCAGCCGCTCGTAGAGCTAGTGCACGCAAAGACCGGCGGGAATCCGTTCTTCACGATCCAATTCTTGATGGTTCTTGCCGAGGAGGCACTGCTCGCATTTGAGCACGGCGCCGGAGCCTGGACCTGGGACATGGCACGCATTCGGGCCAAGGGCTTCACTGAGAACGTGGTCGATTTCATGGCCACGAAGCTGAGCCGTCTTCCGGGAAAAACGCGGGACTTCTTGGGAAAACTCGCGTGCCTCGGAAATAGCGGACAGACCACCGCATTGAGTACGGTTTTCGGGGTGCCTGAAGACGAGATACACGTGGCTCTCTGGGAGGCTGTGCGCGCGGGGCTTATCTCCCGTCAAGAGGGCGCCTATATTTTCCTCCACGACCGTGTTCACGAAGCTGCCTATGCCCTCATCTCTGAGGACGAGAGGGCGGCAGTGCACCTGCAGATTGGCAGAGCACTTGTCGCGCGAACGACGCCGGCCGAGATCGACACGAAGATCTTCGAGATCGTCAATCAACTCGATCGCGGCGCAACGTTGATTCAATCGCATGAAGAGCGGGAGCAGGTCGCTGGTCTCAATCTGCGCGCCGGCAAGCGCGCGAGGACTTCAACGGCTTATGCATCGGCATTGACCTATTTCGCCGCCGGTCGTGCTTTGCTGGGAGATGACTGCTGGGAGAGGCAGTATCGCCTGGTGTTCGATCTGGAGCTTCATCTAGCCGAATGTGAATTCCTGACCGGCGAGTTCGCCTGCGCCGAGAAACGCCTCTCGGCCTTGGTGGAACGTGCGGCAACGGTGGTCGACAGAGCCGCCGTCACGCATTTGCGCCAGGCGCTTTACCTGACCCTTGACCGGCCTGATCGCGCTATCGATGTCGGCTTGGAATATCTCCGAAGTGTCGATATCAACTGGTCGCAACAACCGTCGGAGGACGCCGTCCGTCAGGAACTCGAGCACATGTGGCGACTACTCGACGGCCGCTCGATTGAACAGCTCATTGAGCTTCCGTTGATGAGCGATCCCGGTTGGCGCGCAACGATGGACGTTCTCTCGGGTCTGTTTGCGCCAACGCTGCTGACCAACAGCAACCTGTACGACCTCGTCGTCCTTCGAATGACAACGCTTAGCCTGGAGCACGGCAACTGTGGTGCCTCTTGCTACGCCTATTCCCACATCAACCGGGTCTTGGGATTTCGTTTCGGTGACTACCAGACCGCTTTTCGCTTTGGCCAGCTTGCCTGCGACCTCGTGCAGAATCGCGGCCTGGGTCTTTTCGAGGCGCGCGTCTACGCCTCCTTCGGAGCATTCGCCGTTCCATGGATGAAAGACCTTTTCGCCAGTCGCGCGCTGATAAGGCGCGGCTTCGATATGGCGAACGCCAGCGGTGATCTGACCTATGCGGTTTTTGGTTTCAAGAACCTGATCACGAATCTTCTCGTCTCGGGAGAGCCTCTCGGCGACGTGGAACGAGAGGCGCAGGAGGGTCTAGCATATGCTCGCAAGGCGCGATTTGGTTTCGCCGTCGACTGGTTTACCTGCCAGCTCGTGCTGATCCAAGCTCTTCGCGGGCCTTCGCTGGACTTCAATTCTTCCGACAATGCGGGGTACGGTGACAACTCATATGAGCGGCACATAGAGGAAGACCCGCCTCTGGCACTCTGCACCTGCACCTATTGGATTCACAAGCTGCAAGCGTGCGTGCTGGCACAGGATTATGCAAGGGCTATGGAGGCGGTAGAGAAAGCTACCCCGTTGCTTTGGGCGACACGGTCATTCCTGGAAGCCGCGGATTATCATTTCTACGGCGCGCTGGCACGGGCGGTTGCCTGCGACTCTGCGGGCAGTGACGAGCGGGCACAGCATTTTGACTTGCTCCGCAACCACCACAGGCAACTCACGGTGTGGGCGGAGAACTGCCCCGCAAATTTTGCAAATCGCGCAGCGTTGGTCGGCGCCGAAATTGCGCGTCTCGAAGGGCGAGATATCGACGCGATGCGCCTGTACGAAGAAGCGATTCGTTCGGCACGAGAACACAAGTTTCTACAAAACGAGGGCATCGCCCACGAACTCGCATCGCGGTTTTACGCGACACGTAACTTCGAGACGATCGCCAATACCTATCTGCGCAATGCGCGCTATTGCTACCTCCGTTGGGGAGCCGACGCCAAGGTACGCCAGCTCGATCAGCTCCATCCGCAGCTGCGCGGGGAGCCAGTGCGCCCGAGCGCCACCTCGACGATCAGCACGCCGGTCGAGCAACTGGATCTCGCCACTGTTATCAAAGTGTCGCAAGCGGTGTGGGGCGAGACCGTCCTGGAGAAGCTGATCGACAAGCTCATGCGAACTTCGATTGAGCACGCGGGTGCTGAGCGCGGTCTGTTGATTCTCCCACGGGGTGATGAGCTGCGCATCGCGGCAGAGGCCACCACCAGCGGCAACAATGTCGTCGTGGGGACGCGAGAAGCGAGCGCAGCCGCGACCGCTCTGCCGGAGTCGATCCTCCATTATGTCGTACGCACTAGGCAGAGCGTAATCTTGGACGATGCCTCGGCCGAGAACCCGTTTTCGGCCGATACGTACGTCCTTCAGCATCACGCTCGTTCCATTCTCTGCTTGCCGCTGATCAATCGGGGCAAACTCGTCGGCGTGCTCTATCTTGAAAACAACCTGATGCCTCGCGTGTTTACTCCGACACGCGCAGCTGTGCTGAAACTGGTGGCCTTGCAGGCAGCGATCTCACTGGAGAATACCCATCTTTACGGCGATCTCCAGGAGCGGGAAGCCAAGATCCGGCGCTTGGTCGACGCGAACATCATGGGGGTCTGCATCTGGAAACTCGAAGGCGAAATTACCGAGGCCAATGAAGCATTTCTCCGCATGGTGGGGTACAGCCGTGAAGATGTTCTGTCGGGCCGCGTATGCTGGAGGGAGCTTACGCCGTCGGAGTGGCGCGATCGCAGCGAGCGCGCCGTGGCGGAGCTGCGGACGATTGGGAAGTTCCAGCCGTTCGAGAAGGAGTTCTTCCGGAGAGACGGCAGCCGCGTACCCGTGCTGATCGGTGGCGCGCTGTTTGAGGAGGGTGGAGATGAGGGCGTCGCGTTCGCGCTCGACTTGACCGAGCGTAGGCTCGCAGAAAATGCGTTGCGCGAGAGCCAGGAGAATTTGGCGCGTACAGAGCAATTCTCCTTGGTGATGGCGACACATTCGGATCTGGAGGGTCGCTGGCTCAAAGTGCCACCAACACTATGCAACCTGTTGGGATACACCGAAGAAGAACTGCTGGGGCGCCGGTTTCACGAGTGCACCCACCCCGAGGACGTGGAAGCAGAGTGGAAACAGTGCTCGCGGCTCATTCGCGGCGAGTTCAAGTCGTTTGATCTGGAGAAGCGCTACATACGGAAGGACGGCTCCATCGTATGGGTTTATCTGAACGCCTCGGTTGTATTGGACGTCAACGGCGCACCCGTTCACTTTCGCACCTACATTAGAGACATCACACAGCGCAAACAGCAGGAGCAAGCGTTGGGCCAGAGCGAGGAGCGCTACCGTACCCTCGCCGAAACCGCCACGGACGTCATTCTGGCGATAGACCAAACGAGCAAAATTCTGTTCGTCAACGGGGCAGTGGAGAAGATCTTTGGCTATAGCCCAGCGGAGATAGCTGGCCAAAAAATTACGGTGCTCATGCCTCAGCGTCTGCGGCATCGCCACGAAGAAGCCATCCGCCGTTACCTGGAATCCGGGGAGAAACGGATGTCGTGGAGCGCCGTGCCCTTGCCCGGACTGCACAAGAACGGAAGAGAGATTGACCTGGACGTGTCGTTTGCCGAGGTGGGTACCGGAGATGAGCGGTTCTTCAGTGGCATCCTGCGCGACGTGACCGAGCGCAAGCGAACGGAAGAGGCGCTGCGACAGACGCGGGCGGAGCTCGCTCATGTTGCACGCGTGGCAACTCTTGGAGAAATGAGCGCTTCGATTGCCCACGAAGTCAATCAGCCGCTTGCGGCCGTCGTCAATAGCGCCAGCGCGTGTTTGCATTGGCTCGAGGCGCAGAGGCTGCAGGAAGCACGGCGGTCCGCCTCGCGGGCGATCGCTGAAGGCCGTCGAGCCAGCGAAATCATCTCTCGTATACGCGCGCTGGCTAATAAGGCGCCGCCACAAAAGGACTGGCTCGACGTTAACGAGACGATACACGAAGTCATTGCGCTGGCTCGCGGCGAGATGCAACAAAACGGCGTGGCGTTGGAGACCCAACTCGCGAGCGATGTGCCGATCATCCTGGCAGACCGCATCCAATTGCAGCAAGTGGTTCTGAACCTGATGATGAATGCCATCGAGGCCTTGAACAGCGTTGAAAAGAATACACGCGAGCTGTTGGTTCGCTCCGCCAGGGAGAAATCGGAGCACGTAGTGATCTCGGTCCAGGATTCGGGTCCAGGCTTTGATCCGAGCCGCCTGGACCTCCTTTTCGATGCCTTTTATACGACCAAGCCGCAAGGATTGGGCATGGGGCTGGCAATTAGCCGATCTCTTATCGAGGCCCATGGCGGGCGCTTATGGGCGACGGCAAATGCCCCACGGGGTGCTGTTTTTCAGTTCATGTTGCCGATTAACAGCGAGAGGCTAGCCTGACGGAATCGGACCGACCTGTACTCGTCTGCGAGGAGCGTCAACGCGGCCACGGCCGATGATCTCGGCGCCGCCCTCATTTTCCCAGATCACGCTGGGATCGAGTCGGGCCCGTTCTATATTTCGCGTCACATCAAGTGTCGACAATTGACGCGACGTTCATTTCATGTCACATAGAGTGTCTCTAAATTGGAGCCACCTGCATGACGAACGTCCGCAGCTACAACAGCCCCTTGCGCGCAGAAAAGGCACGTGAAACGCGGGAAGCTATCCTGACCGCGCTGTTCGAGCTGATGGATTCCGCGGGCGCCGCGGACGATGTCTCCACAGAAGCGATTGCGCAAAAGGCTGGGGTGCAGCGCAGGACGATCTTTCGTCATTTCGCGACCAAGGACGAGATGCTCGCCGCTTTTTGGCCGTGGCTTAACGCCCGAATCGGCACGTCTGCGACGCCGTTAACGTTGAAAGAAGTCGTGGATGGTCCACGGCAAGCCTTTCCGCAATTCGACATGCACGAACCGGCGATCCGCGCCTCGCTGCATTCCAGGGCCGGTCGCGAGATGCGGCTCGGTACAGTTGCGGCCCGCCGCGCGCATTTTGCGCGCGCATTGGCTCCGGCCATTGCTTCCCTTCCGGCGTCGGAGGCCTGGAAGGTCGAGGCACTGGCGCACCTGCTCTTCTCGGCCTCCGCATGGGAGGTTCTGAAGGACTATGGCGGTCTCACCGGCGCCCAGGCCGGTGAGGCCGCATCCTGGGCGCTTGAGGTGATCCTGTCCGCGGTCACTTCTGGCCACTCAGCAGCGGACGTCGCATCGCAACCAAAGGAGACAAGCGATGAAGTTTGACGTCACTACCCCTGAAAGCGGCGAGACCCTCTGGGTCGCTGCTGACCGCATCCGGTTTCTTGGCGGCATCGCGGGCTCGGGCCTCGAAATGATCGAGGTCGAGATTCCGCCGGGCTCCGGTACCCCGCCACATACCCACGCTTCGCCCGAAATGTTCTACGTGACGGAAGGCGAGGTAACGGTTCGCCGCTTTGTGGCCGATGGTCCGCCGGAAGTGACGGTTGCAGGACCCCGCACCGCAATCCATATCGGCTCGATGACACCGCACAACTACTCGAACGACAGCGGCCGCACGGCACGAATGCTCGTTCTACTCGAATCGTCCATGATCGCCTTCTTCCGCGACATCGGCACCAGCGCACCTCAGTCGCAGCCGGACTTCGCCCGGATCGGCTCAGCCATGCAACGTCATGGCATCGAGGCGCTGACGATTGCGGCTTGAGTGGCGCTGCCGCGACAACGCCGCGTGGCCGATGGGACGCGCGGCGAGTGCTGTAGTACTTTGAATTGCTGCATGATTTTGTCCTTAAATCCGTCCTGGTTTAAGGAACACGCACCAAAGCGCGCACGATGCCGGTGGTTCTTCGACATGTCACCGGACCGTCGGTCCGGTGACAAGAGCAGCCTGACATCAAGCCGATCGGGCGATGTTTCTGTCAAGCCAGCGCACATCTTGCTGCAATCGGGCATAGGACCGGGTCGGTATCATGCCGTGATGCGCGGCTGCGACTTCCGTTGCGTCGGCCCTGATGTTCCGTTCCTCGCGATGCAGTCTATTGAAGGCCACGGAACTGAGCTTGCCTTCAGCGCGCTCCGACTCGATACGCCGATCGGCCGAGCGAAGCTCGTGGAGGATATTTGCGAGCCGCGGCTCCCGCACGGGGGCAGTGGGCATTGTCGTTTGGGCGATTGGCGCCGGAGGAGTCATCGCCCCGTCATTGGGAAATACCCCCTGGTAATAGTCACCGTTTTCTGGGCCGCTTGAAGCCGGGCCCTTGTGCTGTCCGGCCGCCAAGGCGTTACCTGCCACAAGCGACAGGGCAAGAGCTGCGATTGTTGACGTCGTGATAAGTGAACGCATTTTGCGTCTCCTTGACCATTGGAAGCTAGGGCTTCCACGAGGGGCCGTCTCACACTGTCGCGTCGCGACCATTTTGGTCGCCGGCAGTATTCAGCCTCGAAAATCTTATACATCGGGTTTAATGGTAAATCACGTTAACAATATTTAAAGTCTAGAAGCGTCCTTGTGACAAATTATTGCCAGATTTCACTTGGCGTGGTTGCTCGAAAGGCAGTTATTTCGCCACATACTTCATGAATATATTGTAATGTTCCAGTGGTTATGCAGCGCCAGATCGCCTCAGTGCGGCAATGAGCCTCTATGGCATGTGTTTGCAGTTCTTACCGTCTATCGCGTCGACCCTCTTGACTGGTAACAGTTATTACCGTAGGCGTCAATGGTAACGACAATTACCGGAGGTCGCCGTGATACAACCTGACAAGACATGGTTCGGTAGGTCGATCGACATGGATGATTACAAGCAGACCGAACCGGCATTGCGCGAGCGGGAGCGAGAACTTTTCCAGCTCATCGACATGGTTCCGATCCATCTCTGGCGGATGACGCCCGACGGCGAGCCGACCTTCTTCAACATACAGGGTGGATTTTCTCGGCATGGACGTAGGGGATACGGACAAGCCGGGCATGACCCGACAGGCGGCGCTTATCGAGACCGTGGTCCATCCCGATCATGCAGCCAAGCTGGCGGACACGCTCGGCCGCTCCCTCGTCACCGGCGAGCACTTTTCCATGCGATATCGCATGCGCCGCGCTGATGGCGTCTATCGCTGGATCTCGAGCCGTGCGGACCCGATGCGGGGTCAGGACGGGCGCATCGTCCAGTGGTAGGGGCGCGGCATGGGCATGGGGCTTGCGATCTGCCGTTCGATCGTCGGGTCTCATGGCGGACAATTATGCGCGGAAAACAACGTGCCGCATGGAGCGACGTTCATCTTCACGCTACCGGTTGGCTCGACGCCCTTTACTCAAGGCGGAGTAGAGACGTTCTATCTCTCCTGCCGAGGTCGGACTCCATTCAGGAATACGTCCACGGCGGAAGCGACCGCCTCCCGCGCCTCCTCGTCCGACGGCGGCGGGCGGAGTGCAAAAATGACCTGAAGGAGATTGTCGCGGATCATGCCGACAAAATGCCCGGCCAGGCGAAGGCAATCATCAGCCCGAATTTCCCCTCGCCCCCTGGCGATTTCAAGGACCTCGGCGAGACGGGACGTGGCCCGGCCCGGCCCCTGTTCGTAGAACGCCTTGACAAGATCAGGGAAGCGGTTGGCCTCGGTGATGGCAATTCGATAAATGCCGATCAGGGTGGGCGACATGTACAGGCCCATGAGACGCTGGCCAAACGCGGTCAGGGTTTCCTCCAGGTCGTGCCCTTCGATTTCCTCGACGACCAGGGTCGACAGCAGCTTGTCAGCGCTTTCGGCGACGATGGCCGAGAACAAGCCCTCCTTGTTGCCGAACTCATTGTAGATGTTGCGCTTCGATCCGCCGGCGCGTTCAATGATCGCGTCGATGCTCGTTGCCGCGTAGCCTTGCTCGAAAAAGACCTCGGCCGCCGCTTGAAGAATGGCTTGCCGGCGACTTTGCAATCGCCCTGATTTTGCTGCAACCACTGCTTCTAACTTCCCTGTTATTACACCCTCTTACGGGGGTAATGGTCATTACCGATGATGTCAACGGTAAAGTCGAAAACGACGAAGCGCCCCCGCCGCCTACCGCGCCGCGCGTTTTATCTGACACAGAAAGGGCACCGTAGCACTTTGAATTGCTGATGGTTTATCTCTGGGTCGCTTGCGATTGGGAATCAGCCAGTACCGAGATCCGCGACAGTGGGCATTCGAGATGATTGATCGGGGAAGGCTCGGGAGCCTTGCTGGGGTGCGGGTTGTTGCGGCAGATCGAGTATCGATCGAGACGGCCCTGCAGACCGGTTTAAGAGCGTGCCACAAGCGGAGAACGGAACGCCGTTGTAGCGCTGAGCGCGCGATGTCTATCTCGCGCGCGTCGATCGGTGCCTTAGGTAGGGTCAAGAGATTGCCGTTGCGAACGACCAGCACGACCGAGCCACGATTCTTCACCGCCACGTAGATTGCGCGGCCCTTCCCTGGGTCTGTCGAGGCCATGTCTTTCCGACTTGTGTCTGTCGCTTCGTGCGCATGAAAGTTCCCCGATCTGGAAGTTGCCTGCCAGGCCGATAAGAGTCGTCGAGGCGGCCAGGGTCGTTCGTTTGCCGAGTTCGAACAAGTTATGCAGTTGTATGCCGAAATGCGTTCACGATGCTTGCCGCGCACGAACGCAATAACGGGCGAAGTAATCTCTTCCCAATTTACGGTTGAAATCGGGGACATCTCGGCTAAGCTATCTGCGGCACCGAGGCTTTACACAGATCCGATAAACGTCGGAGATGATGTATCCTGTCGACCAAGTGGATCTGCAGTGCCCCGTTTCCTCCTATTGTTTACCTCTGCTCTTCTTGCGGTTGCGAGCCTCTCCAGCGCGATTGCGCAGGAGTCTTTGCCCGCGCCGGCCGAAGAGACGGCTACAGCCAAACAGGTTTCGGAGATCAAGCTCGGCTATCTTCGCGCCTATGCACCGCAACTAGCGCTGTCGGTGCTGGACGTGCCACCGCGCGATGAAGGTATCGCGGGGGCAAAGGTCGCGATCGGCGATAACAACACGACCGGTAGGTTCCTCGGACAGAAGTTTACCCTCGAGATGGCCGAAGTGAAGCCGGACGCCGACGTCGTGCCGGCCTTTACCGAAATGGTGTCGAAGGGCGTCCTCTACATTCTCGCCGATCTCTCCGCCACGCAGCTTCTGTCGATTGCCGATCTTGCCCGCGACAGAGGCGTCTTGATCTTCAACGTTGGCGCCACGGACGACCGTCTGCGCGAGGAGGATTGCCGGGCGAATGTCTTCCATACTGCGGCGACGCGCACCATGCTCGCCGATGGCCTGGCGCAGTATCTGATCTGGAAGCAGTGGCGCCGATGGGTACTGGTCTACGGCTCCCATGAGCCCGACAGGCTGTTTGCCGATGCGCTCCGCCGTGCCGCAACCCGCTTCGGCGGCGAGATCATCGCAGAAAAGGAGTTCACCGACACAGGCACGGCGCGGCGGACGGATACCGGCGTGGTCCAGATCCAACGACAGATGCCGGTTTTTACACAGGATTTCCCGGATCACGACGTGCTTCTCGTGGCCGACGAAAGCGAGGTTTTCGGAACCTATGTGCCGTTCCGGACCTGGATTCCGCGCCCGGTCGCCGGGACCGCCGGCCTGATCCCTTCCACTTGGCATCCGGCCAGCGAACAATGGGGCGGCACCCAGATACAGAACCGCTTTGCCAAGGCGAACGGCAGACGAATGTTGTCGAAGGATATGGCCGCGTGGACGGCAGCGAGGATTGTCGGCGATGCTGCCACGCGCACGCAAAGTGCCGACCCCGAAAAGCTCGCGGCCTTCATTCGAGCCGACGATTTTTCGATCGCCGCCTTCAAGGGGCAGAGGCTGACCTTCCGGAAATGGAACTGGCAGTTGCGCCAGCCGATTTTCCTCGGAGACGGCCGTTCCGTCGTCTCGACGTCACCGCAGGAGGGGTTTCTGCATCAGGTCTCCGAACTCGACACGCTCGGAATCGATCAGCCGGAGACCCAGTGCGAGCTGGAATAGCTTAAAAATGGAGAGAGCCAGATGCTGCGAAGACTGACCTTTCTTTCGGCTGCCATTACCGTAGCAGCAAGCATGGGATCGCCGGCGTTCGGCTACATGGTCTATGTCTCCAACGAGAAGGACAACACGGTAACAGTCATCGACTCGACCACGATGGAGGTGGTCCGCACCGTCGATGTCGGCCAGCGGCCGCGCGGCATCACGATTTCTCATGACGGCAAGTTCATCTATCTCTGCGCAAGCGACGACGACACGATCGAAATCATCGATACGGCTACTTACGAGATCGTCGGAAGCCTGCCGTCCGGACCGGACCCCGAGCTATTCGTTCTCTCTCCCGACGGCAAAACGCTCTACGTTGCCAATGAGGACGACAATCTGGTCACCGTAATCGACCTCGAGAGTAAGAGCGTGGTGACGGAGGTGCCGGTTGGCGTCGAACCCGAGGGAATGGGCATCAGCCCGGACGGGAAGGCGTTGGTCAACACCTCGGAAACGACCAACATGGCGCACTTCATCGACACCGAGACCCACGAGATCACTGACAATGTCCTCGTCGATTCCCGACCACGCTTCGCCGAGTTCAAACCTGATAACTCGGAAGTCTGGGTTAGCGCCGAAATCGGCGGCACGGTCTCCGTTATCGACAATGCGCGCCGTGAGGTGAAGCACAAGATCACCTTCGAGATTCCCGGCTTGCGCGCGGAAGCGATCCAGCCCGTCGGCGTGCGCATCACTGCCGACGGCAAGAAAGCCTATGTGGCGCTTGGCCCCGCCAATCGCGTCGCCGTGGTCAATGCGGAAACCTACGAGGTCGAAAAATATGTGCTCGTCGGGCAGCGGGTCTGGCAACTCGCTTTCACGCCCGACCAGAAGACGATCATCAGCACCAACGGAGTTTCGAACGACATCACCTTCATTGACGTGGCGACCGACGAGCCAATTCAGTCCGTGACCGTCGGGGCGCTGCCCTGGGGCGTGGTCGTTAACCCGAACTGACGTACCGAAGAGCAAAGGAGGAGTAAATGCAGAGATATTGTTCGGTGGCGCTTGCCGCGTCGCTCGGAATGGCCTTGTTTGTGACGCCCGGCTCCGCGCAGGAGGCCGACAACGACGATGGTGACGCAGCAGCGCCATCGGCTTCGGCCACTGAGCAGGTGACGCGGGCCAGTAAGGATATCCCTGAACTCATTCTCGGTTCGAAGGACGACCAGTTCACCGTCAACCAGAAGGATTTCAATCTGATCGCCGGCCAGGGGTACCGTTGGAAGATATCTGCCGCGGGCGGTCTCGAATACAAGTTCCACACCGATCTCTTCCGCAATGTATGGATGAACCAAATCGTCATCAACGATCTCGAGGTTCACATGAATGGCGCTCCGGCCTGGCTCGAATACGATGCCGACGGTACCATCCAGGTCCAGTTCACCACCGTGCGTCCGGGTGTCTACACTTGGTCCGTTCCCGATCTTGCCGAGAAAGGTTTGCAAGGGACGATCACCATCAAATAGGCTGGGATGTGGGCGAACTTGGGTGGTCGCGGAGGAGCACGAAACCATGCAGCATGTGAAGGCCAATGATGGAGTGAGCTTGCCCGCCGCACTCGATGTGTCGGGAGTCAATCATTCCTACGGCCAGAAGCAGGTTCTGTCCGACATTTCATTTTCGATCGCGCCGCAACGCTTTACCGTCCTGCTCGGCCTCAACGGTGCCGGCAAGACGACGTTGTTCTCCTTGATCAGCCATCTCTACAGCACCCGCCACGGCACGATCCGCATCTTCGGCCACGACGTCGGCCGGGAACCGGGCGAGGCGCTGCGCCGGCTTGGCATCGTGTTTCAGGCCCGCACGCTCGATCTCGATCTGAGCGTCTATCAGAATCTCTCCTACCACGCATCGCTGCATGGTATCGGGCGAAGAGAGGCACTGTCGCGGATCACGTCGCTGCTTGCCCAGATCGACATGAGCGACCGGTTGTATGACAAGGCGCGCAGCCTTTCCGGCGGTCAGATGCGCCGCATCGAGATTGCGCGGGCCCTCTTGCATCGTCCGCCGCTTCTCTTGCTCGACGAGGCGACCGTTGGGCTGGACATCCGGTCGCGTGCCGAGATCCTCGCCACTATCCGTAAGCTGGTGGTTACCGATGGGATCAGCGTCTTCTGGGCGACGCACCTCATCGATGAGGTGGAGGAAACCGACCACGTCATCATACTCGACAAGGGCCGCGTGCTCGCGGACGGCAGGGTGGACGACGTCGTCCGTTCCTGTGGCGCAAGCAGCATTCGAGACGCCTTCGCGACGCTGACTGGCGTCGCTTCGGCACCGGCCGGGGGAGCAAGTCGATGACCTTGCAATCTGCCACAGGACCTGTTCCGGCTATGGAACGCGGCTTCAGCGCCCGCCAATATCTCGTGTGCCTCAAAGGCATTCTGATCCGGGAAGGGCTCCGTTTTCTCAATCAGCGGGAGCGCTTCATCTCGTCGCTGGTTAGACCGCTGCTGTGGCTCTTCGTGTTTGCCGCCGGCTTCCGCCAGGTGCTGGGTGTCTCCATCATCCCACCCTACAAGACCTACGTGCTCTACGAGGTCTATATCACGCCGGGTCTCTGCGGCATGATCCTGCTCTTCAGCGGCATGCAGTCGTCGCTCTCAATGGTCTACGACCGGGAGATGGGCAACATGCGGACCCTGCTGGTCAGCCCGTTTCCACGCTGGTTCCTGCTGGTGTCGAAGCTGCTTGCCGGCGTCACCGTATCGATCATGCAGGTCTATGCCTTTCTCGCCATCGCCTGGTTCTGGGGGGTCAAGCCGCCATGGACCGGCTACCTCCTGGTGCTGCCGGCGCTCTTCCTGTCAGGGATGATGCTGTGCTCGCTCGGCATGCTTTTGTCATCGATGATCAAGCAACTGGAAAATTTCGCGGGGATCATGAACTTTGTGATCTTCCCGATGTATTTCGCCTCTCCCGCGCTCTATCCGCTATGGCGCATTCAGGAATCGAGCCCGCTTCTTCACAAGATCTGCCTCGCAAACCCGTTCACTTACGCGGTCGAACTGATCCGCTTCGCCCTTTATGGACAGGTCGACTGGGGATCGCTCATGCTCGTGGTTGCGTTCACCATAGCTTTTCTGGGCGGTGCGATCCTCGCCTATGATCCATCGATCGGCTTGCTCAGCCGGAAGCAGGATACCGGAGGAAATGCCTGATGCTGCGGCCACTGGTGAGACGTTTCATCGCCGCCGCGGCAGTCGCTGCGATCGCCGCGTCTCCCGTCATGGCTGCGCAGGGGGACGACCCGGACTGGCCGTGCATCCAGCGCAAGGTTCCGGAACTTTCGCTCGGCCAGATATGGACCGGTGCAGACCTGCCGCAAACAGCCCGCAACTGGTCCAAGGATCCCGGCATTTCTGCCCTCGTGACGGAGCTGTCGGCGCGTCGCGTCCCGCTGGCGGAGGCGCAGCAGAAAATCAAGAGCTATGCGGCAAGCCTGCCGCTGGGCGAGAGGGAGCGGCGCATGACCATGCTCGTGCAGGGGCTTTTCGATTATATGAACCGGGAGCGTTCGGAGGTCATCTCAGGTATTGCACGCTACGCTCACAGGCAGAGGGACATGGCGACAATCCTGCGGCAGGAGGCTTCTGCCGTGGATGCCTTGCGGGCGAAACCCGATGCTGACCCGAACGAGTTGACAGCGCGGAGTGATCGGCTGGTGTTTCAGACACGCATTTTTCAGGAGCGGGCGGAGTCGCTGAGCTTCGTCTGCGAGGTGCCGACGCTGATCGAGCAGCGCTTGTACGCCCTGACCAAGGCGATTGCGGAAGAACTGAAAAACCAGTGAGACCCCGAGGCTTTCGCCGCTGCGGGCGAATTGACGCTCGTTTATCGCACGCGTATCCTCGCCGTAGGCTTTCCATCGGCACCTTGTGAAGGCCAATGGTCTTATCGGCATGCCAGGCATGCCAGCGATAGCTGTGCGCGTTCCCGCAGGGAAAGGTGCTCTATTGAACCTTGTCGCTCTTGTCCTGACCGTGTGCATGTTGGCCAACCCGAGCAGTTGCCGTACCGAACACCTGTATTTCGAGACGCGCGGATCCCTTTTCCAATGCATGATGTTGGCTCCGCCAGAGATTGCGAAGTGGTCCGAGAGCCATCCGACGCTCAAAATCGTGCGATGGAAATGTTCGTTCCCCCACAAGGACGGAGAAACGTGATATTGCGTTGTTGGGAGGTGGCATCATGAACATATCGCGGCGCGCGCTCTGCGCGGCGGCTTTGCTGGCGGCTGCAACTCCTCTGGGCTTCAATGCCTCGGCAGCCCCACCCGCTCCGAAGATACGGGTGGGTGTCCTGAAGTTCGGCACGGTGAACTGGGAACTCGACACCATCAAGCACAACAAATTCGATGCGGCCAACGGCATCGACGTGGAAGTCGTCTATTTCGCCGGCGAGGACGCCACCAACGTGGCGATGCTGGCGGGCGACTTGGACGTTATCGTTTCCGACTGGTTGTGGGTGTCGCGCCAGCGTTCACAGGGCGAGGATCTCACGCTCGCGCCCTACTCGACCGCCGTTGGCGCCATCATGGTGAAGCAAGACGCGCCGATCCGTGCCATCCCCGACCTTGTCGGGAAGAAAATCGGCGTGACCGGCGGATCGCTCGACAAGAGCTGGCTTCTGATCCAGGGGCTTGCGCGGCGTGACCATAAGGTCGATCTGACCAAGGAGAGCGAGGTTGTTTTCGGCGCCCCCCCTCTGTTGTCGGAAAAGGGCCTCTCAGGCGAGCTCGATGCGGTCTTGAACTTTTGGCATTTCTGCGCGCGGCTGGAGGCAAACGGTTTCCGCCGCCTGATCGGCGCCGACGATGCGGCGAGGGCGCTCGGGGCATCGGGGCCGGTCTCGGCCTTGGGCTATGTGTTCCGCGACAGATGGGCGAACGAAAACCCGGATGTGGCGATGAGCTTTGTCAAGGCAAGTGCGCAGGCCAAGAAACTACTGGCTGAGTCAGACGCCGAATGGCAGCGCTTGGCGCCTATCGTGCGAGCCGAGGGCAGGGAACTCGAAGTCCTGCGCGATCGATATCGCGAAGGGATTCCGAGGAGGCCTCTCGCCGAAGAGGAAAGCGACGCCGCCAAGCTCTACGAAGTCCTTGCGGAGCTCGGTGGCGAGAAGCTCGTCGGCGAGGCGCGACAGATGGCTCCCGGCACGTTTTGGGCTGCATTGAAGACATGACGGCAGGATTCGGATCGGAAAACGGCGCATCTGCGCGCCGGCGCACGGTCCCGCATGGGATCGGCACCGCATTGCCTGCCGCGACGGCCCTGGCGTCGCTCCTTGGACTATGCCTGCTCTGGAGCCTTGCGGCGGAGATCTGGCCGAGCCGTGCGTTTCCGCCGCCGCTCGAGGTCTGGCGAGTGTTTGTCAGGGAGGCGGTGAGCGGCGACCTTGGCTATCACCTTGCGATGACGCTTTGGCGGGTCGCAGCCGCCTACGTCGTCGCCATGGTCATCGGGTCCGTCATCGGCGTCCTGCTCGGCACGCACCGACGGGCGGATTCCTTCTTCAATCCGTGGCTCGTCCTCTTCCTCAACCTTCCGGCCCTGGTCGTCATCGTCCTCGCCTACATTTGGTTCGGCCTGACGGAGGCTGCCGCGATCGGTGCCGTCGCGATCAACAAGATCCCCAATGTCGTCGTCACCATGCGCGAGGGTGCGCGCGCCCTCGATCCCCGGTTCGCGGAAATGGCCACCGTCTACCGGCTGGGGCGGCTTGACCGCATCCGTCACGTCCTGATGCCGCAGTTGCAGCCCTATTTCGCCGCCGCCTCGCGCTCCGGCATTGCGCTGATCTGGAAGATCGTGCTCGTTGTCGAGCTGCTCGGCCGCTCCAGCGGTGTGGGCTTCCAGATCTATCTCTATTTTCAGATATTCGATGTTGCAGCCATCCTTGCCTACACGCTAGCTTTCGTGGCCATCATGCTGTTGATCGAACTCCTTCTGGTGCAGCCACTTGAACGACATGCAACCCGCTGGCGTCGCCGCCCCGCTTAAGGTCGACATCACAGAGAAGACGTTCCGATCGGCGGAGGGCGTTTCGATTGTCGCGTTGCGCGGACTCTCGTTCGAGGTGAGGCAAGGCGAATTCGCCTGTCTGTTGGGGCCCTCGGGCTGCGGCAAGACAACGACCCTGCGAATTCTGCTCGGCCTCGATCGGCAATTTTTGGGCAGCTATCAGTTGCCCGAGGGCGGCTCCAACCGAATTGCTGCGGTCTTCCAGGAGCCGGTGCTTCTCCCGTGGCGGACAGTGGAGCAGAATGTCCGCCTTGCGCTGTCTCCGCACCTCAGGGACAAGGACCTCGACTGGCTGTTCGACATTCTGGGTCTCGCCGCAATGCGGTCGCTCTACCCTTCGGAGCTTTCGCTTGGCCTTGCGCGCCGCGCCGCGCTGGCGCGGGCCTTCGCCACGGAGCCCGCAATTCTCTTTCTGGACGAGCCGTTCACCTCTCTCGATGAACGTACTGCGGACAGATTGCGCCGCCTGCTGATGACGGTGTGGGCGGCGCGGCCCACGACCGCCCTGATGGTGACCCACAATCTGCGCGAGGCCCTCCTGCTTGCCGATCGCATCATTGTGCTCTCACCGCGCCCGGCGCAGGTGCTCGGTCTTTTCGAAGTGGGCCTCGCGCGCCATTTGCGCGACAAGCAGGCGCTCGACAATCTCGTTTTGGATTTTCACAAGAGGTTTCCGGATGCGGTGTGATCGCGCGCCAAGACCGTGAAGCCATCCGCCGATAGAGGACTTAAAGCTCGTCGCTTCAAACGTATTCACGCGACGCGCTTTATATCTTTGTTTTTGTGCATGTCGTTGCCCCAAAACCGCTGCACACTTTTAACATGCATTAGAAGCAGCGGACCTCCGCTTCGGCCTGCGCGCGTCTCAGTTCGGCGACGGCGGATTTCGCCGGCGCCGTCTGCCGGAACAGAGCCCCTCTTTCGCCTGTCTCAAGTCCGAGGCTCCTGAACGTCGCTGCTGCTTCATAGCGTTCGTAGGGCAGGATCGACGCGATGACGTCGATCGCGCAGGAACAGCCCTCGAGCGCGGCTCGCGTGTCGCCATTGGCTTTCATGCAGCCATACACATAGTCGACGATTGCAACGGTCGGATAACTTCCGGCTGCCGAGGCCGCCGCCGAACACGTGAAAGCGGCGAGAAGGGTGATCACGCCCAAGTTACCAGTGCGCACGATGTAATCTCCAGGTATTGATGCGTAGAAGTCGCCAGATTAGGCGGATCTAAATCGCTGTATTATTATAGTAACCGCCACGCCAAAACAAATCTAAGGCTCATGAATATTAGTTATATATGTGTTGCATAGCAGCATTTTTTTGTTGTTGCGCCGCATGCGCAGCGTATATTTAATCTTGCCTTCATCGGTCTAATCGCCTATTCTGCCTAGCGTTTCCGGCTTCAAGCCTTGTCTCTTGGGAGCGTAAAAGTCGCGTCGGTCAAGAGGACGGGCAATAACGGTGCCCTCTGCCCATCCAACTGAACCGTGAAACGCTGAAGGAAGCAGATATCCCACGACAAGCATGACAGAGCTTGGGCTGGCCTTGTGGTCTCCCGAGGATTGTGATGACGCGCCTCGGGTCCACATCGACATCGGGAGGAATCCGCATGCGCATACTTGGAAAACTATATCTGCCGATGACCGCCGCTGGAGTTCTGACAGCGGCTCTTGCCGGAAATGCGTTGGCCAATGACGAACTGATGAAACTGTCGGGCGACGCGAAGAACTGGGCGATGCCCACCGGCGATTACGCCAATCATCGTTATTCCAAACTCAAACAGATCACCAAGGACAACGTCAAGGACCTGCAGGTCAAATGGACCTTCTCGACCGGCGTGCTGCGTGGCCATGAGGGCGGACCATTGGTGATCGGCGACGTGATGTATATCCATACGCCGTTTCCAAACAACGTCTATGCCCTCGATCTTAACAACGACGGCAAGATCCTCTGGAAATACGAGCCAAAGCAGGATCCGAACGTCATTGGCATCATGTGCTGTGACACGGTCAATCGCGGCGTCGCCTATGGCGATGGCAAGATAATCCTGAACCAGAACGACACAACGGTCGTTGCCCTCGACGCCAAAACCGGCAAGCCCGCGTGGTCTGTGAAGAATGGAGAGCAGATTGATGGCAGCAAGGCCGAATCCAGCACGGGTGCGCCGATGGTCGTCAAAGACAAGGTGCTGATCGGTATATCGGGTGCGGAATATGGCGTCCGCGGCTCAATGGCGGCGTACAACCTGAAAGACGGGTCGCTTGCCTGGAGAGCCTATTCGACTGGTCCCGACTCCGAAATGCTCGTCGACCCCGAAAAGACCACCCACCTCGGAAAGCCGATCGGGCCTGACTCTGGCATAAAGAGCTGGGAAGGCGAGGAGTGGAAGACCGGCGGCGGTACGACGTGGGGATGGTACTCCTACGATCCGAAGCTCAACCTGATCTACTATGGCACGGCTAACCCGGGGACATGGAACCCCGTGCAACGCCCGGGCGACAACCGCTGGTCGATGACCCTGATGGCGCGAGACGTCGACACTGGTATGGCCAGGTGGCTGTATCAGATGACGCCGCACGACGAGTGGGATTATGACGGCGTCAACGAGAACATTCTCGTCGATGCGATGCAGATCAACGGTCAGCCACGCGATGTGCTGGTGCATTTCGACCGCAACGGCTTTGCCTATACCCTCGATCGGGCGACCGGAGAGCTTCTGGTTGCCAAGAAGTACGATCCGAAGGTCAACTGGGCGACGGAAGTCGTCATGGATCCGAAGAGCGACCAGTATGGCCGGCCGCAGGTTGTGTCGAAATACTCCACCGAACAAAACGGCGAGGACGTGAATACGACGGGCGTCTGCCCGGCTGCCCTCGGCACGAAGGATCAGCAACCAGCCACGTATTCGCCGAAGACCGGCTTGTTCTACGTGCCGACGAACCACGTCTGCATGGACTATGAGCCGTACAAGGTCAGCTACACGGCCGGTCAGCCTTATGTCGGTGCGACTCTATCGATGTATCCAGCCCCGGACAGCCATGGCGGCATGGGCAATTTTATTGCCTGGGACGCTGCCAAAGGTGAGATCGTCTGGTCTAAGCCCGAGCGGTTCTCGGTCTGGTCCGGTGCTCTCGCAACCGAAGGCGACGTGGTCTTTTACGGAACCTTGGAAGGCTACATCGTCGCAGTCGACACGGCGGGCAATGAACTCTACCGGTTCAAGACACCCTCTGGCATCATCGGCAACATCAATACGTTCGAACATGGCGGCAAGCAGTATATCGGCGTCCTGTCGGGCGTTGGCGGCTGGGCAGGCATCGGACTCGCCGGTGGCCTTCTGGCAGCCGAGGGTGCAGCGGCGTGGCAGCAGGCTGTGGCCGGTAAGAACGCTCCGACCGAAGAGAAAGAAAGCATCGCCACAGCCGGTTTGGGTGCGGTAGGCGGTTATGCCGGTCTGGCGGAATACACGACGCTCGGCGGGCAACTGACTGTCTTCGGTCTTCCGGACTGATGACCTGTTCTAGGAGTAATGGGGCTCGCATCTCCGGCGCGGCCCCATCAGACCTCGACCGCCCGAAGCAACGACTGCCGGGCGGTCCGTGTTTCCCTTGTGCAATCCAATAGGTCCTGCTGGAGCGTTGCGTTCCGGTTTTCAAAGCGTGGAGTTATTGATGGCCCTTCGTAATGTAGTCTTGGCGCTCGGCGCCGCGTTCCCGCTCTTGATCCCCGGAAATATGACGGCGGCAGACGACAAGCAAAAAGCCGCAGCAGTGAAAGACGAAGACGGCAAATACTTCGATGCAGAGGGAAATCCGACATTCAAGTTTCAGAACGACGGGACGGTCGACTGGTATACCTTCAGCGGCTACCGGCGCTATCACTCGGACTGTCATGTCTGTCACGGTCCTGATGGAGTCGGCTCGAGCTATGCACCCGCTCTGGCCACGACCTTGAAGAACATGGATTACCCGACTTTCCTTTCGATCGTTGCGGAGGGGCGCAAGAACGTCGGCGGCGGCAAGGAAAATGTCATGCCGGCCTTCGGTGACAACAAGAACGTTTATTGTTACCTCGATGACATCTACGTCTACCTGCGCGCCCGCGCCGTCGGCGCCGCGCCCCGAGGTCGTCCGCCCAAGAAGGCCGACAAGCCCGAATCGGCGAAGGCCTATGAAAAGTCCTGCATGGGTGAGTGAAATGACACACGGTGTCCATCGGAGCTTTAGGGCAGCCCTCATCTTCACAGTGATGGCCGCGCTGATACCGCTGCAGGCGCAAGCCCAAGGCGCCGGGCTCGGGGCTGCCGGCGAACTGGTTGATCCGGACACGCTGCGGGTCTGCGCCGATCCGTCCAATATGCCCTTTTCCGACCAAAGCGGCGAGGGCTTCGAGGACAAGCTTGCCAAGATGGTCGCAGCCAAGACAGGGCGAAGCTCCGTCGCCTATACGTGGTTTCCCTCGATCACGGGTTTTGTGCGCAATACGCTCGGCGCCAACCGCTGCGACATCATCATGGGTTACGCGCAGGGCGACGAGCTCGTCCAGAATACCAACGCTTATTACCGCTCGTCCTATGTGCTGGTTTACAAGAAGGATGGCGATCTTGCCGGCGTGGAAACGCTGATCGATCCGAGGCTTAGCGCCAAGAAGATCGGCGTGGTCCAGGGAACGCCACCCTCCGCCAATATGGCGGCCGCAAAGCTGATGCGCAAAGCGAAGATCTATCCGCTCACGGTCGACACGCGGATAATGCCGTCGGTGGCCGAGCTCATGATACGAGACATGCTGGCAGGCGTGATTGACGCCGCCGTGATCTGGGGCCCGATGGCAGGCTATTATGCCGGCAAGTCCGGGGCCGACCTGACAATTGTGCCTTTGACCCGGGAGAAGGGGGGGCAACGCATGATTTATCGGATCACGATGGGTGTGCGGCCGTCGGACCAGCAATGGAAGCGCACGCTCAATTCCTTCATCAGGGATAATCAGACGGAAATCAACAAGCTCCTGCTCTCCTATGGCGTCCCGCTGCTCGACGAACACGACGAGAGGATCACGCAGTGACGTTTCGAATGTCACGCGACACTGGAGATGTGGGATGCCGGAGATACCTCGGCTCCGCCCGGTGGCCGCGGGCACCGCATTCGCGGCGCGCGGTCGTACCGACGTGCCGAAGATTGTCAACTGTACATCAACATGGCTTCGAGCTGATGCATTCCGGCGAAAGCATCAGGAGCGTCGTGATATACTGAGCGTGGTCCGCCGGGCGCTCGAGCCAAACCGAACGCCACTGAGGTGGCGGGCTTCGGCACATCAGGGAGGACATGCAATGAATAGTTCAATCAGCATTCATCCGGCAGTGGACGGCGGAGTTCAACCCGCCAGCCCGGATTTTGCCGGAGGTACGCTTGTTTGTGCCTGCACGGACAGGCCGGTCAAGGTCAGGATCGAGGGACAGATCGCCCACAATCACGCTTGTGGCTGCACCAAATGCTGGAAGCCAAGCGGCGCCAATTTCTCCATTGTCGCCGTTGTTCCGCACGACAAGGTGACGGTGCTCGAGAACGGCGACAAGCTGCAGGTGGTTGACCCGTCCGCGCTGATCCAGCGGCACGCCTGCAGGGAGTGCGGCGTTCATATGTATGGGCCGGTGGAGCGGGAACATGCCTTCCAGGGGCTGGATTTCATTCACCCCGAGCGCTTTCAGGAGTCGGGCTGGGCTCCGCCCGGCTTTGCAGCCTTCGTCTCCTCCATCATCGAATCGGGAGTCGACCCCAGCCGCATGGACGATGTCC
This sequence comes from Ensifer sp. IC4062, assembly GCF_020193575.1. Classification (GTDB taxonomy): domain Bacteria; phylum Pseudomonadota; class Alphaproteobacteria; order Rhizobiales; family Rhizobiaceae; genus Sinorhizobium. The sequence goes on from NZ_JADYVD010000029.1 coordinate 26,580, forward strand.
GCGCACGCCTGAGGGAGCTCGGGCTCGAGCCCTATGACTGCCTGTCGCCAGCCCTGATGGACTTTGTTGCCACCTGGGTCGCGAAGAAGTCGGGCGCGCTTTCGAGCTGACCGCGCGGCAGCCGTGTCAGCATGCTGGGCAGAGTGCTGACACGGCGCTCGGTCACGTACTTCGCCCGTAGGAAGCATAGGCAGTCGCGCATCTGCGCGACTGGGAACTATTGTTGCTTGGCTGCGGTAGTCGTCTGAGGGCGCCCGCCGCATAAACCATCACCGCACGACACAGGTCCATCACGCAAAGCGGACAGCAAGAGCCGCCGGAAACGGGTTGAAGTCGGAGACCGGACGCACGATCCTTATGTCATGGAAAACGTGGAGGCCCAGGTGATGGGACGGACAGTGCACCACTACCTCATCTTCGAAACGGTTGCCGGTTTCTGCGGCATCGTCTGGAACGACAACGGCATAACGCGCTTCCAGCTGCCGACAAAAGATGCCGCCGCGACGGAACGAATGCTGTTGCGTCGCATTCCCGATGCCGAGCTCGGTACGCCGACGCCGGACGTGCTCGAAGCAGTCGCCGCAGCGAAGCGCTACTTCGACGGGCAGGAAACGGACTTCTCCGGTTTCAGGCTTGATCTCGCCGGACAGGAAACGTTCTTCAGGCAAGTCTATGCCGCCGCCCGGCGGGTCCGGTGGGGGCAGACAACCACCTACGGTGCGTTGGCGAAGGAACTCGGCGCCGGACCGGAAGCGGCGCGGGACGTCGGCCAAGCTATGGCGAAGAATCCAGTTCCACTGATCATTCCCTGCCACCGCGTCCTGGCTGCCGGCGGCAAAATCGGCGGGTTCTCGGCGCCGGGCGGTGCATCGGCAAAGACCCGCATGCTCGAACTGGAGGGCGTTCATGTCGGCGCGCCACAGCCCGCGCAACAATCCTTCGGCTTCTAGAGGGCTTCGCATTCGACGAGGAGGGCGTGCGTTCGAATGGACGCATGAGGCAGACGCTTTGCTTCTCTGATCCGCTGCCGTGACTCCGGTTGAAGCGGTGCAGCCAGCTTGCGCCAATGATGTCCAGCACCGCGAGTGAACGCTGTCCGGCGATCTCACGTCGATCATGGATATAACGCCATCGGCGCGCAGCGTTAACCACAAACCCAGGTAAGCAGGCGCTGAGCTCAGCGCGTCTATTAAAGAATCCTTAATAACATTATAAGTCCAAGAAGCGAGCAGAGAGACGACCTAGATCGGAAGAATCCAGGTCGCGTTTTGTAATAATTTCTGATTGAGAAATTGTGTAAAATTTTAACAATGGAGTATCGATCCGCAACTGTATTCTTTGGGAAGTTTCTCCTCTCTGCCGATAAATTTACCATCTCAACGAAAACGTTCGGCAGTTAACTCTTGCTGTCGATATCCCGTCTATATTTCCCGCGTTGTCAGCGGACGTCAGAGTATCTCGTCATGTGCGGTTTTGGTGGCTTTTTCGGCTCTGTTCCGGATGGAAAGGCTCTTCTTAAGAAGATGACGTTCGCGATTGCCCATCGCGGACCGGACGAGCAGGGCGTTTTCGCCGCGCCACAGGCCGGTCTTGGCCATGTGAGGCTGTCGATCGTCGGGCTGGGGGACGGCCAGCAGCCGATGTCCAATGCCACGGGCGAGCTGACGATCGCCTTTAACGGCGAGATATTCAATTATGTCGAACTGCGCGACGAGCTGCGCGCCAAGGGCCGTCGCTTCCGTACATCCAGCGACACGGAGGTCATCCTCCACCTTTATGATGAAATGGGTGAGGATTGCGTGTCCCGCCTCAACGGTGACTTTGCCTTTGCGCTTTGGGATAACCGTCGCCGGCGGATGGTGCTGGCGCGCGACCGCATGGGTGTTCGGCCGCTGTTTTATACGATGCGGGCGGGAACGCTCTATTTCGCCTCCGAGGTCAAGGCGCTCCTTCAGGTTCCCGGTCTTTCCGCCGAGATCGACCCGCTCGCGCTCGATCAGATTTTTACGCTGTGGGCGCCGATCGCGCCGCGCACGCCGTTCAAGGATATCTTTGAACTCGAACCAGCAAACCTGATGATCGCAGACGAGCGGGGTGTGGCCACCCGGGCCTATTGGAACCTCGAGTTTCCAGATCGGGATACAGCGTCCCGTCATGTCGATGAAGGTGAGGCTGCCGAGGAATTGCGCGCACTTCTGACCGACGCGACGCGCATCCGCATGCGGGCGGACGTACCGGTCGGCGCCTACCTTTCGGGCGGCCTCGATTCGTCCATCGTCTCGGCGCTCGCCGCCGGCATGGCCCCGCAGGGCCTTCGAACCTTCTCCGTGACCTTCGACAGCGCCGAACATGACGAAAGCGCCTTCCAGCACGAGGTGGCCGCCGCGCTCGGCACCGATCACCGGGCCGTTGCCTGCCGCGCCGGCGATATCGCGAAGGTTTTTCCCGACGTCGTCCGCTATGCAGAGAGGCCGGTGCTTCGAACTGCGCCCTCCCCCTTGTACCAGCTCTCCGGCCTCGTGCGCGATTCCGGGCTGAAGGTGGTGCTCACCGGGGAGGGGGCAGACGAAGTTTTCGCGGGCTACGACATATTCAAGGAAGCGCGCGTGCGGCGCTTCTGCGGCCGCCAGCCCGGTTCACGCATGAGGCCGCACCTGTTCCGCAAGCTCTACCCCTATCTGCCAGGCCTCAAGCAGCAGTCGTCCGAATATTTGGCGGCATTTTTCGGCGCCGGGAACGACCCGCTTGACGATCCGCTCTTTTCCCATCGCCCGCGGCTCAAGGGGACGGCGGCGACGAAGATGTTTTTCTCGGGCGATTTGCGGGCCATGCTTACGGGATACGACGCCGCCGACGAGCTCATCAGCCGCTTGCCCGAAGCCTTCGGCCGCTGGCATCCGCTGCATCAGGGGCAGTATCTCGAAAGCCGCTTCCTTCTGCCGGGCTACATCCTTTCAAGCCAGGGCGATCGCATGGCCATGGCCCATGGGGTGGAAGGCCGCTTCCCCTTCCTCGATCACCGTCTGGTGGAGTTCGCGGCGGGTCTGCCGCCGGAAATGAAGCTCAAGGGTCTGGTGGAAAAGCACATCCTGCGTGAGGCGACTAAGGATCTTCTGCCGCCGTCGATCGGCAAGCGGACCAAGCAGCCCTATCGCGCGCCGGACAGCCATTCCTTCAGCGGCCCGGGCGAGCTCGACTACGTGCGCACCGCCATGGGCGAAGAGGCGATCGCCGCCGGCGGCCTCTTCAACGCAAAGGCGGTAACGAAACTTTACGAGAAGTGCCGGACGCGCCCCGCCTCCGGCTTCCGCGACAACGCGGCCTTCGTCGGCATCCTGTCGACGCAACTGTGGTTGCAGACATTCACCGGCACAAGCATCCGCGCGGCGGACGCTGCCTGAAACTCACGGAAAGGATTGGACATGAAAGAAACAATCAAGGACAGCGTCAAGGCGTTCATCATCGAGAATTTTCTCTTCGGTGACACGTCCTATGAACTCGCCGACACGGCATCGCTGATCGAGAACGACATCATCGACTCGACTGGCGTGCTGGAGCTCGTCGCATTCATGGAGGACCGTTTCGGTATCGCCATGGCCGACGTCGATATTGTCCCGGCAAACCTCGATTCGCTTGCACGCATTTCCGCATTCATCGCGGCAAAGAGCGCCGTGCCGGTCTCGGCATAGACGGCGACAGGCTGGGGGACGTCACGCGGATGCGGTTCGAGCAATTTTTGATCAGGAACGCCAGAGCGAACGGGGGCAAGACGGCGCTCGTCACCGAGCGCAAGCGGCTCAGTTATGAGGAGCTCGATGATCTCTCGACCCGCCTCGCCGCCGCGCTCGCCGCAAACGGCGTGAAGCGGAACGACCGGGTTCTGGTCTTCATGGATAATTGCTGGGAGGCGGCGGTATCGATCTTCGCGAGCCTCAAGGCCGGGGCGACCTTCAGCCCGATCAACGCGTCGACCAAGGCCGACAAGCTCGCTTATATTATCGGCGATTGCGACGCGGTAGCGATCCTCACCCAGGCGAAGCTGATGCCGGTGGTCGCGGAAGCGCGCGATCTTCTGCCCGGTGCGCCGCCCTTCGTTGCCTCGACCGCGGCGCCGGCAGACCGAACACCGGAAGGAGCCGCGTCGTTCGAGGATTGCCTGGCGGCAGATCCCTTGCCCGTTCCCCACGGTGGCATCGATGTCGATCTCGCCATGCTGATCTACACCTCCGGATCGACCGGCCGGCCCAAGGGCGTGATGATGACGCATCGAAATATCGATGCGGCTTCGGAATCAATCACCACCTATCTCCGCAACACGCCCGACGACGTCATTCTCAACGTTTTGCCGCTCGCCTTCGACTACGGCCTCTACCAGCTCCTGATGGCCATCCGGCTTGGGGCGACGCTGGTGCTCGAAAAGTCCTTCGCCTTCCCGCAGGCGATCTTCGAGCGCATTCATGCCGAAGGCGTGACCGGCTTTCCGCTGGTGCCGACGATGGCGGCGATGATCCTGCAGATGCGTGATCTCGAGCCCGGTTTCCTGCCAAGCCTTCGCTACATCTCCAACACCGCCGCGGCATTGCCGCCGGCCCATATCGCGCGCTTGAGAGAACTTTTCCCGTCCGCCCGGCTCTATTCCATGTACGGTCTGACGGAATGCAAGCGCTGCACCTATCTGCCGCCTGAGGAACTCGATCGTAGACCCGGATCGGTCGGAATCGCCATTCCCAACACCGAAGCCTTTGTTGTCGACGATGAGGGAAATCGGGTTCCGGCCGGCGTTCCCGGTGAGCTGGTGATCCGCGGCCCGCACGTGATGCAGGGATACTGGCGCAACGATGCGGCGACCGAGCGCATGCTGCGGCCCGGCCCGAACCCCTGGGAAAAGGTGCTTTACACCGGCGACCTCTTCCGCACAGACGAGGAGGGCTACCTCTATTTCGTCGGTCGCAAGGACGACATCATCAAGACACGTGGTGAAAAGGTGGCGCCGAAGGAAGTCGAGACGGTGCTGCATGCCCATCCGGGAATTGCGGAAGCGGTCGTGATCGGTGTTCCCGATCCGGTGCTCGGGGCTGCGATCGGCGCGCTTGTCGTTCTCTCGGATCCGGCTCTCAGTGAAAGGGACATCGTTCGTCATTGCGCCCGTCATCTCGAGGATTTCATGGTGCCGAAGATCGTCGAATTCCGCACCGAACTCCCGAAGACCGATACGGGCAAGGTCAGCCGAAGGCTGGCGGCGGAAACATTGGAGCTTGCAGAATGAACATCCGTCCGGACCAGGATAAATTTGTCTTCTCAGTCGATAGCCTGAGGGTGGACGCGGCCGCGGAGACCGATCGCATCGTCGAAGGACTACGGGCGCAATTGCGCGGCATGCGCAAACGCGGCCTCGTGCTCGGTCTTTCCGGCGGCATCGATTCCAGTGTCTCGGTGGCATTGGCCGTGCGGGCCGTCGGCGCGAAAAACGTCTTCTGTCTGTTCATGCCGGAAAGCGACTCCGATCCGGAGAGCCTCCGCCTCGGTCGGCTGGTGGCGGAAACCTTCGGCGTGGAGGCGGTCGTCGAGGACATCGGCTCAACCCTCGCAGCGATGGGCTGCTACGAACGCCGTGACGCCTTCATCCGAGAGCTTGTCCCCGACTATGGGCCGGGCTGGGCATCGAAGATCGTCATCGCCAATGCACTCGAAGGCGAAGGCTACAACATTTCCTCGCTAGTCGTGCAGGACCCGGAGGGAAAACAGTCAAGATTGCGCATGCCGCCCGCGGTCTATCTCGGCATCGTTGCCGCGACCAACATGAAGCAGCGCACGCGCAAGCAGATCGAATATTATCATGCCGACCGGCTGAACTTCGCCGTTCTCGGAACTCCGAACAGGCTCGAATACGACCAGGGCTTTTTCGTCAAGAACGGCGACGGCGCGGCCGACGTCAAGCCGATTGCGCATCTCTACAAGTCGCAGGTCTATGCGCTTGCCGCGCATCTCGACGTCCCCGAGGAGATCCGGCGCAGGCCACCGACGACGGACACCTATTCGCTGACGCAGACGCAGGAGGAGTTCTACTTCTCACTGCCCTACGACCGCATGGACCTTTGCCTCTATGGTCTCAACAACGGCATCAGCGCCGAGGAGGTCGCCCGCGCGGCGCAATTGACAGCGATCCAGGTGGAGCGCGTCTGGGCGGATATTGCCGCCAAGCGCAAGGCGACGCGCTACCTGCACCTCGGGCCGCAGCTCGTTCAGCCAGTCGAGGAAATCGGCCACTAACCCGGGCGGGGCGGCATTACCTCAAGCGCGGAGTCAATCGAATCGGCCGCCGAAGACGCGGCTCCAATGTTCGCCAGCGAGCCCGTTCATAAAGCCCTGCGCATTGCGGAAGGCTGCGACGAGTTCTTGGTCGCGGGAGTGGACGACGGTCGAGGCTGCATGGAGGAAGGCAATGCGACGGCCGAGCATCGCTTCCAGCAGGGCAGGTTGTGTTCGCCCGCGCAGGCCGGCGACACCGCGCGCGGCCGCGTGGTCGATGAGGCAGTCGATGACAGGGCCGGCCTGCCCTGGCGCAGCAAGGACCTGGAGCACCCGGGCGATACCGCCGGCGCGCATGTGATAGAAAAACGCCCCCACCGGCGCGCCGCCACGTGCGGTGACGGCGGCGAAGACCGGTTCGCCAAATTCCGGCTTCTCGACTGCATCCGCCAGCACGTGATCGAGTTGTCCCGGCGCCCAGTCGGGGCGCAACGCAAACTGCGCCGTCAACCGTTCGAAGAGAGCGGCAAAGGCGTGGCGGTCGATGTCTGAGACCTGCAAAGCCCCGCGGGCGGGCGGGCTCTCCGCCAGTCCCGACCAGCGCAATCTGCCGTCCATTCTGCTTCGATAAAGGTGATCGACTGAGCGCGCCAATGGGCTCAGCAGGCGGGCCGGGCGAATGCGGCTGGCGACGAGATCGAGCGCAAAGGCCGAAGGCCGGACGACCCGTATCCATTCGAGACTGTAGTGCGGAAGCGCGATGCCGCGCAGCTTCGTCCACATTTGCGTGGAAACTTCGCTGGCGGTCTCGCTGAACGAAAGATCCTGCGGACCGGCAAGGAAAGCCTTGAGGAGTCGTGCGCCTGCAAGTGGGTCGCTCTCGTACCCGTCGACCATCAGCGATCCGCAGATCGCCGCACGCAATCGCCTGCCATTGAAGGTCATCGGCAGGGCGGTCACGCCGACGAAGCCGGAAACGTGCCCCCCGCCGTTGACATAGACGAGCGGTGAGATTTCCGGGTCGCATCCGGGCGATTCCAGGTAGAGCCGGCGGAGATAGTGGATGAAGCCGGGCAACGTAACTTGACCGTTGCGGAATACCCTCTGGAACAGCTCGGCAACGGCCGGAACGTCCGCCGCCTGCAAAGGACGGATATCGCTCATCTGCCGCGTCCTTCGAATGCGTTCACCGGGCTTTCGCTACCGAGTTTCTGCACCATTGCCACGCGTGGCTTGCCGGCCGGATCCGTGGCAAAGGTCACGGCGCCGTAGCCCTTGGTCCGCTTGAGAAGTGCGGCCGCCTGCCGTTCCTGCCCTTCTCCGAACTCGAACAGCAGCCAACCGCCCGGCTTCAGAAAGGCTATGGCGTCCCGCACCAGGCGTTGATGGATGGATATGCCATAGGGACCGCCATCGAAGGCTTCGCGCGGCTCGGCTGCCAAAAGGTGGGCGCTGTCGCTTTCGAGCCGCGACGTCGAGATGTAAGGCGGATTGCAGACGATCAAGTCGACCGCGCCTTCCAGCCTCTCTGCGTTGAGCGCCGCAAAGAGATCGCCTTGCCGGATGAACACGCGCTCCTCGAGGGCGAGACGCGCGACGTTGCGGCGCGCAAGTGCCACCGTGCTGTCCGTCAGATCTGCGCCCCAGACGCGCGCGGAGGGAATCTCCGCCGCGATGCCAAGCGCGAGGTTGCCCGATCCACAGCACATGTCGATGACCGTCGCCCGACTGGCGTGATCGCGAAGGATGACGGCGGCACGGCGCCCGAGGAGCTCGGTTTCCTCCCTTGGCACCAAGACGTCCGGCGCCAGCTCGAGCTCGACGTCCATGAAGCGAACGAGGCGAACCGTGAGGCCGCCTGGCCGATTGCCGTGCAAATGATCGTGGCCCTGCTGCACGAACGCTCCTTCGATTGCTGGATGGAAAATCAGATCGTCGCGGACCCTATCCCATCCAGGTAAACGGAAGCTAAAATGCAATTGATGCGAGTACGTTAACCGCGCAATCATTTCTGCGTGGTAGTGTTCGCGGATGCCGGTGACCGCGCGAACCACGCGTCCGCCCGAATGCCGCGCACAACGTCAGGCACTCGTCAAAGGCAGATCGCAATGGCTTCGGAATGCGCAACGGAACCGGGCAGGTACAAGGCGTTTCTGCCGATGCTCGTGTCCTATATTGCCTCCGGCGGCAGCCTCGTCATTGGGTCCGCGGCGCAGCTTCTGACCTTCGCCATTCTGGCCCGCTGGCTCGGCGTCGATGAATTCAGCGTCTTCGTTGCGGTAACCGCGGTCGCCAACATAGCCGTTCACTTGTGCGGGCTTGGCGCCATGGAATGCCTCGTGCGCCGGGTCGCGCGCGACCGCGCGATCTATTCGCAAATGCTTGGTCACAACATCATTCTGACCTCAGCAAGCGGCATGGCTCTGGTCCTGATCGGGGCCGCCGTCCTGCCATTCTTTCTCACGCTTTCCGCCGATCCGCTGACGAACTTCGCGGTAATCACGCTGATGCTCGTGACCAATGTCGTGCTGGTTCGCATCATCGTGCTGGTGGAGCAGATCTTTCTCGCTCATTCCGACTTCGCTTCGGCCAACGTTGTCGTGGTCGGTTTCGCGGTCGCACGGACACTCGCGGCGGCGCTCGCTTGTGTTGCCTTCGGCGTTGCCACGGTCGTGTCCTGGGCCGTTTGGCAGTTTATGTGCCACGTGCTGGTGGCTTTGGCCTGCATATGGGCCATCAGGAGGCTCGGCGGGCCACGCTATTGCATCGTGCGCGAGGAATTGCCGCAAGGCCTCTATTTCAGCATTCCGTTTATCCTGCGCGCGGTGCGCCAGAATGCCGACCTGCTTGTCCTCAGTCTCGTCGCGACCGCCGAGATCGTTTCGAGCTACAGCGTGGCGCGCCGGATGCTGGAGAGCAGCTATCTGTCCGTCGAGGCGCTGCATCGCCTCATCTACCCCGGTTCGGCAAGAATTTCCGCGGCTGGGCTGCATCACGCGCTGGAGCGGGTGCGAAAGGTGCTGGTCGCTTCTACCGCCATCAGCGTCGCCGCCGCCGTGGTGGTATTTATGTTTGCGCCGATCCTGCCCTATCTGTTCGGCCAGGACTACATTTCTCTCGTCGCATTCGTCAGGAAGCTTTGCTGGGTCATCGTGCCGCTGGCCATTTGGTCGGTGGCGGTGGAAGCGCTCGGCGCCTCGGGCTACCACGCATCCCGCGCGACGGTGATGGGAATTGGCAGTGTGGCGGGGGCGGCGCTCGCTGCGTGGGCGAGCTGGTATGCCCCGCCTGTCGGCACATTCGTTTCGTTCTACGTGATCGAGATTGCGATGGTTGCCGCCACATGGAGTGTGTTCCTGCATTTCGTTCGGCGCGACAGGGAGCAGGCCGGCCGGCCGGAAGCTTCGGCAAGGATGGCGCATGAAAGCTGATTTGCGGGACGCTCAATCGGCGCCGGCCGGCGAAACCGACCCGTGCCGAGCGGCCGGCATAAGGGCTATGGAACGCGCCGACGTCCCCACCATCGGCAAGCTGTTCAACAAGATCTTCCGCCAGACCGACCGTGAGGCCGGAGAAGATCTCAAGCGGTACCTGGAGACCGTCTTTTTCGGCAGTCCCCACTACACGCCCGAGTGCGGGAGCGTCGTCCACGAGAATGGCGCGGGTGACATCGACAGCGCGATCCTTTCGGTTCCCATCGAGTTCCTGGTTCACGGCCGCCCGACCGTCGCTCGGCTTCTCTGCGCCTTCATGGCGGACGGCAAGGCCGGGGCCGCGGGTGCCGCGCGTCTTGCCCGCATGATGCGCGCCGCGCGCCAGGACATGTGCTTTTCGGACAGTTCGTCTCCGGTGAGCGCCGATCACTGGGTTGCCGGCGGTGGTATCGTTCTGCCCATCCAGAGTCTCGAATGGCGCCGCGCGTTTCGACCATTCGTCGCGGGCGCCTTCCTTGCGAGCCGGCGCGTTCCTCGCCTAAGGTCGCGTATCTTAATCGGTGCGCTTGCATTGGCGGATCGCGCGCTGCGTTGGCGGGCACCGTCGACGAAGCCCAGCTCGGTACCGGGATTTGAGACGAGGCCGGCAAGCCTCAACGAATTCCGCCAATGCGCGGGATTGATGCTCGAGCGCTTTTCGGTTCGTCCCGCCTGGTCGATAGACGAATTCGATTGGCTCGCCGGCGTTGCCTCCTTGAACAGAAACCTGGGCGCATTGCACTGCCGGAAGGTGATTTGTGAAAGTGGGCGGACCGTCGGTGCATTTCTCTTCTTCGGCAACGAGAAGGGCATTGCCAATGTGCTGAACGTGCTTTGCGAGGAGGGACGCGAATTCGCCGTCACCGCCGAAATGTTCGCCTCACTCGATCGCGAAGGCTATGCCGCAGCGGTCGGCATGGCACAGCCCTTTCTGATGAATGCCATATCGCGCCAGCGACGGCTGTCCTTCCGTCACAGGGGATACTTCTGCATCGTCACCCGTCACGCCGACCTCATGGACGCGGCAGCACGCAATGACATCTATATCGGCGGCCTCGCCTCGGAGAGCTGGAGCAGGCTGCTTACGGATTTCTAAGACCCGAGAAAGAAAGGTGTCTGCGGTTCCGATCGATCGGCGGAAGATTATCGACTGCAAGCTGTACTTAACGGAATATTCACCCTGCCAGCCTAGTTCTTAACAATCGATGCGGGGTACGCAGGACGCTCTTTGCTGGCTTCAAGGGCGTGCGTGGGGAAAAGACGGATGTATCGGCGGAGCGAGCCCGAGGAACAAGGATTACGCCTGCAGACACGCTATCGGCGGCTTCACTCCGGCGAAGGCTCGCTGCTCGATCTCGTCCCCACTTCGGAGGAGGAAGAGACGATCCTTCCCGAAGAGAGTCGGACTTCCTTGCGCGCCTTGCGCGCGGTGAATTCTCCCCCATCCCCGGTAGCCCGTGAACCGGTCCAGCCGACCGTTGGCGAATGGCTCACACGTCTTCAGCTCATCAGCGGGATCGGCATCGATGACGTGATCCTATGGCTGCGCGACGGAATGCGCTGGATCGTCATTGCCGTCGTTGTTGGCATTGCCGCCGCTCTCGCCTATGCGCTGATGGCGTCGCCGCGATACACCGTTTATACCGATGTCGTCGTCGATCCCTCCAATCTCAACGTCGTCAGCGATGACGTCTTCACCAGCAACCCGCAGCGCGACGCGCAACTGCTGGAGGTCGAAAGCAAGCTCAGGATTCTGACGTCGCGCAACGTTTTGGCGCGCGTCATCGACAAGCTGCAGCTGACGGAGGATGCTGAGTTCGTCAAGCCTTCCCCGCTGGATTTTCTGAAGAACCTGCTCCTGTCGGATCAGGAGAAAGCCGCCGATAAGCACCTGGCGGCGCTGCGCGCCCTGACGGAGCGGGTCGAAGCGCGGCGGGAGGAGCGCTCCTTCGTCGTCGTCATGAAGGTCTGGAGCGAAGAACCGGAGAAGGCCGTCGCTTTGTCGGACGCGATTGTCGCTGCCTTTGAAACAGAACTTTTCCAATCGGCTGCGGAAAGCGCCGGCCGCGTCGCTCAGAACCTGAATGCCCGTCTTGACGAACTGCGCCGCAACGTGACCGAGGCCGAGAAGAAGGTCGAGGATTTCCGCCGCGCGAATGGATTGCAGTCGACTAACGGCGAGCTTGTCAGCAATCAGCTTTCCAGTGAGCTCAACACCCAGGTCCTGGCCGCTCAGCAGGGCTTCATCCAGGCTGAGACGCGTTACAAGCAGATGAGCGCGGCGATCGCCAGAAAGCAGACGGCGAGCGCTTCGGTTTTCGAATCCGCCAACATGACGAGCTTGCGGCAGCAGTATAATGCGCTCCAACAGCAAATCGGTTCGATGCAATTGATCTACGGCGAAAGGCATCCGCGCCTCGTGTCCGCGCGCTCCGAACGGACGACGCTCGAAGCGGCCATGGACGAGGAAGCCCGGCGTATCCTGGAACGCGCGAAGGCTGATTTCGACCGGGAGGAATCCGCGCTCGGCGCGCTGCGCGACAAGGCACGCGCCGAGAAATCCAATGTCTTCACCGACAACGAGGCCCAGGTCCAGCTGCGCGACCTGGAACGCGACGCACGGGCAAAGGCGGCGATCTATGAAACGCATCTCACTCGCGCCCAGCAGATCACCGAGCGCCAGCAGATCGACGCGACCAATGTCCGCGTCATCTCGCGTGCGATGCCTCCGAACTCCCGAACCTGGCCGCCCCGCACGTTCATCCTTCTGATCGCTGGCGGCATAGCGGGGCTCTTCATCGGTGTGGCAGCCGCGCTGACCCTTGGCCTATGGACATTCGTTCGCGGCCCGCGGCCGGCGGCCGTATAACGGGAGCCGCAGGCATGAACAGTGCCAGCTACAGCAAGGGCCGGTCCGCGGAGACTCTGCTGGCGCCCGCCGGAACCTTTCTGTTCATGGCTATGTTCCTGTTTCTGTGGATCTCGATCGATCCCTTTGTCGACCTGACGGGTGAGGCGATCCTCGACCCTTCGGCCGGCAATTCCAGTCGGCTGAATCAAATCATATCCCTGGCTCTGTTCGCCGGCACGCTTGGCTTTGGTGTGCTGCATCCGATGCGGAATACGATCTTGCAGCCGCGCCTCCTCTTGAGCGTCCTGTTCACGTGGTTTCTTCTCGTCTCGGTCATTTCCGCGCACCCGATCCTTGGCATCAAGGGCGTCGTTCTCAGTGTGATGATGGCGGTGAACGCCGGTATTTATCTGTTGATGCCGGCCTCCGAACGGCATTTCGCCAAGATGCTCGGGATCGGCACGCTCGTCATGCTGGCGGTTGCCTATTATGGCATCCTTTTCAAGCCGTCCCTTGCTATCCACCAGGCTTCGGAACTGCGTGAACCGATGAATGCCGGCTTGTGGCGGGGTCATTTTCCGCACAAGAACAGTGCCGCCGCGGCGATGGTGATTGGCGCCTTCTTCGGTTTCTTCGTCATGAATACCTGGTCGCGTCTCGCCGGCATCGCGATCATCGCTTCGTCCTGCGCCTTTCTCGTCCACACCGGCGGAAAGACCTCGACGGCGATGCTGCCCGGGATATTGATCCTCGCATGGCTTTTCGAGCATGCGCGATTCCTGCGCATCCCGATCGCCGTCGGCGGTGTCGGGCTCTTCAATCTGTTCGCCGTGGGCTCGGCTGTCTTCATCCCGCTCGGCGAGTTCATTAGCCGGCTTGGGATCGACGCAACATTCACGAACCGGGCCGACATCTGGCGTTTCGCCTTCTCGGCGTTGGCGGAGCGTCCATTGCTTGGCTACGGCTTCAGGGCATTCTGGCAGACGGAAGAATTGGTCTACAGCGGCGGGTCGGTGGAGACGTGGGCTGTCGCCGCGGCCAATGGGCACAATTCTTACCTGGACGTCGCATTGATGACCGGATATCCCGGGCTGATCCTGACCCTGATCTGGGTCATTCTGCTGCCACTTCGCGACATCTCCCGGATCGCTCCGGATCGCGAACATTCGCATCTCACGCGGCTGTTCATTCGCATCTGGCTTTACACGATCTTTCATGCCGGCCTCGAGACGCTGTTCTTCGAGGGTGGAAACCTCATCTGGTTCACGTTCATGTTCGCGCTCTACGGGCTGCATCTCCAGTCCTCGGCGGTTTTGACGGTCAATCGGCAACCGGTGAAAAGGAGCACGGTGGCGCATGCCTGAGATCGCGCGAAAAATCGAGGGGCTGGTCGATCGCTTGGCAAATCGGCTGATCTGGCGCTTTGCCCGGCAACGGCTCAGGCTGGAAACCGAAGCACCGCTCGTTTCCTTCACCTTCGACGACGTTCCCGACACTGCGCTCGACCACGGAGCAGCCATTCTGGAGCGGCACGGTGCACGCGGTACCTTCTACATCGCCGGCGGGCTTGCGGGGCAGGTGGAAGCAGATCGAACGCTGATCTCGCCTGCCGGCTGCAGTGAGCTGCTCGCCCGAGGGCACGAGATCGGCTGCCACACCTTCTCGCATCGCAGGATGCGGGACATTTCCGCTCTTGGCAGGGATCTCGATCGCAATGCGGCCTATCTCGAAGGCGTTGGCGTTGCCGCCGCCCCTGCAAATTTTGCCTTTCCGTACAATGCGGCCTGGCCTTTAGCGCGTCCGGAGCTTCGCAGGCGCTATCGCACCTGCCGGGCGGGCGGCGAGGCCATCAATCGCGGACTGGTGGATCCGTTGATGCTCAAGGCTGTCGAGATCCGGCAGCCGGAGCAGCACGCACGCGAGCTGAGGCGCTGGATAGACGACGTCGTCGAACGCCCCGGCTGGCTCGTCTTCTTCACGCATGACATTGCTCCGTCGCCGACGCCCTATGGCTGCACCCCGGAAACGTTCGATCATCTGGTCCGCCATGCGGTCGGCAAAGGATGCCAAGTGCTTCCGGTCGATCAAGTGCTCGACCGGATCAACTGGTGAGATGCGCAGATGGCGAGCTTGATGAGTGCCAGGAAAAAGTTGCTGGCGATCAACAATTACTTCTATCGCCGCGGTGGTGCGGAGACGGTCTTTTTCGATCACATGAGCATGTTCGGTGAGATCGGCTGGGATGTGGTGCCGTTCGCCATGCAGCACGACCGCAACGAAGCTTCGCCGTGGTCGGAATATTTCGTATCGGAAATCGAATACGGCCGCCAGACGGGCGTGCTGCGAAAAGTCTCACAAGCGGCGAGCGTCATTTATTCGCTCGAGGCGCAACGCAATATCGGCCGGCTCATTGAGCGGGTACGGCCGTCGGTCGCCCACGCCCACAATGTCTATCACCACCTGTCGCCGGCAATCTTCTCGACGCTCAAATCCGCCGGCATTCCGGTGGTGATGACCGTTCACGACCTCAAGCTTGCCTGCCCGTCCTACAAGATGCTCCGCGACGGAAGGGTCTGCGAGGATTGCAGCGGTGGGCGAATCTACAACGTGCTGCGCCACCGTTGCGTCAAGGACTCCATGTCGCTCAGCGCCGTCGTCCTCGCCGAAACCATGCTGCATCGCCTGCTCGGACTCTACCGCAAAAAGGTGGATCGGCTCGTGGTGCCGAGCCGGTTTTACCTGGAAAAGCTGGCTGAATGGAATTGGCCGCGCGAGAATATGGTCCATATCCCGAACTTCGTCGACGTAGAGGAATATCGCGACGACTGGGAGGAGGGGAACTATTTCGTCTTTGCCGGCCGGCTTGCTCCGGAAAAGGGGCTTGCCACGCTGATCCGAGCCGTCGCTGTTGCTCAACAGCGGTTGATCATCGCCGGTACCGGACCGGAGGAAGCGGCGCTTCGGCAATTCGCAGCCGAACTCGGCGCGGACGTGAGCTTCGCCGGCTATCTTTCAGGTGCGGATCTGCATCGCCTCATCGGCCAATCCCTGGCGCTCGTACTTCCCTCCGAATGGTACGAGAACGCACCGGTTAGCATTCTCGAGACCTATGCGCTTGGACGTCCGGTGATCGGCGCGGCGATCGGCGGCATTCCGGAAATGGTGAAGGAAGGCGAGACCGGTCTGCTGGCAGTAACCGGCGATGTCGATGATCTCGCGAGGGCCTTGAACGCGATGGCCGCCCTTGCGCCCGCCGCTCGTGTACAAATGGGCGCTGCGGGCCGCGTCTGGATCGCCAAAGAGTTCTCCGCGGCGGCCTATCGCGCCAGAACGCTTGACCTCTACGCAGCGCTTGGCGCCGCCTAAGAACGTCGGACAGCCTCCACGATTGAGAGAGCTGCCGGGGTCGGTCCGAACAGCGCCCGCCCATGCAGCGCAAGCGTTTGATTTTCGCGCATTCCTTCGAAGTTTAAGGAATTTCTTACAGAGAGAGTAGGTGCTTGGGGTGCATAAGCCGCCGAGGGAAATCCCTGGGGCCGACAACCATGAGCAGAAAGTCCGAAGTCTCAAGAAATCGGATGGCGCAATCGAGCGCCTTGCCGCGCACGCACAGTATGGCCGTCGGTCAATTTCCATCGAGCCTCGTGGATGAGTTGAGGACGGCCGGCGGTGACCACGGCTCCGGTCTTCCGGAGGAGCTCGCAAGCATTCCCCGGCCAACACCGGGTCGGCGCGGCCGGCGTCGCGTCGTGATGCTCGGCTTGCGCGGCATCCCAAACGTCCAGGGCGGCGTCGAGAAGCATGTCGAGATGCTCGCGGGCAAGCTCGTCGAGCACGGCTGGGACGCCGACGTCATCGGGCGCCGCCATTACCTTCAGAGGCCATCGTCGTTTTCCTGGAACGGCATTCGCGTCTTTCCGCTCTGGGCGCCGCGACTGATGGCGTTGGAAGCCTTCGTGCACACGTTCGTGGGGGTCTGTTTCGCTGCTTTGCGCCGACCCGATATCCTGCATATTCACGCGGTCGGACCGGCGCTCCTTGTGCCGCTCGCAAGGCTTCTCGGCATGAAGGTGGTCGTCACCCATCACGGCTACGACTACGACAGGCAGAAATGGGGTACCTTCGCCAAGCGCATGCTGCGCCTCGGGGAGTTCGTTGGCATGCGCCTCTCTCACGGACGCATCGCGATTTCGAAGGACATCGTTCACGCCATGGGCGAGCGGCACAAGACAGCGGTAAGCTTTGTTCCGAACGGCGTTGCCGTTTCGCCCTTTCGCGGCGACACCGGCATCCTCGATGAGCTCGGGTTGGGGCCGCGCCGATACATTCTGCTTGCCGCTCGGCTTGTCCCGGAAAAACGCCAGACGGATCTGATTAAGGCATTCGCAAAGCTGAGCAACGCCGAATTCAAGCTCGTGCTCGCCGGGGATGGGGACTTCGAGACGCCTTACGTTCAGCAGGTGAGAGCGATGGCCGCCAATGTCAGGGGCGTCATTCTGGCAGGCTTTCAGACCGGCGACCGGCTGGCGGAACTCTTCGCCAACGCTGCCCTATTCGTGCTTCCTTCCAGTCATGAGGGCATGCCGATTGCGCTCCTTGAGGCAATGGCCCATGGCCTGCCGGTGCTGGCGAGCGACATCGTCGCCAACCGCGAGCTGGACCTGCCTAGCGACGACTATTTTCCGCTGGGCGATATCGACGCGCTTGCGACCGCGATCGGCAGCAAGATTGCCAACCCTCCGAGCGAGGAGCAGATCCTCTCGAAGATCAGGCACGCCGAACTCAACTATAGCTGGACGGGGGTCGCTACGAAGACGCTTGCGATATACGGGGCGCTGCTGTCGAAATAGGCCGGATGCTCCCGCGGGGCCGCTGCAACGTTTTGCAGATGCCCCGTTTTCCTCCGCCCGGTGCCGGTCTGAGGCAACAGGGTCACAACGATTTGGATTGAAGCATGAATTTCAGAGGAATCGCATCGCTGCTCGCCTGGCTGCTGTTCAGCGTGATCGCCTATTCGACGCTGTCTCCGATCGACCTGCGCCCCCATATCGGGACTTGGGTGCATGTCGAAAGGTTCGGCGCTTTCGGGCTCCTCGGCCTCCTGTTCACGATCGGCTATCCGGGACGTCTGCCGTTTGTCATTATGATCGTGCTTGGTACCGCGGTCGGATTCGAATTGCTGCAAGTGCTGTCCATGGATCGTCACGCGCGCTTTGAAGACCTCATGGTCAAGCTCGCGGGCGGCATTTGTGGCATTGCGGCAGGGTGCTTGCTGGCGCGGTGGTTGCGGCGAATAAACCAAAACGCAAATTATCCCGGTTAGAAACCGCTGCGGGGACGCCTTCGGCGCTCGCGACACCCTGCCGATATTTGGGGGCTCTTTTGACAGTATCCGTTATCATCAAAACCTTGAATGAAGAGAAGCGGATCGCCGCGACAATCGAAAGCGTGGTTGCGGCGCTAGCAGGCAAAGAGGGCGAAATCATCCTCGCCGACAGCGGGTCGTCCGATCGGACCGTGGAGGTCGCGTCGCAATATCCCGTCACCATCGCGCAGATCGTCCCGCCGGCCCTACCAAGCTGTGGTATCGGGCCTCAACTCGGCTTCCAATATTCCCGATATCCGTTCGTCTGCCTGATGGACGGCGACATGCTGCTGGATGCTGGATTTCTCGACGAGGCGATCGCCTTCCTCGCGGAAAATCCTTCGGTTGGCGGTGTCACAGGCCATGTGGAGGAGAAGCTCGTTTCCAACCTGGAATTCGCGCGGCGCGTCAACCGCAACGCGCCGGAGAACCGCATCGGCCCGATCGACCGCATGAACGGGGGCGGCCTTTATCGGCGCACCGCGATCGAGGACGTTGGCTATCTTTCGGACCGGAATCTTCACGGCTACGAGGAGTTCGATCTCGGTGTGCGGCTTCGAAGCGCCGGATGGGGGCTTCATCGTCTCGACCGTCGCTTCGTTCAGCACTTCGGTCATACGGTCAATTCCTACCGGCTCCTCGTCCGCCGCTGGAAGAGCAAGTATCTTTATGGCATCGGCGAATTGGTGCGGGCTTCCCTAGGCAAGCCCTATTTTCTTCAGGTGCTGCGGGAACTGCCGGAGCTGAAACTATGGGCGCTCGTCTATTTCTGGTGGGTGCTGTCTCTCGGCCTGATCCTGTTCCTGCCCGACAAAGGCATGGCGACAGCGTCGGTCTCTGCGATGTTTGCGGTCGTTGTACTGTTGGTCAGCCTCAAGAAGGGCAGCGTCGGCATGGGCCTTTATACGGTTGTTGCCTGGTTTTTCCATGCGGCGGCCTTGCCCGCTGGATTGTTCCGGTCGCGGCAGGAGCCGGGTGCGCCGATCGAGAGCAGAATCCTCGACAAATCCGCATGAACAGCCGCTTGCTGCTGGCCACCGCAACGGTATTTTTCGGCTGTCTGGCAGCCCACGCCTCCGACCAATGGCTGCCGGTCCGGGAAATTTCGCTAGAGGTCCAAGCGGGCAGTCCGCTCGACTTTTCGTCCTTCTTGCCGAACGAGACCATCGATGCGAGGCACCGGCTGATTGCCGGTCCAAAGGGGCAACTCGCCTTTGCTGACGTGCCGGAAAAACCGGTCCGGATGCTGTGCGCCTCGCTTGCCTGGAGTCCGGCTTCCGGCGGGTTTCCGGACCATAACGGCGCCGACCGCTATGCTCGGCAACTGGCACGGCATGGCTACAACATCGCGCGGCTGCACTTCACCGATGCGAGCCTGATGTTCGGCCGGCAGAAGGATTTCGACTTCGATCCGGAGATGCTCGACCGCGTCCACTATTTGCTTGCCGCGCTCAAGCGCAACGGCATCCACTGGATGGTCGACGGCCTGTCGTCGCCGCGCGGTGCTTACGGCGGCTACGACGATCGCTGGGACGCCAACGGCAACTTGAAGCTCCTGCTTCATTTCGATGAGGAGGCATTTGCCCACTGGAAGGCGCTACAGGAGAAATTCCTGGCGCGGGCCAATCCCTATACGGGCATGGCGCCGATCCATGATGACGCTCTGGCGCTGGTGATTCTCGCCAACGAGAACGGCATCGAGTTCGATGGCGTGGTGCACGATCGCCCCGGCAAGCCGCCCTATGATCCGGTGCTGGTCGCCCCGTTCAACCGTTGGCTTGCGAAACGCTACAAGTCGACCGAGGCGCTCGCGAATGCCTGGGGTGAACTTGAGGACGACGAGCGGCTCGAGGGAGCCTCCGTGAAATTGCCCGCCGATCGTTACGCCGACAGTCCCCGCATGCGCGATCTCCAGGCCTTCATCGCGGACGTCGAGCGATCATCGGCAGAGCGCATGAGCAAGACCCTGCGTGACCTCGGATATCGGGGGCTGATCAGCACATACAACAACTGGCCGACGGTGCAGACGAGCTTGAGCAGGCGCGACCTCGATGCCGTGACGATGAATACCTATCACGACTGGGTCGGCGGCTATTCTCCGGGGAGCTCACTCCTGCAGACAAGCTCGATTGCGGACAGCGCCAACTATGTGCGGATGATCGCCGCCGCGCGCTGGCTCGGAAAACCCTTCGTCGTCAGCGAATACGATCATCTTTTCTGGAATCGCTACCGTTACGAGGCGGGGCTCGTGATGCCGACCTATGCGGCGCTGCAGGGCTGGGATGTCCTCTGCAGGCATGGCCATGGACCGATCGCGCTCGCCTATGGCGAACCCTATTCCCACAAGAAGGCGATGCTCCCTTATGCGATCGCGCTCGATCCCGTTGCCCGGGCGGGTGAAACGCTCGCGGCGCTCGTCTACCGGCGCGGAGACGTGGCGACCTCGGGGACCACGATCCCCTTCGCGGTGCGCGGCGAGGAAGATCTTGGCGAGGATATGCAGGCGCGCGAGCCGGAGCACTTGACCGATCTGGCTTTGGTTGGCCGCATAGGCTTGAAGCACTCCGACCCCTCGCGGCTCGACATCGGCGTCGCACAACCGCGGAGCCAGGACAGCGCAAATCTTCTCGCCGAGTTCCGCGACACTGGCATCCTTCCCGCTGACAATGCCACAGATGTCGAAAGGGGGTTCTACGAAAGCGACACGGGAGAGATCGTGCTGCAGCGCGCCACAGGGCAACTGCGCGTCTCGACCCCATCGACCGAAGCCGCCGCATTTTCCTCCCTTCGCGACCCGATCGACCTCGGTATTCTGCGGATAGAACGGGCAGATGGGAACGCGCTCGTTGCGCTGTCGGCGCTCAATACGCCTGCAACCCTTGCCGATAGCCGGCGCTTTCTGCTGATCTTTGCGACTGATGCCCAGAACACGGGCATGATCTTTCGTGACAGCGAAGAAAAGGTCATCGAGGATTTCGGGAGTTTGCCGGTCCTAATCCGAAAAGGTGAAGTTGACGTGTCGTTGTCGAGAACGGCGCGGAAATGGAAGCTCTCGCCAGTCGCTCTCGATGGCACCCTTCGCCCCGCGGTTGAAAGCGGGACGGGATCCATCTCCTTTCGCCTTTCGAACGACACTCCCGACGGGCCGACCACCTATTTTCTCCTGGAGCTTGAAGACTAGAATCGTGCGCGATTGCTCACCCTTGCAACCAGCGGATGCCCCCACGCATTTTTGCTCTTGTACCTCTAGCCACTAGAGGTCGTAGCCTGCTCTTGAATTTTGCAAGGAGCAAGGAATGGGTGGCAACGTTCGGGAAAGCAGATATCGCGTCGAGGGCATGGATTGCGCGTCCTGCGCGGCGAAAATCGATACCGCCGTGCGGCGCGTGGGTGGTGTGCAGGATGTCAGCGTGTCGGTGAGCGCCGGCACAATGACTGTTCGACATGCGGACGGGCACGAAATCGGCCCGGCGATCGTGCGCAAGGTCAGCGGTCTCGGCTACCGGCTCTCGCCGCTCGCCGGCGCGACGGCCGCTAAGTCATCTGGCGCTGGCGATCATGGCTGCTGCGACCACGCGCATGGGAACGACCACCATCCGTCAACGGGCGAACTGCCCCACCAGCGTTCCGGTACGGTTCGACCTCGGCTCAGTGAAAGCCATGGTCATGACCATGGATCCTTTGCTGCCGACCCCTGGTGGAGAACCGGGAAGGGACGGCTTGTCATTGCATGCGGCCTCGCGCTCGCTGTCGCCTACGGTGCCGGCAAGCTTCTTCCCGCCACCGAGCCCTGGATTTTCACGCTCGCCATGCTCGTCGGCCTCGTGCCGATCGCAAGACGTGCACTGATGGCAGCACTGGCCGGCACGCCTTTCTCGATCGAGACGCTGATGACCGTGGCCGCCGTCGGGGCGGTGTTCATCGGCGCCACCGAGGAAGCGGCGATGGTCGTTTTCCTCTTTCTGATCGGCGAGCTTCTGGAGGGCGTCGCCGCAAGCAAGGCGCGGGCGAGCATCCAGTCGCTGACGGCGCTCGTGCCGAAATCGGCGCTCATCGAGATCGATGGCCGGACAAGCGAGGTTCTGGCCGAGAGTTTGCCGGTCGGGACGACAATCTTCGTGCGGCCGGGAGACAGAATTCCCGCGGACGGCGCGATCGTTTCCGGCGAAAGCATGGTCGACGAAGCGCCGGTGACCGGGGAAAGCACGCCCGTTCGCAAGGAAGAGGGCGACAGCGTATTCGCCGGCACCGTCAATGGCGACGGCGCGCTGCGTGTGCGCGTCACTGCCGCTTCTGCCGACAATACCATTGCGCGCGTCATCCGGCTGGTCGAGGAAGCGCAGGAGATGAAGGCGCCGACGGAGCGTTTCATCGATCGCTTCTCCCGTTACTACACGCCGGCAGTCGTGATCGTCGCCGCCTTGGTTGCGGTGGTGCCGCCGCTCCTCTGGGGTGCGGCCTGGAGCGATTGGATCTACAAGGGACTCGCGATCCTGCTAATCGGTTGCCCCTGCGCGCTGGTGATCTCGACACCGGCGGCGATTGCCGCGAGCCTCTCGGCGGGGGCGCGACGCGGCCTCTTAATGAAGGGCGGCGCCGTCCTCGAAAGCATGGGCCGGATCACCGCTGCCGCCTTCGACAAGACCGGTACGCTTACCGAAGGCAAACCGAAGGTCACCGATGTCGTCGGCTTCGGCGTGGCAGAAGCGGATATCCTTCGCTATGCGGCCGCGCTCGAGCAGGGGTCCAGTCATCCGCTTGCGCTGGCTATCCGTACCCGCGCCGATGCGGATGGGCTGCTGCTGCCCCCGGTCGCAAGCGCCAAGGCGATCGGCGGCAAGGGTATCGAGGGCTCGGTCGACGGGGTCGAGCTTTTCCTCGGCTCGCCGCAGGCGGCCGACGAGCGCATGCTCCTCTCCCCGGCTGACAAGGATCGGGTCGCCGCCCTGCACGACGAGGGGAAGACGGTTTCCGTGCTGCTCGTCGGCGACCGGGTCGCCGGAGCTCTGGCGATGCGTGACGGGCCGCGCGTCGACACGGCGAAGGGCATCAAGGCGCTGAGCGATGCCGGCATCCGTGTCGTCATGCTAACCGGCGACAACCGCCGCACGGCTGAGGCGATCGGCCGCCCGCTTGGAATGGAAGTCCATGCCGGACTCCTACCGGAGGACAAGCAGCGCATCGTTGCCACCCTCAAGGCCGAAGGGCTGAAGGTTGCCAAGATCGGTGACGGTATCAATGACGCGCCAGCGCTGGCGGCAGCCGATGTCGGCATTGCCATGGGCGGTGGAACGGATGTTGCTCTTGAAACCGCCGACGCCGCCTCTTTGCATGCGCGCGTTTCCGACATCGCCGCTATGGTCAGGCTTTCGCGGGCGACTATGCGCAACATTCATCAGAACATCGGAATGGCGCTGGGGCTCAAAGCCGTCTTCCTCGTCACGACCGTCGCCGGCGTCACCGGCCTCTGGCCAGCGATCCTGGCGGATACCGGCGCCACCGTCCTGGTGACGATCAACGCATTGCGGCTGTTGCAGCCGCCGTCCTCAACGTGAAGAATGGGATTGTCGCCGTTTTGCGGCGACAATCGCCTGATACGGCTGTGTATATTCACGCTGGACTCTCACCAGCGATCCGGTGAGAGTATAAGGAGATCGCGATCGAGGGCTTTCGCGCCCAAAAATCGATGATAAACTTATACCAAATGGTAAAAAAATTGCCGGCACGGTTTGGGATGAAAACCGAAGCAGGCAAGATTGGGGATCGCAGGGCCAATATGGATAATATTGCCATCGAGTTGCGTGGGATCGACAAGAGTTTCGGCCCCGTCCACGCCAATAAGAATATCAATCTCAAGGTTCGCAAAGGCACGATTCACGGCATTATCGGGGAGAACGGCGCCGGTAAGTCGACCTTGATGTCGATCCTCTATGGCTTCTATCAGGCCGATAGCGGCGAGATCATCGTCGATGGGCGGCCGATTACGATCCGCGACCCGAATGCGGCAATCTCCGCCGGCATCGGCATGGTGCACCAGCATTTCATGCTGGTCGAGAACTTCACCGTGCTCGAAAACGTCATGCTCGGTGCCGAGGACAGCCAGATCCTCAACAAGGGCATCGCCAAGGCGCGGCAAGAGCTGAAGCGGCTGGAGAAGGAATATGCGCTCGAGGTCAATCCCGATGCGCTGATCGAGGAACTGCCGGTCGGTCTCCAGCAGCGTGTGGAAATCCTGAAGGCGCTCTACCGCAAGGCCGATATCCTGATCCTCGACGAGCCGACCGGCGTGCTGACGCCGGCCGAGGCCGATCATCTCTTCCGCATCCTCGGGCAGCTCAAGGCCCAGGGAAAGACGATCATCCTCATCACGCACAAGCTGCGTGAGATCATGGCGATCACCGACGAGGTTTCGGTGATGCGTCGCGGCGAGATGGTTGCGACCCGTACGACCGGCGAGACGTCAGTCGAAGAACTCGCGGAACTCATGGTTGGCCGTCGCGTGCTGTTGCGCGTCCAGAAGGGCGAGGGCACACCCGGCGACGTGAAGCTTTCGGTTCAGGGTTTGACGGTCAAGGACAGCCGCGGCGTGACCATGGTCGACGACGTCACGTTCGACGTACGGGCGGGCGAGATCGTCGGCATTGCCGGCGTTGCGGGCAATGGCCAATCGGAACTGCTCGAAGCGATCGCCGGCATCCGCAAGGCGACCACCGGAACGGTACTGCTCAACGGCGAGTCCGTCGACGTGACGGGCCATAGGGATCCCGCCGCGCTCAGAGCTCGCGGGCTGGCCCACGTGCCGGAGGATCGCCATCATGTCGGTCTCGTGCTGAAGTTCGAGGAGAGCGAGAACGCCATTCTTGGCTACCACAACGACCCGCGCTACCTGAACGGCGTCTTCCTGAACATCGACGCGATCCGCAAGGATGCCGAGGAGAAGATCGCCAAATACGACATCCGCCCGCCGAACGCGCGGTTAAAGACAGCCAATTTCTCCGGCGGCAATCAGCAGAAGATCGTGCTGGCGCGCGAAATGGAGCGCGGACCGGACGTACTGATCATCGGCCAGCCGACCCGCGGCGTCGACGTCGGCGCCATCGAATTCATCCACAAGCGGATCATTGAGATGCGCGACCAGGGCAAGGCCGTCCTGCTCGTCTCCGTCGAACTCGATGAGATCCGCGCGCTTTCCGACCGCATTCTCGTGATGTTCGCCGGGCGTGTCGTCGGCGAGCGCAGCCCCGATGCGACCGAGGGCGAACTCGGCCTCTTGATGGCCGGTGTCGAAGGTCGCAAGGAGGCCGCAGAATGAGCACCCCTTACGCAAAGCTTCCGGGCTGGGTCGAATACGGTCTGGTCCCGCTGATCAATCTTGCCGTCGCCTTCATCGTCGCCGGACTTGTCGTCTTGCTCGTCGGCGAGAATCCATTCGAGGCCGCCTATCACCTGATCAACGGCGCCTTCGGTCGCGGCGAATATATCGGCTTCACGCTCTACTATGCGACGACCTTCATCTTTACCGGTCTTGCCGTCGCCGTGGCGTTCCACTGCGGGCTCTTCAATATCGGCGGCGAGGGGCAAGCATATGTCGGCGGCATCGGGGTGGCGCTCGCCTGCCTCTGGTTGGATCAGACCATGCCCTGGTATGTGGTCTTCCCGATCGCGATCGTTGGTTCGGCCTTCTTTGGCGCGCTCTGGGCGTTCCTGCCCGGCTGGCTGCAGGCCAAGCGCGGCAGCCATATCGTCATCACCACCATCATGTTCAACTTCATTGCCTCGAGTCTGATGGTCTACTTGCTGACGCGCGTCCTGAAGCCGCTCGGCTCGATGGCGCCGCAGACGCGCACTTTCGCCGAGGGCGGGCAACTGCCGAAACTCGACTGGCTTTTGTCGATCTTCGGACTGAACATCGGTACGGCGCCGTTCAACATTTCCTTCCTGCTGGCGCTGGTGGCGGCCTTTGCTGTCTGGGTGCTGATCTGGCGCACGAAGCTCGGCTACGAGATGCGGACCATGGGCCACAGCCCGTCCGCCGCGCGCTATGCCGGCATCCGCGAAAGTCGCATCACGGTCATCGCCATGATGATCTCGGGCGGGCTTGCCGGCATGATGGCGCTGAACCCGATCATGGGCGAACAATTCCGCATGCAACTCGATTTCGTCCAGGGGGCAGGCTTCGTCGGTATCGCCGTGGCGCTGATGGGCCGCTCCCATCCGGGCGGCATCATTCCTGCCGCCATCCTCTTCGGCGTCCTTTATCAGGGCGGGGCGGAAATCGCTTTCGAAATGCCGTCGATCTCACGCGACATGATCGTCATCATCCAAGGCCTCGTCATCCTCTTTGCCGGTGCGCTCGAAAACATGTTCCGCCCTGCGATTACCCGTGTCTTCGCGATGCGGGGCCAGCGCGCGGCCGCTGTCGTCCAGACAAAGGGAGCCTGAAGCCATGGATTTCTTCCACGTCCTCGTCGTGCTCCTGGAATCGACGATCCGGGTCTCCGTGCCGCTGGTCTTTGCGGCGCTTGCCGGGCTCTTCACCGAGCGGGCCGGCGTCTTCGATATCGGTCTCGAAGGCAAGATGCTCGGTGCTGCCTTCGCCGCCGGCGCCGCCGCGGCCGTGACCCAATCGGTCTGGATCGGCCTTATCGCCGCGATCCTGATCTCAGTGCTCCTGTCGCTCGTCCACGGTTATGCCTCGATTACCCAGCGTGGCAACCAGATCGTCTCGGGTGTCGCGATCAATTTCATCGTCGCCGGTTCCACCGTGATCCTTGGCGAGGCCTGGTTCCGCCAGGGCGGCCGCACGCCCGCACTTGCCGAGGGCGCCAGATTCCAGATCGTCAATTTCCCCGGCGCCGACGCGGCGCGGGAAGTGCCGATCCTCGGGCCGATCTATGCGGACCTGCTCTCCGGCCATTTTCTGCTCACTTATCTTGCCTTCGCCATGGTGCCGATAAGCTGGTGGATCCTCTATCGCATGCGTTTCGGCCTGAGGCTGCGCGCCGTCGGCGAGAATCCGGGCGCAGTCGACACGGCAGGCATATCGGTGATCTGGCTGCGCTACCGCGCGGTCATCTGCTGCGGCATTCTCTGCGGCTTTGCCGGCGCCTACCTGTCGCTCGCCATGACGGCCGGTTTCGTCAAGGGCATGACGGCAGGTAAGGGCTACATCGCGCTGGCGGCCTTGATCTTCGCCAAGTGGCGACCCAAGAACGTCATGCTCGCCTGCCTGCTCTTCGGTTTCCTCGATGCCCTTGCCATCCGTCTGCAAGGCACACCCCTGCCGCTCGTCGGCCAGGTACCGGTGCAGTTGATGCAGGCGTTGCCTTACATTCTGACGGTCATCCTGCTTGCCGGCTTTATCGGCAAGGCGATACCGCCCAAGGCGGGCGGCGTACCTTACGTGAAGGAGCGCTAACCATGATGGAAAACGATCTGTTCGTCGCCGCGCGGGAAGCCATGGCAAAGGCGCATGCGCCCTATTCCAAGTTCCCGGTGGGTGCTGCCATCCGCGCGGAGGACGGCAATATCTACACCGGCGCGAATATCGAAAACCTGTCGTTCCCAGAGGGCTGGTGTGCCGAGACAACGGCGATCAGCCACATGGTCATGGCCGGTCAACGCAAGATCATGGAAGTTGCCGTTGTCGCCGAGAAACTTGCGCTCTGTCCGCCCTGCGGCGGCTGCCGGCAGCGGTTGGCGGAGTTCTCCGGCGCGAGCACGCGCATCTATCTTTGCGACGAGACAGGTGTGAAGAAAACCCTCGCGCTCTCCGACCTCCTTCCACACAGCTTCGAAACAGAGATCCTCGGATGAACGACGCGGCGGAATTCCTCAAGGCCAAGCTTAGCGGGTTTGCACCACGCTATGGGATTGTGCTCGGCTCCGGGTTAGGCGCGCTGGTGGAGGCCATGGAGGGAGCGATCCGCGTCCCCTATGCAGAGATTCCGGGTTTTCCCCTAGGGGGCGTCTCGGGCCATGCCGGCGAGTTGGTGGCGGGCAAGCTTGGTGGCGTGCCCGTCGCGATGCTCTCC
The DNA here is from genome assembly GCF_020193575.1 of Ensifer sp. IC4062. GTDB lineage: Bacteria > Pseudomonadota > Alphaproteobacteria > Rhizobiales > Rhizobiaceae > Sinorhizobium. Next base: position 54,552 of record NZ_JADYVD010000029.1, read on the forward strand.
GGCCGGGTACATTACTACGAACGCGGTGACGCCAATGCGATGCGCGCACCGATCGAGGCGCTGACGCGTCTCGGCATCGAAAGCCTCATCCTGACCAATTCGGCCGGATCGCTGCGGGAGGATTTGCCGCCGGGGTCGGTGATGCGCATCGCCGATCATATCGGCTTTTCCGGCTCCAACCCGCTGATCGGCGTCGAGAGCGACGACCGTTTCGTCGGTATGACGAACGCCTATGACGCAGAGCTTGCCGAGCGGATGCAAAAGGCTGCGGCTCGTCTCGGCATTCCGCTTCAGAGCGGCGTCTACATGTGGTTCTCCGGTCCGAGTTTCGAGACGCCGGCCGAAATCAGGATGGCGCGCATTCTCGGGGCGGACGCGGTCGGCATGTCCACCGTTCCCGAGGTGATCCTGGCCCGCTTTTTCGGATTGCGAGTTGCCGCTGCCTCCGTGATCACCAATTTCGCCGCGGGCATGACCGGCGCGGAACTCAGCCACCACGAGACGAAGGATATGGCGCCGGTCGGCGGCACGCGGCTGGCCGCTATCCTCAAAGAGATGATTGCAAGCGAAGCCTGAACGGCGGCCTGACCATGCTCCCACAGGAAGTGATCCGCGAAAAGAGGAACGGCGGTCAGCTTGACGCGGCCGATATCGCCAGCTTCGTCAAAGGCATTGCCGACGGTTCCATCTCGGAAGGCCAGGTTGCCGCCTTCGCGATGGCCGTGTGGTTTTCCGGCATGAGCCGCGACGAATGCGTGGCGCTGACGGTGGCGATGCGCGATTCCGGCGACACGCTCGACTGGAGTGCTCTCGACCGCCCGATCGTCGACAAGCATTCGACCGGCGGCGTCGGCGACAATGTCTCGCTGATGCTGGCACCCGTCGTTGCTGCCTGCGGCGCCGCGGTGCCGATGATATCCGGCAGAGGCCTCGGCCATACGGGCGGCACGCTGGACAAGCTCGAATCGATTCCGGGTTACAACATCCAGCCTGCCTCGGCTCTCTTTCGCAAAGTGGTCGACGAGGTCGGTTGCGCCATTATCGGTCAGACGGCGAACCTCGCGCCGGCGGACAAGCGCCTCTACGCCATCCGCGACGTGACTGCGACGGTCGATTCGGTGCCGCTGATCACCGCTTCCATTCTCTCGAAGAAGCTTGCCGCGGGGCTCCAGTCGCTCTTGCTCGACGTGAAGTTCGGCAACGGCTCTCTCCTGACCGATGCCGACGAGACGGAGATCCTCGTGCGCTCGCTTGTGGATGTCGCGAACGGTGCCGGCGTGCGTACTTCGGCCCTGGTCACCGACATGAACGAGCCGCTCGCGGACGCGGCCGGAAATGCACTCGAAATCGACAACTGCCTTGCTTATCTGCGCGGTGAGAAGAAAGGTACGCGCCTTGACGCGGTGGTCATGGCGTTTGCAGCGGAAATGCTCGCCGCCGCGGGTCTGGCGTCCAACCCGGATCAGGGAGAAGCGATGGCACGCCGCGCGCTTGAAAGCGGTGCCGCGATGGAGCGTTTCGGCCGTATGGTCCATCTGCTCGGAGGGCCGAGCGACTTTGTCGACCGACCGCAGGCCTATCTTAGAAAGGCGTCGGTTGTGGCGGCTGTGGAGGCAAGCCAGGACGGCTATCTGGCGGCTTGCGAGACGCGCGAACTGGGAATGGCGGTGATTGCGCTTGGCGGCGGACGGACGCGTCCCGACGACACGATCGATCACAGCGTCGGGCTTGCCGGTCTGCGCCCGCTCGGTACGAACGTGAGCAAGGGTGAGCCGATCGCATTCGTCCATGCGGCCGATCGCAATACGGCCGACGACATAGCGAAAAGGGTTGCGGCGCTCTACACGATCGGCGACCAGAGGCCGGATCCGCGCCCGGTGATTGTTGCCCGCATCACCTGACGAGATGCAGCGCACCATTCTCGACACGATAGGACGATAGCCGGCTCAGGAAACTCATGCCGACGAGCATGCCGGAAAGCGCGTTGTCGGGAAGGACCATGGCATCGACATTCTTGAGCGTGATGCCGCCGATCTCGACGCGATCCAGACTGACATAGGCTGCCTCGACGATGCCGTTGGCCGTCTGCGCCCGCGCGCTGAATGCGAGACTACCGACGGAAATGCCGAAGCGGCGTGCGGCCGAAGTGTTGATCGCAATTGTGCTTGCGCCGGTGTCGACGAGTCCCCGTTCCGCGCGCCCATTGATGCGAAACGTGCCGAAGAAATGGCCGGCTGGATCGGCTTCAAGGACGATGCTTTTGCCGCTCGCATATTTGGCGGCGGTAACGGGCGCGGCGCGCTGAGCGTCCTGCGCCGTCGCTTCGTTCTGTCGTTCGAGATAGCTGGACGCGAGATCGGGAACGACCAATGCGACAAGGGCGAGGCCGCCGGCAAAGACAAGTAGACGTGTGATCATGGCTCAGCTCTCCGGCCGTTAACGCGGCTTCGCAAGCGACCGCACGCGCTCCACCATCTGAACAGATGATGACTAACGGGATGCAAAAAAGCCGCCGGAAACTCCGACGGCCGTGTCGATGCCTGATCATGTGGTTAAGAAAGGGAAACTATTTGGTTCCATACATGCGGTCACCCGCATCACCCAGACCGGGCATGATGTAGCCCTTTTCGTTGAGGTGGCTGTCGATCGCGGCCGTGAAAATCGCTACGTCGGGGTGAGCAGACTGAAAGTTGAGGATGCCTTCCGGCGCCGCGAGCAGGCAGAGAAAGCGGATGTTCTTCGCGCCGCGTTCCTTCAGCTTGTCGATGGCGGCGATCGACGAATTGCCAGTGGCGAGCATCGGGTCGACGACGATGACGAGACGCTCCGACAGGCTTTCCGGCGCTTTGAAATAATATTCGACCGGCTGCAGCGTCTCATGGTCGCGATAGACGCCGATATGCGAGACGCGCGCCGAAGGCACGAGTTCGAGCATGCCCTCGAGCAGGCCATTGCCGGCGCGCAGGATCGACGCGAAGACGAGCTTCTTGCCCTCGAGAATGGGCGCGTCGGTCTCCATCATCGGTGTTTCGATGCGCTCCATGGTGAGTTCGAGGTCGCGCGTCACCTCGTAGCAGAGCAGCGTCGAGATTTCCCTAAGCAGCCTGCGAAAGCCCGCCGTCGACGTTTCCTTCTTGCGCATGATGGTCAGCTTGTGTTGCACAAGCGGATGATCGATCACTGTAACGCCGTCCATGGCACTTCCCCTGAATTTTTTGCGTGTCCGCCCTCTTTTCCATGGAAAGAGGCGACCCTGCAAGGGCGTTGAGGCGCCCTTCCCAGTCTTCGCCGAGCGGGACCGTTTAGAGAGCAGCCAACAGCCTCTGCCTTGTCGCCTCGTCGACGAAGGCGGCCTCGATCGCCGTTCTCGTCATCCCATTTATCTCGCTGTCCTCGAAACCCATGACCGTCGACGCGATGTCATATTCCTGCGCAAGCGACGTGTGGAAGAACGGCGGATCGTCGGAGTTGAGCGTGACGCGGACACCAGCCGTGTACAGCGCCTTGAGAGGATGAGATGCGAAATCCGGGAAGACCTGTAGCGAAATGTTGGAGCCGGGGCAGACTTCAAGAACGACGCCCTCGTCCGCCAGCCGCTTTACGAGGTCTTCGTCCTCGATCGCCCGCACGCCGTGGCTGATCCGAGTTGGCCTTACGTGATCCAATGCGTCGCGCACGCTGAAAGCGCCGGAAAGTTCGCCGGCGTGGATCGTGAGCCCGAGGTCCGCATCGCGGACGATATCGAAGGCGCGGGCAAACTCGGCAACGCTGTGCATCCTTTCTTCGCCCGCCAGGTTGAAGCCGGTAACGAGCGGATGCCGTAGCCTGGCCGCGTATTCAGCGGTCCTGATGACTGCTTCCGGCCCGAGGTGGCGGATGCCGGTGATCAGCATACGCGATTCGATCCCGGTCTTCGCCTTTGCCGCATCCATGCCAGCGGCAAGACCTTCAATGTAGGCGTCGGCACCGAGGCCGACCGTGTTGCCATGGTCCGGCGAAACGATGATCTCGCTGTAGATCGTGCCCGCTTCGGCGAGCTCGGTGAGATAAGCCTCGGCCAGAAGCGCGTAGTCGCCTTCGGTCCGAAACAGTGATGCGACGGCGTCGTAGCATTTCACGAAACTGGTGAAATCGTCCCAGACGTAGGCTTTGTCGCGGATGATCGCGCTGGTGTCGACTCCGTATTTCCTGGCTTGCCTCAGCGCGAGTTCCGGCGGAGTCGCGCCCTCGATGTGGCAATGCAGTTCGGCTTTCTTCAGATGAAGGGTCAAATGAGGCTTCTCCCATGCGGGCCGGGCGCGATGCCGAGGTGTCTGGCAACGGTCTCGCCGATATGCGCGAATGTGTTTGCCACACCGAAGGAGCGGCTGCGCAACGAGGGGCCGAACATCAGCACCGGCACGCGTTCACGCGTGTGGTCTGTCCCCCGCCAGGTCGGGTCGCAACCGTGATCGGCGGTCAGGATGACGATATCGCCAGGCTTGAGGCGACGGTCGAGGTCCGGTAGGCGCTGATCGAAGGCTTCGAGGGCGGCGGCATAACCTGGCACATCGCGGCGATGACCATAGAGCATATCGAAGTCGACGAAGTTGGTGAAAACGAGATCGCCGTCCTCGGCCTCTTCGATTGCCGCGAGGCTGGCATCGAACAGCGCCATGTTGCCATTGGCCTTGCTGAGCTTCGTCACGCCCTGATGCGCGAAGATATCGCCGATCTTGCCGACGGCATGCACCTTGCGTCCGGCCTCTTTCAATCGGTCGAGAACCGTCGGCTCCGGCGGCAGCACTGAATAGTCGCGGCGGTTGCCGGTGCGGGTGAAATTTTGCGCATTGTCGCCGACGAACGGGCGGGCGATGACGCGACCGATATTGTAGTCGTCGACGAGCCGGCGGACCACCTGACAGAGTTCAAGCAACCGATCGAGCCCGAAGCTCTGCTCATGCGCGGCGATCTGGAAGACGGAATCGGACGAGGTGTAACAGATCGGTTTTCCGCTCCGCCTATGCTCCTCGCCAAACCGGGCGATGATTTCGGTACCGGAGGCATGGCAGTTGCCGAGGATGCCGGGAACATCGCCCTCACGGCAGATCGCCTCGACCAGCTCGGCGGGAAAGGCGTCTCCCTCCGCGGGGAAGTAGCCCCAGTCGAACATCACCGGCGTGCCGGCGATTTCCCAATGGCCGGATGGTGTGTCCTTGCCGCGCGAGGTTTCGCTGGCGGCGCCGTAGACGCCGTAGACCCGCTCCGGTAGCGGCATGCCGGCCGGCAGGCGCCCGGTCGCGAGTTTCGCTGCGTGCATCAGCCCAAGGGCGGACATATTCGGCAATTGCAGCGGCCCTTCGCGCAGACCTGCGCGATCACCGGCGCCGGCTGCGCAGAACTCGGCGATATGCCCGAGCGTGTCAGCCCCAAGGTCGCCGAAGGCTTCGGCATCCGGCGCGCCGCCGATGCCGAAGGAATCGAGTACGAAAAGGAATGCTCGCGCCATGAAACACCCGGTTATCCGGAGCGCGTCACGAAGGACCACGATCCGGTGCTGCTTGCCGCGCGGGCGTGATCCGCGCAATCCGGGAGGAATAGCGCGGCGAGGCGCGCAATGCAATTGACGCCGTCAAGCGGCTGTCAGCAGTCCGTACATTTGATCGTCTCGCCAAAGCGCTGGCGATAATAGGACGTCTTGGAGAGATCGATCGTCTTCAGCGTGCTGCTCTCAAGCCCCGGAGCAAAGAGCAGGAGGTCGTGCGGCACGACGAGCTCGGTGCGTACGACGAAGGCGTTCACCGCGTCGAGTTCGGCAGGGACCGTGGCGGTCGAGTCGACGGCATAGGGTGTTGCCCCGTTCTGGTCCCGCGACCATACGACTTTCCCGCTGGTCGTGCCGGTGACCTGTATGCCGGTGATCTTCAGCGAATAACCCGAACTGTTGTAGGGCGCCACGATGCTCAGCGCGACATGCTTCATATTGTCCAGCAGCGCTTTGTTGACATCGGTCTGCTGCGAGACGATGTCGGCGACGGCGCTCGATGCGCGCGAGACCTTGCGGGCCACGGTGAAGCCAAGCGAAATCTCGAAGGCGCCGATGTAGAGCATGAGCAGCAGTGGCGCGATGATGGCAAATTCCACTCCGCCTACGCCGCGCCGGTCCCGAACAACCGCCGACAACGATCCCAAGGCGCGCCGTGCAAACGAAAATCCATGCAAGCGTGTCATGGCGTCCTCAGTAGTTTTCGTTGCGGAACGTTGCAGTTGCGACCATCAGGAAGTCCCGGGGCATGCTGCTGCCTGCAGGGCGTAGGTCCGTGACATAGGGCCGGATAAGGTCGGTTATCACTTCCCAGCGGTAATAGGCGCGCACCATGGTAAAAGCTCCGGCGCCTCCTGGCGTAAACTTGAAACTGCCGGTGTCCAGGTCAGAGGACGAGGAAGAACCAACCCTTGGGACCGCTGTCGGAAACTGCGTGAGATCCGTAATATTCCGGACATCGAGATAGAGCTTGTTGGGCTCGGTCGCTTCGGTCGCCGAACAGGGCATCAGGATGGCAATCTCGTCGCAGAAGGCTTGGCGGAATTGCTCTTTCGTCATGTAGCCGGGCTTGCTGCTGTCCTCGAACGAAATCTGCCCGGTGCGGATTTTCCGCGCCAGCGTGTCGGTCGCGTTGGCGAGCAGTTGCTCGCCGGCAAAGGCGACGAAGGTTTCGATCGACGCAAAGACAATCACGCAGAAGGGGAGAACCAGGAGCGCGAACTCGATCGCCGTCGCGCCCCTTCTGTCACCGAGGAGGCGGCGAAACAGGCCGCACGGCGCGCCGCGGCGCCAAGATGATGTCTTTTGCTCACTCGCCATTGCGCCGTTCCGTCAAGCAACGTCCGATCGGCGAAAAATAGAGCAGGATCGTTGAAATTTCGTTTGCGGCGGCGGGGAGAATTTTAGCGATCTTAAATTCCGGCGATCAGATCAATTGGTGCTTGCAGCCGGTACTTGACGCTCGGCATGGCGCTCGCAGTTGGGCGTGCAGGAAAGGACCGTGCGCGAAGTTTGTTTGTAAACACGTACGGTATTGCCCTCGTCGATTGAGACCAGAATGCGTTCGTCGACAATGGCGTTCCCGTCCTGATCGAGGATCACGAGATTGGTCGTGCCGAAGCTGCGCCCCGTCAGCACGATCGTCTTCGAGTCCGCGACCGTCGCATCCGCGACTTCCGAATTGCCGATGATCACCTTGCTCACGGGCCGGTCGAGCTTCAGTACGCGCGCGTGATCCATATAGACACGCATCATCTCTTCCTGAGCATGCGTGGCGACAGGGGCGAACACGGCGACGAGCGCAGCGCCAAATGTAAGCGTGGCGATCCACTTGTGCGGGAGGGACGTGTCCATGGTGTTTCCTGATGAGATATCTGGCGCATCTTCGCCTCTTTTGGTGAATGAAACGTTACGCGGACGCGCGGCATTTTAAGAGATCCCTTTGTCGAACATTTACCCAAGAAATCGGGATGGCCGCTTAACTTCACGGTAACCGGTTTCCTTAAGCCGATGGCAATTCGCCGCCTGTAGCGTCCTCACATCCGATCAACGGCAAACAGTTGGCGGAAGTGCTGAACAACAAACACGTGAAGTAGGAGAACCACCATGAAGACCATTTTCGCTCGCCTGATGAAGGACGAGTCCGGCGCGACGGCAATCGAATACGGCCTGATCGCAGCCCTGATCTCTGTCGCCCTGATCGCCGGTGCGGGAACGCTCGGCAACTCGCTGAACACGACATTTGGGGGTCTTGGCACCAAGCTCACGACCGCAGTCAACAAGACCGCACCGTAACCTAGCAATTGCCGCTAACGGTCGAGGACGTGTTGAACGACACGTGAACTAGGGGATGACCATGAAGACGATTCTCGCACGCCTGCTGAAGGACGAGTCCGGTGCAACGGCCATTGAATACGGCCTGATCGCGGCCCTGATCTCGGTCGCGCTGATCGCCGGTGCCACCACGCTCGGTACTTCGCTCAACACGACCTTCGGCGGCCTCGGCACCAAGCTGACAGACGCCAACAACAAGACAGCGCCGTAAGGTTTGGGGCCGTTGTTGCTGATATCGATGAGGAGCCGCCCCATGCGTGGGGCGGCTCCTGTCTTTTTCGCCGGACGTAGCCATCGACGGCAAGGGCATCTGTTTTAACGCGTAGGAGATGAAGCCGTGGCCGAGGCTGTGATTTTTGTGGTCTTTCCCCTTTGCCTCGCTTTTGCAGCGTTTTCGGATCTTTTCACCATGACGATTCCCAATCGCGTGTCTGGGATCCTCTTGGGTGCATTCGCCATCGTCTCGCCGTTGGCCGGGCTTGGTCTCGCGCAGATCGGCCTGCACCTTGCGGCTGCTGCAGCGGTGTTTCTCGTCTGCTTCTGCCTGTTCGCGACAAACGTCATGGGCGGGGGCGATGCCAAGCTCTTGACTGCAAGCGCCATCTGGTTCGGCCTCGACCTCTCGCTTGTAGAGTTCCTTCTTTACGTGTCCATTTTTGGGGGCATGCTGACGCTCGCCGTTCTGTTCCTCAGAAAGCAGGAGAGCACGATTCTCGCCACCGGCATCCCGGTGCCGTCCCTGCTTCTGACTGCCAAGAAGATCCCGTACGGCGTAGCCATCGCGCTTGGCGCCTTTGCGGCCTATCCCTCATCGCCGCTGATGCAGGTCGCCTTCGCGCAGCTTTCATAGAAGCCCGTCTGCCGCTCGCGGAATCGATCCGCGCAAGCATTCGTTAACCAGGTCCATATCCGGTTCGTTAACCATAATTACACCAATTCCTGATCAATCTGGCCGAGGGGCATTCTCGGGGCTTGGGGACGATCATGAAACCGGTGCGCATTATCATTCTGGCGGTGGCCGTGATTTCGGCTGCCATGGCCGGGCTGCTCGCGATGAAGCTGACCCGTGGCCCCGCACCGCAAATCGCCGAACCGGTCATCGAACATGCGCCGACGGTCAATGTACTTGTCGCCAGCAAGAGCCTGCCGGTCGGTTCGCGCCTCGGAGCTGACTCGATCCATTGGATGGCCTGGCCAAAAGACGGCATCGTCGAAGGACTGATTACCGAGGAAAACCGTCCGCGTGCGGTCGACGATCTTTCAGGCGCCGTCGTGCGTCTGCCGATCTTCAGCGGCGAGCCGGTACGCCAGGAAAAAATCGCCGATTCCTCGAGCCGGATCATGTCGTCGCTGCTTCCCGCGGGAAAGCGGGCCGTCGCAACAGAAATCACCGTTGCTACCGGCGCGGGCGGCTTCATCCTGCCGAACGACCGCGTCGACGTCATCATGGTGCGGAAGTCCGAGAATGACGGCATCTATCTGACCGAGACCGTGCTTAGCAACGTCCGGGTGCTGGCGATCGATCAGCAGGTCGAAGAGAAGGACGACGGTTCGAAATCGGTGGTCGGTACGACCGCGACGCTGGAGCTGACGCCCGATCAATCCAAGGTCATGACGGTTGCACAGCAGATGGCCGAGCGCATTTCTCTGGCGCTTCGCAGTGTCGCCGATGCGCAGGAGGCCGATACGAACGCTGCCGACTATCTTCTGAGCGGTGACGGCCAGCCGAGCATTCAAGTCATTAAGTCTGGCTCCATCGTCAAGAACGATGCTGCCGCCGTCCAGGACCAGAAATGAAGATCGAGCGGGGCGCAAGGTGAAGCGGAACGGAAACATATTTCGGACGTCGATCGCAGCGGGCCTGTCGTTCTGCCTGACATTCTCGGGCATGGCGCTGCCGGTCGTTCCTGCGGCTGAGGCGGCCGCATCGTCGGTCGTGAGAATCGCAAACAGCGGTCCGGGCGTCAAAAAAACAATCAGTCTCGGCCTCAACAAGGCCGTCGTCGTCGATCTCCCGACCGACGCCCACGACATCCTGGTGGCCGATCCCTCTCTCGCCGATGCGGTCACCCGCACCTCCCGGCGCATTTATCTGTTCGGCAAGGCCGTCGGCCAGACGAATATTTTCGTCTTCGGGCCGAATGGCGAGGAAATCGTCAGCCTCGAAATTGCGGTCGAGCGTGACGTCGCCGGCCTCGAAGCAAACCTGCGGCGCTTCATTCCGGATGCGGACATCAATGTCGAAATTATCTCTGATAACGTCGTTCTGACCGGCACGGTCCGCACGCCGCTCGACTCGACCAAAGCCGTCGATTTGGCAAAGGCCTTCCTCAAAGGCGGTGAGGCGACGACCCGCAATATCACTGCACAGGGCAACAACGGCGACGCGGATATCTTCGCCGAAGATCGCCAGACCTCCCAGATCGTCAACTTGCTGACGATCGAAGGTGACGACCAGGTGACGCTCAAAGTCACGGTTGCGGAAGTGAGCAGGCAGGTGTTGAAACAACTGGGCTTCAACGGCAGTATCGGCGACGGCGAAAGCGGCATCGACTTCCGCAACCCTGCCAATCTCGGTGACGCGATCGGTGTGGGGGCGAACGCTCTCATAAGGGGATCGATCGGTCCCACGACGATCGCGAGCTATATCAACGCCATGGAACAGGCCGGCGTGATGCGGACGCTTGCCGAGCCGAGTCTCACCGCGATTTCCGGCCAGGAGGCCAAGTTCTACGTTGGTGGCGAATTCAGGCTTGCCGGCGTACAGAGCGTTACAGACGAAAAGGACGAGGCTACGGGAGTGACTAGACCGGTGGTCACCCGTGAAGTACAGGACGTCGAGTACGGCATTCGTCTCAATTTTAAGCCCGTCGTGCTAGGCCCAGGCCGTATAAGTCTGGCGATCGAGACGGATGTGTCCGAGCCGACCTATGAAGGCTCGGTGGTCACGGGTAATAACAAAAACGCCATACCCGGGCAGACCTTCCTCGGCATTCGCCGGCGCGAAGCTTCGACGAGCGTCGAACTGCCCTCCGGCGGTTCCATCGTCATCGCAGGCCTGGTCCAGGACAATATCCGTCAGGCGATGTCGGGTCTGCCGGCTGCATCCAAGATCCCGATCTTGGGCACGCTGTTCCGCAGCAAGGATTTCCAGCGCAACGAGACGGAACTCGTGATCATCGCGACGCCCTATCTGGTGCGCCCGGTCGCCCGCACAGCACTCTCGCGTCCCGACGACAACTTCAATCCGGCCAACGACCTCGAAAGCTTCTTCCTTGGTCGCGTCAACCGGATCTACGGACGTGCGGAGGCGCCGGCCCCTGTCGGTCGTTACCACGGCAATGTCGGCTTCATCTACAAATAGGTCGGGTCATGCACAAGCGAAGCACAACGCAGAACAGTCCTGAAAGGCAGCCCCGGATGTTCCTCGACCGAAGCCGTCATCCCGCCCGCTCGACGGGTCGCATGCTCATGCTCGCCATCGTTGCCGGGCTGCTTGCAAGCTGCGGCAGCAAGGACAAGCTGGCGACCGGCGTGATCCCGGACGATTATCGCACACGGCACCCCATCGTCATCGCCGAGGCCGAGCGGACGATCGACATTCCGGTCGCATCGGGCGATACGCGGTTACACCAAGGGACGCGCGACGTCATCCGCGGGTTTGCCGCGGAATACCGCAACGCGTCGACCGGCGTGATCCAGATCGTGCTGCCGCGCGGATCGGCCAACAGCCATGCCGCCCAGATCGTCCGCAAGGATATCCGGCGTCAGCTGGCCGCGGTTGGTGTGCCGGCGAAGAGGGTGATCGAAACGAGCTACGAAGCCAGTGCAACCGGCGACGCGGCACCCATTCGCCTGAGCTATGTCGCGATTGCCGCACAGACCGCACCCTGCGGCGAATGGCCGGAAGATCTGACGCTCAATACCCTCCAAAACCGCAACTACTACAACTTCGGTTGTGCCAGCCAGTCCAATCTCGCCGCCCAGATCGCCAACCCGACGGATCTCATTGGCCCGCGCCAGATGTCGCCGATCGATGCCGAGCAGCGTGGCCAAGTGATCAACACCTGGCGCGGCACGGACACGGACAACGGCGGCACGACAATCATCTTCAATTGATGGGCCGGCCCGAGGAAAAGCGATGAGCGCCATTGAATACAGCATCGACAGCGGCGGAGCAGCGGACTTCTCCGTCGACGCAGCGCGGCCGGGTGACCTCGACCAGCTGAGACCGCTGCCGCGCATTTCGATCCATGCGTTCTGCGAGAGCGACGCGGTGCTGCGGCTCATGGAGCGCTGCGGTCAGGATCGCCGCATGGCGAAGGTTAGCTTTCGGATCACCGGCGGCAGCATCGCCGCCGCCGCCAACATGTTCGCCAGCGTGTCCACGCCAAATCTAATCATCCTGGAAACCGGCACCGAGCCGAATTCGTTGCTCGCCGAACTCGGGCCCTTGGCGGAAGTCTGCGACCCCAGCACCAAAGTGATCATCATCGGCCGCCACAACGACATTGCGCTCTATCGCGATCTGATCCGTCACGGCATTTCCGAGTACATGGTTGCCCCGGTGTCGATGGCGGATGTCCTGACGGCCATTTCGGCGATCTTCGTCGACCCAGAGGCTGAGCCTTTGGGTCGCAGCCTTGCTTTCATCGGTGCCAAGGGCGGCTGCGGCTCATCGATCATTGCCCACAATTGCGCCTGGGGCATTTCCAATCTGTTTTCGACAGAGACAATTCTCGCCGACCTCGACCTGCCTTATGGAACGGCGAATATCGATTTCGACCAGGATCCGCCGCAGGGCATTTCGGAAGCGGTCTTTGCGCCCGACAGACTGGATGAAGTCTTCCTCGATCGTCTTCTGACGAAGTGTTCCGAGCATTTGTCATTACTCGCCGCACCTTCGATGCTCGATCGCGCCTACGACTTCGAGGCAGGCGCATTCCATCCGATCCTCGAAATTCTGCAGCGCAGCGCGCCCGTTTCGGTCCTCGACGTGCCACATATCTGGTCCGATTGGACACGCTCGGTTCTGGCCGAGGCCGACGAGGTGGTCGTTACCGCCGTTCCGGATCTCGCCAGCCTCAGAAACACCAAGAACCTCTTTGACGCGCTGAAGAAAATTCGTCCGAACGACAAGGCGCCGCACCTTATCTTGAACCAGGTGGGCATGCCGAAGCGGCCAGAGATCGCGCCGAACGAGTTCTGCGAGTCGCTCGAGTTGGAGGCCGCCGCCATCATCCCCTTTGATGCCGTTCTTTTCGGCAACGCCTCCAACAGCGGACGCATGATTGCGGAAATCGACAAGAAGTCTCCCGTTGCCGAGACTTTCTCGCAGATCGCACACCTCCTGACTGGACGCGCGACGATCAAGAAGGCGCGCAAGGCGGGACTCGGCAAGGTGCTTGCCCGGCTGCGCGGGCGGTAGGCAATGAAGCAACCGGATTGAAGTGATGTTTGGCAAACGCGGAAATGAAGGTTTTGGCAAGACAGGCGTAACAGGCCCTGTGGCTCCGCCGCCCATGCCGGCCGCGCAGCCGATCGCTGCGGAGCGACTGACAGCGCCCGTTCTCGCCGAAGCCGTTGTCGCACCGGTTCGTCCGCAACCGGCGGCTTCGCCGACGCGCCGGCGCGCGGCCCGGGACGAGGACTACTACGATACCAAATCGCAGGTCTTCTCTGCGCTGATTGACACGATCGACCTTTCGCAGCTCTCAAAGCTCGACACCGAAAGCGCGCGCGAAGAAATTCGCGACATCGTCAACGATATCATCACCATCAAGAATTTCGCGATGTCGATTGCCGAGCAGGAGGAACTGCTCGACGACATCTGCAACGACGTACTCGGATATGGGCCGCTGGAGCCGCTGCTTGCGCGCGACGATATTGCCGACATCATGGTAAATGGTGCCGGCCAGACCTTCATCGAAGTCGGCGGCAAGGTGCAGGAGTCGGAAATCCGCTTTCGCGACAACGCGCAATTGCTGTCGATCTGCCAGCGCATCGTAAGCCAAGTGGGCCGCCGCGTCGACGAATCGAGCCCGATCTGCGACGCGCGCCTGCCCGATGGATCGCGCGTCAACGTCATTGCCCCACCGCTCGCGATCGATGGCACGGCGCTCACGATACGCAAGTTCAAGAAGGACAAACTGACGCTGGAACAACTGGTGCGCTTCGGATCGATCACGCCGGAGGGCGCCGTCCTCCTGCAGATCATCGGCCGCGTCCGCTGCAACATCGTCATCTCCGGCGGCACCGGCTCGGGCAAGACGACGCTGCTCAATTGTCTCACGCGCTACATCGACAGCGACGAGCGGGTGATCACTTGCGAGGATTCGGCCGAACTGCAGCTTCAGCAGCCCCACGTGGTGCGCCTCGAAACCCGTCCGCCGAACATCGAGGGCGAGGGCGAGATCACCATGCGGGATCTCATCAAGAACTGCCTGCGCATGCGCCCAGAGCGTATCATCGTCGGCGAAGTGCGCGGCCCGGAGGTCTTCGACTTGCTTCAGGCGATGAACACCGGTCACGACGGTTCGATGGGTACGATCCACGCCAATACGCCGCGGGAGTGTCTCAGCCGCATGGAATCGATGATTGCCATGGGCGGCTACACGCTGCCGGCCAAGACGGTTCGTGAAATCATCGCGGGCTCGATCGACGTCATCATCCAGGCTTCGCGCCTGCGCGACGGATCCCGCCGGATCACGCACATCACGGAAGTGGTCGGGATGGAAGGCGACGTGATCATCACGCAGGACCTGATGCGCTACGAGATCGACGGCGAGGACGCCAATGGCCGGATCATCGGTAGGCACGTCTCGACCGGCATCGGCCGGCCGCATTTCTGGGATCGCGCGCGCTATTTCAACGAGGATAAGCGGCTCGCCGCGACGCTCGACGCGATGGAAAAGAACTAGAGCAATCCCAGGAAGGGTGTGTAACGGTTTTCCGTCCGGAATTGCTTAATTTCAATGGGTTAGATCATATCACTGCTCTAAGGAAAGCGATGAAATGATCCAGAGGGAGAGCGAAGAACGGCTTCGCAATCCGCTGACGTAAGGAAACAGGTTCGACGATGTTCGGCATCGACATCACCGTTCTGGCATTGGCTGGCCTCGTCGCGGTTGCTGCGGCGGCGCTCGCCTACGGTGTGCTCTTCTCGCGGATCGAGAACGAGAAGAAGGCCGAAGGCCGCTTCCGCCGGGTCAGTGCTGCCGAGACGGATCGGACCAAGATCAAGGCGGCGCGCGATCGCGTCAACGAGATGTCGAAACGGCGCAAATCCGTCCAGGATTCGCTGAAGGAACTCGAAAAGAAGCAGCAGGAAAAATCGGCGAAGGCCGCTCCGTCGATGAAGATGCGGTTGGCGCAGGCCAACCTTTCCATGTCCGTGCCGCAGTTTTATTTGTTCAGTGCCATCTTTGGCCTGTTTGCCCTTCTGTTGACATTCGTTGCCAGCGGCAAATTGCTGATCGCCCTCGGCGTCGCGCTGATCGCCGCTGCCGGTTTGCCGCGCTGGATCGTCGGCTTCATGATCAAGCGACGCTGCAAGAAATTCCTGGAAGAATTTCCGAACGCGCTCGATGTCATGGTCCGCTCGATCAAGTCCGGTCTGCCTCTGAACGACGCGTTGCGGCTGATTGCAAGCGATGGACAGGAACCGGTCAAGACGGAATTCCGTCGCGTCGTCGAATCCCAGCAGGTCGGCCTCACCGTGCCGGAAGCCTGTGCTCGCATGATCCAGAACATACCGCTGTCGGAGGTGAATTTCTTCGCGATCGTGATCGCCATTCAGGCGCAGGCGGGCGGCAACCTGTCGGAAGCGCTCGGCAATCTCTCGAAGGTGCTGCGCGAGCGCAAGAAGATGAAGGCAAAAGTCAGCGCCCTGTCCATGGAGGCCAAGGCATCCGCCTGCATCATCGGTGCGCTGCCCGTCATCGTTGCGACGCTCGTTTACCTCACGTCTCCCGAATACATGACGATTCTCTTCACCGACCCGCGCGGCCACCTCATAATGGGTGCCTCCGCCGTCTGGATGAGCATCGGCATCTTCATGATGCGCAACATGATCAATTTCGACATTTGAGGGTGCTTCGGTGGATGCCTGGGTAAAAACGCTGACCGATCCGAACATCGTCATCGCCGTCCTGGTCTCGATGGCGGTGCTGGCGACGTTCTATTCGCTTGTCGTTCCCTTCTTCGAGCAAGGCGATTTGACGAAGCGGATGAAATCGGTGGCGACCGAACGCGAGCAGATACGCGCCCGCGAGCGCGCACGCATGACCGCCGAGGCCGCCAGCGGTAAAGCGAGCCTCCGAGCGCAGAACAACACGTCGGTGCGGCAGATCGTCGAACGGCTGAATCTAAAGAAGGCACTCGTCGACGAAAACACGGTTAACCGCCTGAAGACGGCAGGCTATCGATCGCAAAACGCGCTCAATACCTTTCTCTTTGCCCGCTTCTGCCTGCCTTTCCTGTTCCTGATCGTGGCAGTCGTCTACATCTTCGTCCTGGAGAATTTTGCCGACAAACCGCTTATGCTCCGGCTTCTCTTCGCCGTGGGCTTTGCC
Source organism: Ensifer sp. IC4062 (assembly GCF_020193575.1). Classification (GTDB taxonomy): domain Bacteria; phylum Pseudomonadota; class Alphaproteobacteria; order Rhizobiales; family Rhizobiaceae; genus Sinorhizobium. Next base: position 70,983 of record NZ_JADYVD010000029.1, read on the forward strand.
TATCTCGGGTTCTATGCGCCGAATATCTTCATCGCCAATGCCGTCTCCAAGCGCCAGCATTCGATCCGCCGTGCCTGGCCAGACGCACTGGACCTTTTGCTGATCTGCGTCGAATCAGGCGTCTCCATGGAGCTTGCCATGCGCCGCGTTGCCGACGAGATCGCGGCGCAGTCGCCACCGCTCGCCGAAGAGCTCGTGCTGACGACGGCCGAGCTCTCGTTCCTGCCGGATCGGCGCGTCGCACTCGAAAATCTCGGCCTGCGTACCGGTATCGAGGATGTGAAGTCGGTGACCCAGGCATTGATCCAGGCCGATCGTTACGGCACCCCCGTGGCGCAGGCCTTGCGCGTGCTGGCGCAGGAAAGCCGCGACCAGCGCATGAATGCGGCGGAAAAAAAGGCGGCGGCTCTGCCGCCGAAGCTCACCGTCCCGATGATCCTTTTCTTCCTGCCGGTTCTCGTCGCCGTCATCCTCGGCCCCGCGGGGATACAGGTCGCGGACAAGTTTTAGGCGCAGTCAAAGCGGATTGGATCCGTCTCAGTTCGGGTCGACGCAGCGCACATGCTGATCGCTCACTACCCTTCCGCAGCCGGGAGAGGGGACTTAGGCGGGCCGCGAGTTTCCTTCGCCCCGGTTGCGGGGTGAAGGTGGCCGGCAGGCGGGATGAGGGGGCGAGGCCTGTGTTTTGGCGGTGGGGCGTCCGCGGCAAAGGCAAAAATGCCTTGGCCTAATTGGTATTCCCGTCGTCGGCCTTGGCGAGCTGCTTCCAGGCGCCCTGCTGTGACAGCATGGACCTCAGATAGGCGACGTTGGCTTCGGCCTGCTCTGCGGTCAATTCCTGGCGGGCGATCGTTTCGGCTTCCTGGAAGCGTCCCTGGAGACCGACAGCGAGCGCAAGGTTTTGCCGCACGCTGCTGTCGGCGCCGGGCTGATCGACCGCCGACTTGAGATAGGTTTCGGCGGTCCTGAGATCCTTCGTCAGCAGATAGGACATGCCGAGATTGGAGAGTACCGAGGGTTCGTTGGGACGAAGGTCTAGGGCCTCGCGGTATTTGAGGCGCGCTTCCGACGACCGGCCGAGCTGGTCGAGGACGGCGCCCTCCGCCGATTTCAGCTTCCAATCCGGACGGTCCGGCGTTTGTGCCCGGCTGATCGTCGCCAATGCCTGTTCGAGCTGGCCGGCTGCGGCCTGCGCCTTGCCGTAGGCACCCAGAACTTCGCGGTCCGAAGGATGGTTGATCGCCACCTGCTGCATGACCGCAAGCGCCTGCTCGTTGCGGCCGGTCATGCGCAACAGGTTTGCGTAGTTGAGGCCCGCTTCGCGATCCTTGGGGTTGCGCTCATAGGCCTGTCCTATGCTTTCCGCCGCCTGCGACAACTCGGTTGCGTTCATCGACTGCACAGGTTTCGAAAGCGTCGGGATCGAGCCGGTGGTGAGCTCCTTCTTCTGTTGGCCGGCGCAGCCGGCGATCGACAGCGCGACAAGCGCGACGGCAGTCCCCTGAATGAGACGAGGGAGTAGGGAAGTGGCTTCAGTGGTCATGAGTGGTGCCCCCAGCATGCGTACGCACCGGAACTCCCAACATCAACGGCGCAACTTTCACTCCAGCAATAATCTGTTAACCCTAACGGAGCGTTAATCGCGCAATCCGTTTCTGTCAGTCGAGGACTTCCATGGCTCCCTATCAGTTCATCGAGCGGCCGTCGCCGTTCAACACCAGCAACGGCAAGACGCTGCCGATCTTCGCGGTGACGCCGGCGCATATCGAAACGGGGAGCATCGATCCGATCGCGCTCGATTGGGCGAAGAAGGCGGGGTTCAAGGCGGAGTCCGGTGCCGTTCTTCTCATTCCGTCGTCCGATGGCCAGCTCGGTGGCGCGCTGTTCGGTCTCGGCGCTAATCCGTCGGAAGCGCCGTTCCTGACGGGCAAGCTCGCCCGCGCACTGCCTGCCGGCAAGTGGCATATCGAGACTGCGCCCTTGACCGCCAACCGGCTGGCGCTCGGCTACGGGCTCGGTTCCTATCGCTTTGAGCGCTACAAGTCCGCCAAGGCGCAGGCACCGACACTGCTCATCCCCGCCGACGCAGATGCCACTGACATCAAGAGGCAGCTTGCCGGAGTCTTTTTGGCGCGCGACCTCATCAACACGCCGACAAACGACATGGGGCCGGAGGCGCTGGAGGGAGCCTTCCGGGCGCTTGCCGCCCACTACAAGGCCGATGTGTCGGTGATATCGGGCGAGGCGCTGCTAGCGCAGAATTTCCCGCTGGTGCACACGGTCGGCCGGGCCAGCGCCGAGGCGCCGCGGCTTCTCGAGATGCGTTGGGGCAAGAAGGGGCACCGACGCGTGACGCTGGTCGGCAAGGGCGTCTGCTTCGACACCGGCGGCCTCGACATCAAGCCGGCCTCATCGATGCTGCTCATGAAGAAGGACATGGGCGGTGCCGCCAACGTCATGGGTCTCGCGCTGATGATCATGGATGCCAAGCTGAAAGTCGATCTGCGCGTCATCGTTCCCGTGGTCGAGAATTCGATTTCCTCGAACGCCTTCCGTCCGGGCGACATCTACCGGAGCCGAAAGGGCTTGACGGTGCAGATCGACAATACCGATGCCGAGGGCCGGCTGATTCTGGCCGATGCGCTCGCCTATGCCGACGAGGAGAAGACCGACCTCATCATCGACATGGCGACGTTGACGGGCGCTGCCCGCGTCGCGCTCGGTCCCGATCTGCCGCCGTTCTTCACCGACGACGGCGCGCTTGCCCATGATCTTGCCGAGGCGAGCCTCAGCGTCGACGACCCGATGTGGCGGATGCCGCTCCATATGGGCTATGACAAGGATGTTTCCGCGCGGATAGCCGATCTCACCAACGCCCCCTCCGGCGGGATGGCCGGATCGATCACTGCGGCGCTCTTCCTCAAGCGCTTCGTCACCAATGCGAAGAGCTGGGTGCATTTCGATATTTTCGGCTGGGCACAGGCCGAACGCCCGCATTCTCCGATCGGTGGCGAAGCGCAGGCAATTCGGGCGCTTTATCATCATATCGGCCGGATCGCGGGGTAGGTCATCAGCCTCTCCCTTCTCATCCCGCTGCCGCGACCTTTTCGCCGCAAGCCGGGAGAAGGGACGTGCGGCGCCGTGTCGCCGCTTTCTCTGAGGTCATAGGGGGTGGCGCGGGGCGTTCGTGGCTTGTGCCTCCGCCCCGCTTGCCGGCAGCAGGTGCAGGCAGGCGGATGAGGGGGCGCCAACAATCGGCACACAAAAGAAACGCTTGCGTAACGATCGCCTGGCTATGCTGCCGGCGACGTCGTCAACGCAGGAGTTTCCCTTGCCGGTTGAGCTTACCCCCTCGCAGGCGCTCGGACTCTGGCACGCCGTATCGCTCGCGCAGGTGCGAGTTGACAGCCGCGACCTGACGCTGCGCCAGATGGCGATCCTCCTGCAGATCTACCTCGTTCCGCCGCCGCACACGGTCAGAGGCCTTGCCGCGACGCTTGGCGTCACGAAGCCGGTCATCACCCGCGCACTCGATACCATGGGCGCGCTCGGCTTGGTCGATCGGGTGCGCGACGAGCGCGACCGGCGCAACGTCGTCATCAAGCGCACGGTCGAAGGTTCACTTTATCTTGAAAAATTCGGCGATTTGATCATCAATCAGGGTCGAAATCTGCCCTTGTGAGTTTGCCCATGTCGCAATTACCTGACCGCCGCCTCAATGCCTATCGCGATGATCTCGCAGAGGAGCGCCTGCGCGGCGTTGTCGAAGCCCAGCGCTATGTCGAAGGCACGCCCGCGACCGTCTCCGTCTCCGTGACGCCGCTACGGGCAAGGCCCGACCTGGAATGCGGGACCGACACCGAATTGCTTTACGGGGAAACCGCGCGTGTGCTGGACGTCGCGGGCGGCTGGGCATGGGTCAAGGCCGATCTCGACGGCTATGTCGGCTATGTGCCTGAGGCAGTGCTGAGTTCTTCGAATGCGCCGGCAACCCACATCGTCGCGGTGCCGAGAACATTCGTCTACCGCGGCGCCGATCTGCGCTTCCCCCAGGCTCTTGCTCTTTCCATGGGGAGCCGTGTGCGTGTCGTCGGCGAAACCGAAATTCGTGGCACGCGGTACTTCCTGTTGGACGGCGGGTTGGCCGTCATCGCGAACCATTGCGTCCCGGTCGCTGAGGCACTCGCCGGCGACTATGTCAGCGTTGCGACGCGCTTTCTCGAAACCCCCTATCTCTGGGGCGGCCGATCCGGTTTTGGGATCGACTGCTCCGGCCTCGTGCAGCTTGCGATGCAGATGGTGGGAAGTCATGCGCCGCGCGACTCCGATATGCAGGCGCGCGGGCTTGGCCGCACCATAAGCCGCGAAGAGCTCGTCCGCGGCGACCTCGTCTTCTGGAAAGGCCACGTGGCGATCATGGAGGACGAGAAGACGCTGGTTCACGCCAACGGCCATACCATGACAGTCGCCCGCGAGGGGCTGGAAGACGCGATCCGCCGCATCGGCTGGCTCTATGACCAGCCGACCAGCTACCGCCGGCCGTAGGTCGGGCGATTTTTCCTGGCCCCATGGACATGAGAGTCTGCGGAGTTGCCCCTCACCTAACCCTCTCCTCCACACGCGGACGAGAGGGGACTGAGGCGTCGCGGCACCTTTCCTTCTCTCCGCTTGCGGGGAGAAGGTGGAAGGGCGCATAAGGGGCAAACCGCAGCGGTAGATCCGATCTTCGTAAAGTTTCAATAGCCGGCTAATCTATCGACTACGTGCTGTAGCGGCATGCCGCTTTCGAACCGGACGATCTGCTCTTCGACATGGGCAAAAAGCGCCTTGATATCGGATGAGGCGGCGACGTGCGGCGTCACGTAGACATTTGGCATGGTCCAGAAGCGGCTGCCCGGCGAGAGAGGCTCCTCCTCAAACACGTCGAGCGACGCCGCCGCAAGCACACCGGCATCGAGGCATTGCAGGATGTCCGCTTCGACCTGGCTGCCGCCGCGTCCGGCGTTGATGAACACCGGCGCCCCAAACGGCCCCTTGCGGCTGAGCTTTGCGAACAGGTCGGCGTTGAAGATGCCTTTGGTTTCCGCCGTCAGTGGCAGCAGACCGACGAGGAAGTCCGTGCGTGCCAGGAAGGCATCGAGATCGGCGGCGCCGAAGGTGTCCATCCCCTCGGTCGCCCGCTTGGTTCGCGACCAGCCGATCACGTTGAAGCCCATCATCGCGAGCTTGCGGGCGGCGTCCTGGCCGAGCACGCCCATGCCCATGATGCCGACGGTGACGTCGGCAGCCTCCGGCTGGATGAGGTCTCGCCATTCCCGCATCCGGGCCAAGGCCTCGTAGGCGCGGTGTTGGCGCAGGTGCAGGAGACACTGCATGACGACCCATTCGCTCATGCGTGTGGTCAGCGTCCGGTCGACGAAGCGCACGAGCGGTACGTCCGGCAGGCCCGGCAGCGTCAAAACGTGGTCGACGCCGGCGCCGCCGGAAAAGACCACTTTCAGGTCGGGTGCGCGCGAAAAGAGATCCGGCGCCGATTTCCAGACCACCGCGTAGTCGATGCCGGTGAGATCGCGGTCCCTCTGCGCCGGATCCGCGCGATTGATCACCTCGCGATCGGGAAAAGCGCCATTGAGGGCAGCCTCCACCTCCTCCGGAATGAATTTCAGGTCGACGATGACGGGACTTTTGGCGGGCATTCTTGGGAACTCTGGAACTCTATTGACGAATGGCGGAGAGATTGACGGCTTCGAGATTGAAGGCGGCAGCCATCAAAGCCTTGGTGTAGTCTTCGCCTGGCGCCTCGAAGATACGCTCGGCTGGTCCCTGTTCGACCACCTTGCCGAGCCGCATGACGATCATCTCGTTGGCAAGTGCGCGCACGACCTTAAGATCGTGGCTGATGAACAGATAGGCGAGATTGTGTTTGCGCTGAAGTTCGCGCAGCAGGTCGACCACCTGCGCCTGTACGCTCATGTCGAGCGCCGAGGTCGGCTCGTCGAGCATGACGAATTGCGGCTTCAGCACCATGGCGCGGGCAATCGCGATGCGCTGCCGCTGGCCGCCGGAAAATTCGTGCGGATAGCGCCACCGGGTTGCCGGATCGAGTCCGACCTCCTGAAGGGCGGCCGCGACGCGCGCGTCGCGTTCCTCGCCGGAGAGGGCGCTTTCATGGATCTTCAGCCCCTCGCCGATGATGTCGGCAATCGACATGCGCGGGCTGAGCGAGCCGTAGGGATCCTGGAAGACCACCTGCATCCTGTTTCTGAGCGGCCGCATTTCGCTGAAGCTGTAGGAGTCGATGTCCTTGCCGACAAAGGCGATGCGGCCCTTGGACGAGATGAGGCGCGTCAGCGCGAGACCCAGCGTCGTCTTGCCCGAGCCGGACTCACCGACGACGCCGAGCGTCTGGCCGGCGCGCAGCGTCAGATCGACGCCGTCTACCGCTTTGACGTGATCGACGACACGGCGCATGAAGCCCGCCTTGATCGGAAACCAGACCTTCACGTCCCGGGCCTCGATGACGATCGGCTTTGAGGCGTCGGAAGGCGGCGGCTCACCCTTGGGCTCGGAGGCGAGCAGATGCCGTGTATAGGCGTGCTGCGGGTTGGCGAATATTTCTGCCGTAGGGCCGGTTTCAACGATCTTGCCCTTGGTCATGACGCAGACCCGGTCGGCGATCTTGCGCACGATTCCGAGGTCATGGGTGATGAAGAGCATGGACATGCCGTGCTCATCCTTGAGCGATTTCAGAAGTTCCAGGATCTGCGCCTGCACGGTGACGTCGAGCGCCGTCGTCGGCTCGTCGGCGATCAGCAGTTCCGGCCGGTTGGCAAGCGCCATGGCGATCATGACGCGCTGCCGCTGGCCGCCGGAAAGCTGGTGCGGATAGGCGCCGAGGCGCTTTTCCGCTTCGCGGATGCCCACCTGATTCAGGAGCTCCAGCGTTTTAGCCCGCGCGGCGGCGCCCTCGATGCCCTGGTGAAGATCGAGGATCTCGCCGATCTGCTGCTCGATGGTGTGCAGCGGGTTCAGCGACGTCATCGGCTCCTGGAAGATCATCGTGATGTCGTTGCCGCGGACATGGCGTAGTTCCGCGTCGCTCGCCTTCAGGAGATCCTTGCCGTTGAAGAAGATCTCGCCGCTCGGGTGGCTCGCGGCCGGATAGGGCAGCAGCTTCAGGATCGAATTCGCTGAAACCGACTTACCCGATCCGGACTCGCCGACGAGCGCCACCGTCTCGCCGCGCTTGATGTCGAAGGAAATGTGGTCGACCGCGACCGACGTCTCGCCGCCCTGATGGAAGGCGACGGAGAGATCGCGAACGGAAAGAAGGGGCTCTGTCATCGTCGCGCTCACCGGAACGTCTTTCTTGGGTCGAAGGCGTCGCGTGTCGCTTCGCCGACGAAGATCAAGAGCGAAAGCATGACCGACATGGCTGCGAAGGCCGTCAGCCCCAGCCATGGCGCCTGGAGGTTGGATTTGCCCTGGGCGATCATCTCGCCGAGCGAAGGCGAACCCGGCGGCATGCCGAAGCCGAGAAAGTCGAGCGACGTCAGCGTGGTGATCGAGCCGGAGAGAATGAAGGGCAGGAAGGTGAGCGTGGCGACCATCGCGTTCGGCAGCAGATGACGGTACATGATCGTACCGTTGCCGACGCCGAGCGCGCGTGCAGCGTTCACATATTCGAAGTTGCGGGCCCTCAGAAACTCAGCCCTGACCACACCCACGAAGCCGACCCAGGAGAAAAGCAGCATGATGCCGAGCAGGATGAAGAATCCGGGCGGCAGGATAGCCGCGATGATCAGCAGGATGTAGAGCACCGGCATCGACGACCAGATCTCGATGAAACGCTGCAAAAGGAGGTCGGTCCAGCCGCCGAAATACCCCTGGACGGCGCCGGCGGAAACCCCGATCACGGCAGAGGCGATCGTGAGCAGGAGGCCGAACAGCACGGAGATGCGGAAACCGTAGATCATCCGGGCCATCACGTCGCGCGCCTGGTCGTCGGTGCCGAGCCAGTTGAGGTTGCCGAGCGTGCAGCCCGGATCGGCGGCGCCCTGCGGGTAGGCGGAGCAGCGCTCCTCCTTGCTCATCAGCCAGAAAGGCGGCGTCGGTGCCGAATGGGGAATGTTCGAGTTGACCGTCTGGTAGGAATAGCGGATCGGCGGCCAGATCATCCAGCCATTGGCCTCGATCTCGTCACGGATGAAGTCCGAACGGTAGTCCGTTTCGGCAAGAAATCCGCCGAACTTCTCCTCGGGATAGTTGATCACAACCGGAAAAAGAATCTCGCCCTTGTATGAGGCAATGAGCGGCTTGTCGTTGGCGATGAACTCCGCGAACAGGCTGAGGCCGAAGAGCACGAGAAACATCCAGAACGACCAGTAGCCGCGGCGGTTGGCCTTGAAGTTCTGCCAGCGCCGCTGGCCGATTGGCGTCAGCCAGCCTTTGGTGGGAGCCCTCCCCTGACCGGGAGCCATCGTGACGGTACTCATCAGACGTCCCTCCGCTCGAAGTCGATGCGCGGATCGACCCAGGTGTAGATCAGGTCGGAGATGAGGCTGACGAAGAGGCCCATCAGCGAGAAGATGTAGAGCGTCGCGAAGACGATCGGGTAGTCGCGTTTGACGACGGCGTCATAGCCGAGCCGGCCGAGCCCATCGAGGGAGAAGATGTATTCGATCAAAAGCGAACCGGTGAAGAAGGCGGAGATGAAGGCACCGGGAAAGCCGGCGATGATAATCAGCATGGCATTGCGGAAGACGTGGCCGTAAAGCACTTGCCGCTCTGCCAACCCTTTCGCCCGCGCCGTCGTCACATACTGCTTCTTGATCTCGTCGATGAAGGAGTTCTTGGTAAGCAGCGTCGTCGTCGCGAAGGCCGAAAGCAGCAGCGTGATTAGCGGCAGCGTCATGTGCCAGAAATAGTCGAGGATCTTCTGCCACCAGGGGAGCTCAGAGAAATTGTCCGAGACCAGGCCGCGCAGAGGGAACCAGTCGAAGAAGGATCCGCCTGCGAAAACCACGATCAACAGGATGCCGAAGAGGAAGCCCGGTACGGCATAGCCGATAATGATGATGCCGGACGTCCAGACATCGAAAGTGGAACCGTCGGTGACGGCCTTCCTGATGCCAAGCGGGATCGAAATGGCGTAGGAAAAGATAAGGATCCACACGCCAAGCGAGATGGAGACCGGCATCTTGTCGATGATGAGATCGACGACGGACGTGTTGCGGAAGAAGCTTTCGCCGAAATCGAAGCGGGCATAGTTCCACATCATCGTCAGGAAGCGTTCGAGCGGCGGCTTGTCGAAGCCGAACTGTTTCTCGAGCTTTGCGATGAATTCGGGATCGAGGCCTTGCGCCCCGCGATATCGGCCGCCCTCGTCGCCGCCACTCTGGAGCAGATCACCACCGCCGCCGGTGAGCCGGTCCGATCCGGCGGCATTCGTCAGCTCCGATATCACCTGCTCCACCGGCCCGCCCGGCGCGAACTGGACGACGGCGAAGGAGATGGCCATGATCCCGATGATCGTCGGGATCATCAAGAGCAACCGACGCAGGATATAGGCACCCATCAGGCCAACCTCGGCATCGTTTTACCGCGGATCGCGCCGATCCGCGGTGCTTCGGCTTGCCGTCTATTTCGTCTCAATCCCTGTTACTCCCTGCCGTGCGTTTCGAGCCCGGCCACCGCCGTATTTAAGTGATTCGCTTTTTGCATTTGGAATCGAGAGCCAGCTCGAGCGCAAGGGTCTCATTGCTTGGCGGCGGCCGACGACCACCAGATGTCCGGAAAGCCGATCGCATATTTCGGCAATTCCGGCGGCCTGCCGATCGTATCGCGATAGGCGATGTTTGCTGCCTTCGGGTAGTAGAGCGGCACGACGTAATGGTGGGCGAGAAGAACCCGGTCGAGCGCCTTCGTGGCGGCAACGAGCGTCTCGCGATCCTTGGCGAAAATGACGCGATTGATCAGGGCGTCGACGCCCGGATCGCTGATGCCGGCATAATTTCTCGAACCCTCCCGCGAGGCCGATTTCGAACCCCAGAAGTCCTCCTGTTCATTCCCCGGGCTCAGGGTCTGTCCCCAGACTTCCCACGTCATGTCGTAGTCAAAGGTCCGCTCCCGGTTCGTATATTGCGATGGATCGACGGTGCGCACACTCGCCTCGATGCCGATCCGCTTGAGATTTTGAGCATAGGGCAGCACGACCCGCTCCAGCATCGGACTGCTCAAGAGAATCTCGAAAGAGAACGGCCTGCCGGTCGCCGTATTCACCATGCGGTTGCCTTTGAGCTCGAAGCCGGCCTCCTTCAGGAGAGCGATCGCCTTGCGCAGGTTGTCGCGCGCGCTCTGTGGCGTGCCGCCGACTGGATTGGCGTAGGGCGTCGTGAAGACCTCGGGTGGAACCTTGTCCTTGACCTCGTTCAGGATTTCCAGCTCGAGACCCTCAGGCAGCCCGGTGGAGGCCAGTTCCGTCAGGAAGAAATAGCTGTTCACGCGCGTGTACTGATCGAAGAAGACGGTGCGGTTCAACTCCTCGAAGTCGAGCGCATAGTTCAGGGCCTCGCGGACACGCTCGTCATCAAATGGCTTGCGGCGCATGTTCGGCACCAGCGCCTGCATCACGCCGGTCGCCCTGAACGGCACCTCCTCGCGCTTTATGTGTCCTTCCTTGACGGCCGGAAAGTCATAACCGGTCGCCCACCGGCGCGCCTGGGTCTCGCGCCAGAAGTCGATGTCGCCGGCCCGGAAGGCCTCGAACTCGACGCCGCTGTCGCCGAAGAATGTGTAGGTGATGGAACCGAAATTGTTCTGGCCGACATTGACGTTGAGATTTGCGCCCCAATAGTCGTCCCGCCGCTCGTAACGGATCCTCGATCCGGCCGAAAACGAGGCGATTCGATAGGGACCCGAGCCGATCACCGGTTCCAGCGTCGTGCGAGTGATATCGCGCGGCTTGCCGTCCGGGCCGGGCGCTTCCCACCAGTGCTTCGGGACAATCAGGATCTGGCCAAGGATGTGGGGCAGCTCGCGATTGTTCTTCTCGTCGAAGCGGAACGTCACTTCATGCTCGCCGGTCTTGTCCGCTCCGACGACATGCTTGTAATAGCTTTGGTAAAGCGGATTGAGCTCCTTGCCCTTTACGAAGCTAAAGATGACGTCTTCCGGTGTCACCGGTTTGCCGTCCGACCACTTCGCTTCCTTCCTCAGGCGGAATGTGGCGGACGATATGTCGTCCGGGAACGAAACGCTTTCGGCAAGCAGACCATAGGCCGTTGAAATTTCGTCGCCGGCAGGCTTCATCAGCGTGTCGAAAACGAGTGCCAGCCCCACAGCCGCCTCACCCTTTTCGAGGAGCGGATTGAACGTGTCGAAGGTCCCCGTCTGCGAGAGCCGGACGTCGCCGCCTTTCGGGGCGTCGGGGTTCACATAGTCGAAGCGTTCGAAGCCCGGTGGATATTTGAGCTCGCCGACCAACGAAAGACCATGGTGCCAGGTGGGCTGTTCCTGGGCGCGCGCGCCGAGCGGTAAGAGCAGAGGTATCGCCAGAAGTGCGGTCGCCAGTTTCGTCTTCACAATACCGCTTAAATCCAGCATCCAGTTGCTTCCCCTTATCGTTCGATAATCTTTCGAACCAGAATAGGCGAAATCTGGGCAATTGACAGGACTTGCCCAAAATCAGGCGAAATTTTTGAGTCACATCCGGGTGAGTCGCTACTGCATGATTCCTTAAATCGGGATCGATTTAAGGACAAAATCACGCAGCAGGTTCAAAGTGCTACAGCGACCTTTGCGCGTCGGACGCGCGGCGCTGTAGCTTTGGGCAAGTGCGATGATTCGGGATAGGGGTGAAGGCAGACCGCATGGGATACCGGCGCTGCCGCCGATCGGGGGAATGGAATGGGATTTGAATTAGCGGCTGCCTTCCGACGCTGCGGTTCGGCAATGCTGGGCTTGATCGTGGGGGCGAGCCTGCTGGCGACCGACGCCGCTTCGGCTGATGGAACGCCTGCGAAGGAACTGTTTGGCGCCAAGGCGTTGCCGGCGGCGATGGCCCCTTCGTCCTACGGTTTTTATGCGAAGGGTTGTCTGGCGGGTGGCGTCGCAATCCCGACGGACGGGCCGACCTGGCAGGCAATGCGCCTGTCGCGCAATCGACGCTGGGGCCACCCGGAAATGATCGCGCTGATCGAGCGCTTCTCGCAGGACGCAGCCGAGAAGATCGGCTGGCCGGGCCTCTTGCTTGGCGACATATCACAGCCGCGCGGCGGCCCGATGACCTCCGGGCACGCATCCCACCAGATCGGTCTCGACGCCGACATCTGGCTGACCCCGATGCCTCAAAGGACGCTGAGTTATGATGAGCGCGAATCGATTTCTGCGACCTCGATGCTGCAGAAGAACAAGTTCCTGACCGTCGATCCGTCCATATGGACCCCCGCTCACGCCCAACTGATCATGATGGCCGCAAGCTATCCCCAGGTGGAGCGTGTCTTTGTCAATCCGGCGATCAAGAAAAAGCTCTGCGACACCTGGAAGGGCAACCGCTCGGCGCTCGGCAAGGTCCGGCCGATCTATGGCCACGACTATCACTTTCACATTCGTATGAAGTGCCCCGAGGGTTCGGTCGGCTGCAAGGGGCAGGCGCGTGTTCCGGCCGGTGACGGCTGCGATAAGTCGCTCGCCTGGTGGTTCACCGACGCGCCATGGGCGAAGCCGAAGAAGAAGCCCGGCGAGAAGCCGCCAAAGCCGAAGTTTGCGAAGCTTGCGGATCTGCCGAAGGCTTGCGCCATGGTGCTCGGCGGTCCGGCGCCGACTTCCGAACAGGAAGCGACTTACGGCACGGCCTACCGCGCCGCGACCGCCGTTCCCGCCGCCGCGACGAGCATCGAAGCAGTCATCGGCGCTGCGGCCGCGGCGCCGTTGGAAAATATTCCGGTTCCGCTGCCACGCCCAGCACTGCAATAACAGCTCGCCTGGGCCGCGCCTTCAATGGGCCAGCAAAACGATCCGCTGGCCTGCTGCCTTTCCAATTGCGCGATGCTCATGTATAGGGCTTTCAAATCGATTTAAAATTGACGCTGGAGAGGCAGCATGGCCGATCGGAAATGTCTTGCCCTGATTGCCCACGATCAGAAGAAGGATGATCTTGCCGCCTTTGCCAAGGCAAACGAGGCGGTGCTGTCCAGATGGAAGATCGTCGCCACCGGCACGACTGGCGGTCGTGTTCTCGAAGCGTGTCCCGGGCTCGATATCAGGCGCCTCAAAAGCGGACCGCTCGGCGGCGACCAGCAGATCGGCGCCATGATTGCCACCGGCGACGTGGATTTCCTCATCTTTTTCGTCGATCCGCTGACGGCCATGCCGCATGATGTCGACGTCAAGGCGCTGATGCGTCTGGCGATCGTCTACGACATCCCGATGGCGCTCAACCGCGCAACGGCGGAAGAGTTGATCGCCTTCCGGCGCAACTGATACACAGTTGAAGTTCCCACACCGCGATCAGAACGGATTTTGCAATGCTCGATGCGAGTGACCACGGCTTTCCCTTTCCGATATTGATCGGCGACATCGGTGGAACGAATGCTCGCTTCGGGCTGCTGATCGATACTTATGCCGAACCGAAGCAACTGCCGCCGATCAAGACGGGCGATTTCGCGACGATCGAGGAGGCGATGCAGAAGAGCATCCTCGACAAGACGTCCGTCCAGCCGCGCTCGGCGATTCTGGCCGTCGCGGGCCCGATCAAGGGGGACGAGATTCCGCTGACGAATGCCGGTTGGGTGATTCGGCCGAAGGACATGCTGGCGAGCCTTGGTCTCGCCGACGTGCTGATCATCAACGACTTCGAGGCGCAGGCGCTTGCGGTCGCGACACCGGCCGACGAGGACCTCGTCCAGATCGGCGAGGGCAGCATCCGTCCGTCGACGTCGCGCGTCGTACTCGGTCCCGGAACGGGGCTTGGCGTCGCCGGCCTGGTTTTCGCGCAGCACACCTGGATCCCCGTGCCCGGCGAGGGCGGCCACGTCGATATCGGTCCGCGCACCGAGCGCGACTTCCGGATCTGGCCGTTCCTGGAGCCGATCGAGGGCCGAATGGCGGGCGAGCAGATTCTGTGCGGCCGCGGCATCATGAATCTTTACCGGGCGGTCTGCGCCGCCAATGGCGAGGAGCCGGTGCTTGCCGATCAGGCGGCGGTGACGACCAGCGCGCTTTCCGGCTCGGATCCGGGGGCCGTCGAGACCGTATCGCTTTTCAGCACCTATCTCGGTCGCGTCGCCGGCGACATGGCGCTGATCTTCATGGCCCGTGGCGGCGTGTTCCTGGCCGGCGGCATCTCGCAGAAAATACTGCCGGCTTTGATGCAGCCGGAATTCCGCGCGGCCTTCGAGGACAAGGCGCCACATTCGGCACTGATGCGAACCATTCCGACGTTCGCAGTCGTCCATCCGATGGCGGCACTTTCCGGTCTTGCCGCCTTCGCGCGCACCCCGAGAGACTTTGGTGTTGCAATGGAGGGACGGCGCTGGAGAAGCTGACCGGCCGAATGTTCGCAGGGACTCGCCAAAACGGCATCGAGGCACTATAGAGCCCCGGACGGGCGATACCGGTACAGGGAACGCCGCAGCGAGCTCAGGGAAGACGGGCTTTTTGGACGCCAAGAACAGAAAACAGCGCGCAGTCGATTCCGACACCATTACCGGAATCCTGAGGCGCGTCATTGCCGAGAACGGCCGCGATCACATCCGGGGCTATGCCTTTGCCATCGCCTGCCTGGTGGTCGTGGCGGCGACGACCGGCTTCACGGCCTGGATCATGGAAAGCGTGATCAACGAGGCCTTTGCCAACAGGCGCGCCGATATCGTGCTGTGGATCTGCGCCGGAATCTTCGCGGCCTTCGTCCTACGGGGGCTTGCGACCTACGGGCAGGCGGTCGCGCTCTCGAAGATAGGCAACAATATCGTCGCCCGCTATCAGCGCCGGCTTTACGCCCATCTGATGGCGCTCAGCGTCGGCTATTTCCACGACATGCGCTCGGCGCAGCTTGCCGCCAAGATCAGCCAGAACGTCAGCGGCATCCGCGACGTGCTGAACATGACGGTGACGTCGATCGCCCGGGACTTTCTGACCCTGATCGGGCTCATTGGCGTCATGTTCAGCAAGGACTGGCTGCTCTCGCTCATCGTCTTCTTCGTCGCGCCCCCACTGCTTCTGGGTCTGCGTTATGTCTCGAAGCGCCTGCGCCTGGCCACACGCGAGGCCGTCGAAGTCAACAGCCGCGTGCTCGGCGCCATGCAGGAAACGATCCAGGGCATTTCCATCGTGAAGGCTTTCACGATGGAAAACGAATTGCGCCGCAAGGTCGAGACCATCATCGACCGGGCGGAAAACCGGGCAAACCGGATCGCGCGGCTCAGCGAACGCACCGCGCCGATGACGGAAACCTTCGCCGGTCTGGCAATATCGTCGGTGCTCGCTTACTCGGCTTTCCGCACGATCTACGGCAACGTCCCGCCGGGCGCGTTCTTCGCCTTCGTCACCGCGCTCTTGATGGCCTACGACCCGGCACGGCGCCTCGCGCGTCTGCAGGTGTCGATGGAGCGCGCGGCCGTCAACGCGCGCATGATCTACGAGATTCTCGACACGGTGCCGCATCAACGAGACCGTCCCGGTGCAACGGAAATCAAGTTTGGCGAAGCGACGATCGAACTGCGTGACGTGCGCTTCGCCTACGGCAGTGGCGACGAGATCCTGAAGGGGATCAGCTTCCGCGCCGAGGGCGGCAAGACGACGGCGCTGGTCGGCCCTTCGGGTGCCGGAAAGTCGACCATCATCAGCCTTATCCCGCGCTTCTATGACCCCAAGTCGGGGCAGATTCTCATCGATGGGCAGGACATCGCCGGGGTCACCAAGCAGTCGCTGCGCAACGGACTTGCCTATGTCTCGCAGCAACCGTACCTCTTCGAAGGCTCGATCCGCGACAATATTCGCTATGGTCGGCCGGATGCTACGGACGCGGAAATCGAGGAAGCGGCGCGGCTCGCCTACGCCCATGATTTCATCCTGGCGCAGCCGCAGGGCTACGATACGCCGGTCGGCGAGAACGGCGTGACGCTGTCAGGCGGTCAGCGCCAGCGGCTGTCGATTGCTCGCGCACTTGTACGCAATGCGCCGATCCTCCTTCTCGATGAAGCAACCTCCGCCCTCGACACCGAGTCTGAGGCTGCGGTGCAGAAGGCGCTCGATCGGGCGATGAGCGGTCGCACGGTCATCGTCATCGCTCACCGGCTTTCGACCGTCGTCAACGCCGATAAAATCATCGTCATGAAGGACGGCGGCGTCGTCGAGGAGGGCACGCATGAGGAGCTTGCACAGCGTCCGGACGGTCTCTACGCTCGGCTGCACAATCTTCAGGGCAGCGCCTCGGATCTGATGGCGGAAGACGCAATCCTATAACAGCCAAGGGAATTCGACGATGAGCGAAACGGATATGAAGCTCGTGGTGGTCGGCGCGGCCGGCCGAATGGGCCAGACACTGATCCGGATCGTTCATGGCATGGCCGGCGTGCGCCTCCACGCGGCGGTGGAGCGGCCGGGCTCGCCGTTCCTTGGCCGTGACGCCGGCGAACTCGCCGGGCTCGGGCCGATCGGTGTGGCCATTACCGACAAGCCGCTTGAGGCCTTCGTCGAGGCAGAAGGCGTTCTCGACTTCACGTCGCCGGCGGGCACGGTCGAATTCGCCGGGCTGGCAGCGCAGGCACGCATCGTCCACGTCATCGGCACGACCGGCTGCTCGGCGGACGACGAGGCAAAGATCCGCGCAGCGGCGCGGCACGCGCGCGTCATCAAGTCGGGCAACATGAGCCTGGGGGTCAACCTTCTCGGCGTGCTGGTGCAGCAGGCGGCGCGCGCGCTTAAAGCGGCGGACTGGGACATCGAAGTTCTGGAAATGCACCACAAGCACAAGGTCGATGCGCCGTCGGGCACGGCGCTCCTGCTCGGAGAGGCGGCGGCCAAGGGGCGCGGCATCGCGCTCGCAGATCATTCCGTTCGAGTACGGGACGGTCACACCGGAGCACGCCCGGAAGGAGCGATTGGTTTTGCCACTTTGCGCGGCGGCTCCGTCGTCGGAGAACATTCCGTCATTCTCGCGGGCGAGGGCGAGCAGGTCACTCTTTCCCACAGCGCCACGGATCGCTCGATCTTCGCGCGCGGCGCGGTCACGGCGGCTCTTTGGGGTCGCAACCAGAAGCCCGGCTTCTATTCCATGCTCGATGTTCTCGGGCTCAACTGACACTCAAATCTTTCAAGAGGAAATGAAATGAGCGGCACCCTCGTCCTCGTTCGGCATGGCCAGAGCGATTGGAACCTGAAGAACCTGTTCACCGGCTGGCGTGATCCGGACCTGACAGAGCTCGGCGTCGAGGAAGCGAAGGCGGGCGGCAAGGCGCTCGCCGAGTACGGCATCAAGTTCGATATCGCCTTCACTTCTTCCCTTATTCGCGCCCAGCGTACCTGCCAGTTCGTTCTCGACGCTGTCGGTCAGTCCGCACTCGAAACCATTCGCGACCAGGCGCTGAACGAGCGCGACTACGGCGATCTCTCTGGCCTCAACAAGGACGACGCGCGTGCCAAATGGGGTGAGGAGCAAGTGCATATCTGGCGCCGCTCCTACGACGTACCGCCGCCGGGCGGCGAGAGCCTGCGCGACACCGGCGCGCGTGTCTGGCCCTATTATCTCACCGATATCCTGCCGCGTGTTCTTTCGGGCCAGAAGGTTCTGATCGCCGCCCACGGCAACTCGCTGCGCTCGCTTGTCATGGTTCTCGACAAGTTGACTAAGGAACAGATCCTCAAGCTCAACCTCGCGACCGGGGTGCCGATGGTCTACAAGCTGAATGCGGATTCGACCGTCGCGTCCAAGGAAGTGCTGGGCGACATGTCCGGCGCGCATTGAACCGTCTTTAAATCGACAAAGGGGTGCTGCGGCGCCCCTTTTTTCGTTTCACCCCTTGCCCGCTTCCCAGCCGAGGATCGCGCGCTTGCGCGTCAGGCCCCAGTGATAGCCCGTAAGGTCCCCGCTCTTGCCGAGCGCGCGGTGGCAGGGCACGACGAAGGAAATAGGGTTGCGTCCGACGGCTGCGCCGACGGCGCGCGACGCGGTCGGTTGGCCGATCTCGTCGGCGATCTTCGAATAGGTGGTCGCTTTCCCAAGCGGGATGTTCAAAAGGGCCTGCCACACCCGGATCTGGAAATCCGAGCCGATCAGGAAGATTTGCAACGGCTGCTCCGCGCACCAGCGCTCCGGATCGAAGATGCGGGCGGCATAGCGCGCCGTTGCCGCACTGTCCTCGACATAGCTCGCCTTCGGCCACCGCCGAGCCATGTCGTCGAAGCTCGAGCGCTCCTCGCCGGAATCGGCAAAGGCAAGTCCGGCAAGGCCCCGCTCGGTGACCATGACGAGCGCGGTTCCGAAGGGCGAGGGGTGGAAGCCGTAGCGAATGGTCAACCCGGCGCCGCGCGCCTTCCACTCGCCGGGCGACATTGCCTCATGCGTGACGAAGAGGTCATGCAACCGGCTGGGACCGGACAGGCCCACTTCGATGCTGGTCTCGAGCAACGGCATGTCCTCCTGCCGCAGCAGCCGTTTGGCGTGATCGAGCGTCACCGCCTGGAGAAAGGCCTTGGGCGACAGTCCGGCCCAGCGGGTGAAGGTCTTTTGCAATTGCGTCGGCGACTGTCCAAGGCGTCGGGCGACGGTTTCAAGCGATGGCTGATCGCGATAATCCTCCGTCAGCATCTCGATCACGCGGCTGACCGTATCGTAATCGGTGCCTTCGGGAGTGATGTCGGTCGGAATGGATGTAACAACGTTCATGATCGCCTCCTGTCAGCCTACAGGTAATCCTGTGGCGAGCGGATAACCACCCGATTCTTGTACGCGTCGGTACAGAGCAACTCCAGGAAGAGCCCGCAATTTCGTCTCAATGTGAGCGCCGGCGGGCGGTCGCGAGTGCACGGGCAAAGGCAAGCGCGAAGGTTTCGCGGTCGTCGCGATTGAGAAAGGAGCCCACGTCGGTCTGGCGGCCGCCGCCGACGATCCACATCGAGACGATGCCGATCTCTTGGTGCCGCTTGATGTTGAATCGTGCCCAAAAGGGGTTGAAGCGATGCTCGGTCATTCTCCCCGATGGGGTGAATTTCTTTACGGATACGTCGGTGCGCGAGACGCTGACTTCTTCTCGGGCGCGGGCGGAACGGTAGTTGAGCCAGAAGGCGCCGAAGAGCAGAACGAAGTCCAGGCCGAAAAAAAAGACGATCGGCCATGCACCGATGACCAGGAACACGAATATGTGCATGAGGCTCATTGCGCCTGCGATCATCAGAAGGACCTTGAATCCCTTAAGGCCAAGCGAACGGTAGGGCGTAAGCTCGGCCGCGAAGATCGGCTGGTCGTTGATGGAGGTCTCGGCGTTGCCTTCGATCATAACCATTGACTATAGATGCAGCATGAAAAACGTGAAGCTGAAATCGCCGAAACAACCGTCAAAATCGAACGCAGCGACAGTTCGCCCGGCCCGGACGCGAAGACGCAGTGCCTACAGCGCCGCCGAGGTCGAGGAGATATTCCGCCGTTTCTCGGTGCAGCGTCCGGAACCGAGGGGCGAACTCGAGCACGTCAATCCGTTCACGCTCTTGGTCGCGGTCGCGCTTTCGGCGCAGGCAACCGACGCTGGCGTCAACAAGGCGACGCGCGCCCTCTTTGCCGTCGCCGATACACCGCAAAAGATGCTGGCGTTGGGCGAGGAAAAGCTTCGGGACTATATCAAGACGATCGGGCTTTACCGCAACAAGGCGAAAAACGTCATCGCGCTTTCGGAGAAACTGATCGCCGATTTCGGCGGCGAGGTGCCCCGCACGCGGGAAGAACTGGTGACGCTGCCCGGCGTCGGGCGCAAGACCGCCAATGTCGTCTTGTCGATGGCTTTCGGCCAGCCGACTATAGCCGTCGACACCCATATATTCCGCATCGCCAACCGCATTCGTCTGGCGCCGGGCAAAACACCGGACGAGGTGGAGGCCCACCTCCTGCGCGTCATTCCGAAAGCGCGTCTTTACCACGCCCACCATTGGCTGATCCTGCACGGTCGCTACGTCTGCAAGGCACGCCGGCCGGAATGCGAACGTTGCGTCATTGCCGACCTCTGTAAGTCTCCGGAGAAGAGCTGCGATATCCCGGCTCCGCTCGTCGAACTGCCGCCGCAGGTCGTGCCCATTGCCGGCTGATGTCTAGCCCATCGCAGGCATCCAGTTCAGGTCGCGATCAGACGATCGATCAGATCCGTGATTGCCTCCAGATAGACCCCACGGGCGGCACCCCGCTCGATCTCGACTGCCGCGCGGTCGAAGGCGGCGGAAAGTAGGATTGCCGTTGCGGTCAGGACCGCGTTGTCAATGTGGCGCGGCGCCATCGCTGCCGTAAGCCCTTCCTCCAGTGTACGGCGCGCGTGGGCCGCGTCGATTGTCGCGGCCTCGCTCGCTCCGAGAACTGCAGGGCCGTCCAGCAACAGCAGACGCACTCTGCCCGGTGTAGCCATCGCGTCGAAATAAGCGGCTGCGCCGGAAATGAGCGCGTCGCGCGTCGAAAGGTTGGTCTCGCCCGACTGTTCGATCGCCGCAGCGACCTGCCGTGCCTCCCGTTCGACGACGGCCCGAAACAACGCCTTCTTGTCCTCGAAATGATGATAGAGCGCGCCGCGCGTCAGCCCGGCTGCGGCGACGACGTCGGGCGTTGCCGTGTCGGCATAACCGCGGACGACGAAGAGGTCGCGGGCAGCATCGAGGATCGCCGTTCGCGTGGCGTCGGATCGATCGCGGTTCGAGCGGCGAAGGGATTTCTGTTGCATACATGCAGCCTGTATGTTAGTTAGATACATACAGATTGTATGAAAAAGAGCGCAGGAGGGAAAGCATGAAATCGACGAGCTACTACCCGGTCATCATGACGGACGACGTCCAAGCGACGTCGGATTTCTATGTAAAGCACTTGCGCTTTGAGGCGCTTTTCACGTGCGACTGGTACATGCATCTTCAATCGAGAGAGGACGAACATGTGACGCTCGCCGTACTCGATTATCGCCATGAGACCGTGCCGGAAGCGTCCCGGGCGCCGGTTCGTGGTTTGCTGCTGAATTTCGAGGTCGATGATCCCGACCGGGTTTATGCCGAGATCCAGGCGGCCAAGCTTCCGATACTCAAGCCCATCTGCGACGAGGACTTCGGTCAGCGCCACTTCATCACGGCCGACCCGAACGGGGTCATGATCGATATCATCAAGCCCATTCCGCCGAGCGCGGAGTTCGCTGGTGCCTATGACGCGGCGGCATTGCCGATGTGATCGCGGTCCGTTTTCGCGTTGGGGCTTCTTCTGGCTTCCAAATGGCCGGAAAACCGGTATTAACGGAGACCGGTCATTTCAGGAAAACCGGACGGAGTTCATGACAAAATACGATGTGCTGACGATCGGCAACGCGATCGTCGATATCATTGCGCGCTGCGATGACAGCTTTCTTGTGGAGAACGGTATCATCAAGGGCGCGATGAATCTCATCAACGCGGAGCGGGCCGAGTTGCTCTATTCACGGATGGGTCCGGCGGTTGAGGCCTCCGGCGGGAGCGCCGGCAACACGGCGGCCGGTGTCGCGAGCTTCGGGGGACGGGCGGCCTATTTCGGCAAGATCGCCAGCGACCAGCTCGGCGACATTTTCACGCACGATATCCGGGCGCAGGGTGTCTACTTCCAGACGAAGCCGCTCGAAAGTCTGCCGCCGACCGCCCGCTCGATGATCTTCGTGACGGAAGACGGCGAGCGGTCGATGAACACCTATCTCGGCGCCTGCGTCGAGCTCGGTCCTGAAGACGTCGAAGAGGATGTCGTCGCCCAATCCAAGGTCACCTACTTCGAAGGCTATCTGTGGGACCCGCCGCGCGCCAAGGACGCGATCCGCGCGGCAGCGCGAATTGCCCACGCGAACGGCCGCGAAATGGCGATGACGCTCTCGGACAGTTTCTGTGTCCATCGCTATCGCGACGAGTTCCTGGACTTGATGCGCTCTGGCACCGTCGACATCGTCTTTGCCAACAAGCAGGAGGCCTTGGCGCTCTATGAGACGGAGGATTTCGATGCCGCGCTCGAGGCGCTCGCGAAGGACTGCAAGCTTGCAGCCGTGACGCTCAGCGAAGAGGGCTCCGTCGTCGTTCGCGGCGAAGATCGCGTGCGCGTCAGGGCAGACGCCATTGAGCAGGTGGTCGACACGACCGGTGCCGGCGATCTCTATGCGGCCGGATTCCTCCACGGCTACACATCGGGGCGCTCGCTGGAAGTCTGCAGCAAGCTCGGCAATCTCTCCGCCGGCATCGTGATCAGGCAGATCGGCCCGCGTCCGATGATATCGCTTGCCGCCGCCGCCAAGGAAGCGGGCCTCGTCTGATACTTGTCGCCAAGAGTGCGGTTTTCACGATCGTTGGAAGCACTGCATGCTCATTATTTTGGGTGGCCTGCCGGGAACCGGGAAAACGACAATTGCTCGCGCCTTAGCGAAGCTGCTGCACGCAGTCCATGTGCGCGTTGATACGATCGAGCAGAGCATTCGGGATTCGGGTGCCACAAGCTCGGACGTCGGACCGGCAGGGTATATGGCTGCTTACGGGGTGGCTGAGGACAACCTCACTCTCGGCAACACCGTCATCGCGGATTCCGTAAATAGCTTGCAGGTAACGAGAGACGCCTGGTTGGCCGTAGCACAACGATCGCAGGCACCAGTCGTCGAGGTGGAGGTTATTTGCTCAGACAAAGGCGAGCATCGCCGGCGGGTAGAGACCCGGGTGACCGATGTAGAGGGGCTATCAAAGCCAACGTGGAAAGAGGTAATCGATCGAGTCTACGAAGATTGGGGGCCGCGTCCGCTCGTTATAGACACTGCGACGAAGGGCGTTGATGAACTCGTTGCCGATTTGATTTCGAAGTTCGAGTCTGGCCGAAAGCCAACGAAGCTATGACTTTCGCCGCGTTTTGCTCGTTTTACGCGAAAGGTCACAGCGTATCCTTAAATCAGAACCGATTTAAGGATAGAACCGCGTAGCTTGCAAAGTGCTACAGCGGTCTTTGTGCTTCCGGGCGAACTGACGGCCATTGCCGGCCAGGAGCGATCTACTTGAAGGCTTCGCCTGGATAAGCGCCCCAAATCTCGCCTTGAGCAATCCAGCCTTCGACGCCTTGGGCTTCGGCGTGGCACCAATCGCCATTGCATTCGCCGATCTGCAGGACGACGCCCGGCTCCATCCGCGCCACGATCGGCGCCGTGCTTTGGGGATCGCGCCGGAGGTTGACGAAGATGCCTTCGCCCTTGCCGCGCATCCACGGTGCGGCAAGCGCAGTCCGGTCGCCGGAAAGGAGCGCCTGGTTCACCCAGCCTTCCGTCCCGTCCGCGTCGCGGATGCGGCGCCAGTTGTCATATTCCTGGATGATTTCCACCGGCACGCCCGATTTGAGGTAGCGGAAGGCCACCGCGTAATCGAGGCTTGGACCGATTCGTAAGTTGACGCTCTTCGCCTTCAGGCTGACGAAGCGCGGCAGCGGCAGGCCGCTCGCACCTTTCGCCGCCTGGGCAAAGGCGCCGGAGGTCATAACGGCAATCCCGATGCAGGCGGCTACCAACACGGTCGAGAAGCTGAAAACGACATCACGCATGACGAAACTCATGTTCCGATAGAAGCGAAGCCTTGAAGGCGCACTTTGATCTGGCCCGTCGGCTTGGGGTGCAAATCCGGTGTCGGGCAGTGACTTTCAATTGTCTTCGCCACCGGGTCTGGTAGAAAATGCGACTACAGGGAGAAACTATCACCCAACTTGGTTAAGGACCCGTGAACGAGGGCCGCGCATAGCGATGACAAGCAAGAAGAAGCCAACGGTCTACATCACCCGGAAACTGCCGGATGTCGTCGAAACCCGCATGCGCGAACTCTTCGACGCAGAGCTGAATGTCGACGACACGCCGCGCACGCAACCGGAGCTGGTTGCCGCGGTCAAGCGGGTCGATGTGCTCGTGCCGACGGTGACGGACCGGATAGACGCTGCACTGATCGAGCAGGCGGGGCCGCAATTGCGACTGATTGCAGCCTTCTCGAACGGTGTCGACAACATCGATGTCGACGCGGCTGCTCGAAGGGGCATTACCGTCACCAACACCCCGAATGTGCTTACCGAAGACACGGCCGACATGACCATGGCGCTCATCCTCGCGGTGCCGCGGCGGCTCGCCGAGGGTGCGCAGATTCTGACCGATCGCAAGGGCGAATGGGCGGGCTGGTCGCCGACCTGGATGCTTGGCCGCCGTATCGCCGGCAAACGCATCGGTATCGTCGGGATGGGCCGGATCGGCACCGCCGTCGCCCGCCGCGCCAAGGCCTTCGGACTTTCGATCCACTATCACAACCGCCACCGGGTCAAACCCGAGACCGAGGAAATGCTCGAGGCGACCTATTGGGACAGCCTCGACCAGATGCTTGCGCGCGTCGACATCGTCTCGGTGAACTGCCCCTCGACGCCCGCGACCTTCCATTTGCTGTCGGCGCGCCGGCTCGCGCTGATGCGGCCGGACAGCTACATCGTCAACACGGCGCGCGGCGGTATCATCGACGAGACGGCGCTGATCAAGTCCCTGAGGGAAGGCAAGATTGCCGGCGCCGGACTCGATGTTTTCGAGAACGAGCCGGCGGTCAGCCCCAAACTCGTCAAGCTCGCGGGCGAAGGCAAGGTGGTGCTCCTGCCCCACATGAGCTCCGCGACCCTCGAAGGCCGTATCGACATGGGTGAAAAGGTGGTGATCAACATCCGCACCTTCTTCGACGGTCACCGTCCGCCGGACCGTGTGCTGCCGGGGCGGGATTAGAGCCAATCCAGGAAAAGTGCGTAACGGTTTCCGTCCGGATTGCTACAGGCGTTTCCGCATTTCGATCGACGTCGGCCGGGTAAAACCGGGATGGGCCGAACGGCCGGTCTCGACGAAGCCCCAGGCCGCGAAAGTCGCGTGATTCTCGGAAAGCTCGATGCGCGTCTGTAGCCGCAGGGCGGGAAGTTTCAGCTCGCGCGCCGTTTCTTCCGCCGCGGCGAGGAGCAGCCGCCCCGCGCCCTTGCGTTGTGAGCAGGGCGCGACGGCGAGCTTGCCGATATAGAGGCAATCCGGCTCCGGCTTGCAGAACACGCAGCCGACGAGATCGCGCTCGGCGAGGGCAACAAATGCGATCTCGTCCTCCGCCTTGCGACGGAGCGTTTCCGGCGTCAGCGCATGCGCCGAGGAAGGTGGATCGATCCGTCCGCCCATATAGGCGAACGATGCGAGGATCAGCGCCAGCAATTCTTCGAAACGATCGAAATGACCGTCGATGCGAATCACCTTCATGGTGCCCCTCAAGCCGCGCCACGGCGATAGCGTATCGTGCTGAACTCAGCCGCGAGCGCATCGTAGAGCAGCAGACGGCCAATGAGCGGCTCGCCGATCCCGGTAATGAGCTTGATCGCCTCCATCGCCTGCAGCGTACCGATGATGCCGGTCAAGGCACCCAGCACGCCGGCCTCGGCGC